>CAJLGW010000005.1 GCA_905206345.1 uncultured Sutterella sp. | reverse complement strand
GAGCAGCGGACTCTTAATCCGTCGGTCCAGAGTTCGAGTCTCTGCGCTCCCACCAGTCTTCTTGCACAATTTGTTTATGGCATTGGGAGCGTAGCTCAGTTGGTAGAGCAGCGGACTCTTAATCCGTCGGTCCAGAGTTCGAGTCTCTGCGCTCCCACCAAGCCTACTGAAAATGAAGCTGATCGTTGATCGGCTTTTTTTGTATCTATCCGTCAAAAATCCATTAACTTTCCACAATTTGTGGTAATTTTCCCTTTTATCTGACGTTTTTTGTTCTTAGGTATTTGAAGTGACGACGATCGCTCTTCCCACTGCTACAGATACGGATCATTTCGGTGAAAGCTTGGCTTTGGCCGTTTTAAATTCGCATGATGCCATTATGAGCTCAGGCCTCAATATTCGTTTGGAAGGCAATCTCGGCGCAGGTAAAACCTCGACCGTGCGTGCAATGCTTCGTCGTTTAGGCGTCACCGGTCGCATTAAAAGCCCGACCTTTACCTTATTAGAAACCTATCCTTTAGATAATGGGTTAGAAGCCTTTCACTTTGATTTCTACCGTTTTGAAGATCCGGAAGAATTTTTGGACGCAGGTTTCAGAGAAAACTTCGCCCCCGGTAACGTCACGCTCGTGGAATGGAGCGAGAAAGCTTACCCTTGTTTGCCCGAGGCTGACATCACGGTCACGCTTAGTGTTGCTGGCGACGGGCGCGAAGCAAAACTTGAAAGTAACTCTGCCCTAGGTCAACACATTGTCTCCGAGGTGCTCAAGCAATGGCCGTAACGCGTCGTCATTTTATTGCCAGCACGTCAGGAACGTTGGCGCTCACCATTGCCCCATTTCAAACGGCGCAAGCCGCTGAAATGGTCGACGTTCGTATGTGGCCCGCCCAAGAGTACACCCGTGTTACGCTTGAGCACGACCAACCGATTAAATTCAAATATTTCCTTGTCCGCTCCCCTAAGCCCTGTCGCTTGGTGGTTGACATTGAGAATTTGGAGTTGACGTCTCGACTTCAGAAAATGATTTCGAACGTTTCGCCCAACGATCCCTTTATTCAAGCGGTTCGTATCGGTCAATACTCCCCCAATATCGTTCGACTCGTGATGGACTTAAAAACGGAAGTCCGTCCCGAAGTCTTTTCGCTCAAACCTATTGCTAACTATAAGTATCGACTGATTTTTGACGTCTACCCTGTCGGAAAATCCGCAAGCACCGATGCCGACCCGTTAGCCAGCGTCATTGCCGGTCTTGATAATAAAAGTAAGCCGGGCGACCCCTTGGGTGAACTCATCGCTAAAAACGATAAAGAAACAAAAACGCAGCCCGTTGCGAAAAAGCCTACAGAGACCGCAAATCCCTCTGTGCAAAAACCCGCAACGAGTCAAGCCAAACCCACCAAAACACAGCCTGCCGCCAAAACGCCGACCAATAAGTCATCGTCTAAAAAGAAGACCATTATTGTAGTGGTCGATCCCGGTCACGGTGGCGAAGACCCCGGCGCCGTGGGTAAGGGGAAAACTTACGAAAAGCACGTGGTGTTGGCGATTGCCAAGCGCTTGGAAAAACTGATTGGTCGAGAAAAAGACATGAAATGCGTCATGACGCGCAAGTCCGACCACTTTGTTAGTCTCAGCCAACGCGTGATGATTGCTCAAAAAGCCAAAGCTCACCTTTTTGTGAGTATCCACGCTGACGCTTGGACTAAGCGAGACGTTAAAGGTACCAGTGTTTATGCGTTAGCCGAACGCGGGGCGACGTCATCAGCGGCCATGTGGCTCGCAAAAAACCAAAATGATGCTGACTTGATTGGCGGGGCCAACTTTAAAGAAGTGGATCGGCGTCTTCAATCCGTTTTGGTTGATATGACGACGTCGTGGAAAATTAACTACAGTCTTGAATTGGGTCACAGTGTTTTGTCTCGTTTAAGTAAAGTCAATACGCTGCATCGCCGTCAGGTGGAACAAGCCGGCTTTTTGGTTTTGAAAGCCCCTGGCATTCCTTCGATTTTGGTTGAAACGGCCTTTATCAGTAACCCTCAGGAAGAGAAAAAGTTAAAGACTTCCAGCTACCAACAAAAGGTGGCGGTCGCCATTCTCGAAGGCATTCGTCAGCAAGTCGCTAAAAACGACTCGATTATGCAAGGTTAATTTATGAAACGCCTCGACTTTTCGGGCAGTTTCAGAGAATTAAAGTTAAAATAACGCTATCTTTTTTAGTTTATTCACAAGGACATCGCAATCATGGCTCTTGTCTCTTTACGCCAATTATTGGATCACGCCGCTGAAAACGGTTACGGCGTGCCGGCTTTTAACGTCAACAATTTGGAACAAGTTCAAGCAATCATGTCGGCCGCTCAAGAAGTGGGCGCTCCCGTCATCATGCAAGCTTCTGCCGGTGCTCGTCGTTACACGGGCGAATTGTTCTTGAAGCACTTGATTGAAGCCGCGGTCGAATCCTATCCGGACGTCCCTGTCTGTATGCACCAAGACCACGGTCAAAACCCGGCCGTCTGCCAAGGTGCCATGCGCATGGGCTTTACCTCCGTGATGATGGACGGCTCTTTGCAAGCTGACGGTAAGACCATTGCCTCTTTTGACTACAACGTTGACGTTACCCGTCGCGTGGTGGAAATGGCTCACTGCATCGGTGTGAGCGTCGAAGGTGAACTCGGTTGCCTGGGCTCTCTTGAAACGATGAAGGGCGACAAGGAAGACGGTCACGGCACGGATGCCAAGATGACCCGCGATCAACTTTTGACAGACCCGGATCAAGCCGCTGACTTCGTTGCTCAAACGCAATTGGATGCTTTGGCCATTGCCATCGGTACGAGCCACGGTGCTTACAAGTTCTCTCGTAAGCCCACGGGTGACATTTTGTCGATCGAACGCGTGAAGGAAATTCACCGTCGCTTACCCAACACCCACCTCGTCATGCACGGCTCCTCCTCTGTTCCGCAAGAATACTTGGCCGAAATCCGTGAATTCGGTGGCGATATGCGCGAAACGTACGGTGTGCCGGTTGAAGAAATTCAAGAAGCCATCAAGCACGGTGTTCGTAAGGTCAACATTGACACCGACATCCGTTTGGCCATGACGGCTGCTACGCGTCGCTACTTGGTGGAAAACCCCTCTAAGTTTGACCCGCGTGAATACTTGAAGGCCGCTCGCCAAGCCGCCTATGAGCTCTGCAAGAAGCGTTACCTTGAATTCGGTTGTGAAGGCCAAGGTGCTCGCATGAAGGCGGTTGACCTCTTTACGATGGCCAAGCGCTACGAAAAGGGCGAATTAAAGCAAAACATCATCTAAAGATTAGATGATCAAGGGCAGCCACGCTGCCCTTTCTTGTTCTTATCAGCGAACTGACACAAAAAAACTATGACCACACAACCAAACGACGCTAAAGACCTCAAAGGGAAAACCGGCCTTCGTCGCTTGATTAATGCTTTTCATTATTCTCAAGACGGCTTTATGGCTGCCTATAAAAATGAAGAAGCCTTTCGACAAGAATTCTGGCTTTTGATTGCTGCCGTTATTCTTGCCATGCTTTTGCCGTTTTCGATGACGGGCGTGGCCGCTGTGGCGATTGCTCACCTCTTTTTACTGATCGTCGAAATTTTGAATTCGGCCATTGAAGCTGCGATTGACCGCATCGGCTCTGAAATTCACCCCTTGTCCAAGCGTGCCAAGGACATGGGCAGTTGTGCCGTTTTGATGGCCATTGCCGTGGTGGTCATCACGTGGTTAACGTTACTCGTTGATGCTTTTATTTTCTAACGAAATTCTGCGTATTTTTGAGCAAAGTTTTTCCTCGCTACGCTAGAAAATCATTAGAATTAGATAGATTAGGGCAGGCGCGGTGCCTGTCGAAATTTTGGATAAATTAGGGATTGAACGATCATGCCCATTCTTGAAACTTCGTTGCACTCCTTGGAGCGCGTCTACAGCGGTAAAGTACGTGACAGCTACCTCGTCGATGACGATAAGTTGCTCATTGTTGCCTCTGACCGCATTTCTGCTTTTGACGTGATTCTTGATGACCCGATTCCTTACAAGGGCCAAGTCTTGCAAGCTTTAACCGACTTCTGGTTTGAAAAGTTCAAGGACGTCGTTCCTAACCACTTAACCGGTATCGCACCGGAAAGCGTGGTGGAAGCTGACGAAATCGACCAAGTGAAGGGTCGCGCCGTTGTTGCGATGAAGCTCAAGCCCATTCCTATCGAATGCGTGGTTCGTGGCTATATCATCGGTGGTGGTTGGAAGGACTACCAAGAAACGGGTAAGGTTTGCGGCATTGAATTGCCGGCTGGCTTAAAGCAAGCTCAAAAGTTACCGGAACCGATCTTCACGCCCGCTGCTAAGGCTGAACTCGGTACGCACGACGAAAACATCTCTTTTGAGAAGGCCGCCGAAATGGTTGGCGAAGATGTCGCTACCCAAATCCGTGACTACTCCATCAAGCTCTACAAGTTGGCAAGCGAATTCGCGCTCACCAAGGGCATCATCATTGCCGATACGAAGTTTGAATTTGGTTTGGATGAAAATGGCACTGTTCGTTTGATGGACGAAGTCTTAACGCCTGACTCTTCTCGCTTCTGGCCTGCCGATCAATACCAAGAAGGCATTTCGCCTCCGTCCTTTGACAAGCAATTCATGCGTGATTGGTTAGAAACCCAACCGTGGAACAAGACGGCTCCGGCTCCTCGTGCTCCTGAAGAAATTTTGGAAAAGACGTCCTTGAAGTATCGCGAAGCCTTAAAGCGTATCGCCGATCGTGACGTTATTTAATTTCTGATCGCATAGGAAATCAGTGGCGCGAGAGCAAAATGCTTTTCGCGCCCTTCTCGTTTTTTTAGATATTGTTTTTTAGGAAAGAAAATATGCAAAACGCTCCGCTCGTTGGCGTCGTGATGGGCTCCAACTCCGACTGGGATGTCATGAAAAACGCTTGCGATATTCTCAAGGAATTCGGTGTTCCGTTCGAAGCTCAAGTCGTCTCTGCTCACCGCATGCCCGATGAAATGTTCGAGTACGCCGAAATGGCTCAAGAACGTGGTTTGAAGTGCATTATCGCCGGTGCGGGCGGTGCTGCTCACTTGCCTGGCATGTTGGCCGCCAAGACCGTTGTGCCGGTGTTGGGCGTGCCCATTCCCTCTCGCTACTTGCGTGGTGAAGACTCTTTGCTCTCGATCGTTCAAATGCCCAAGGGCGTGCCTGTGGCCACGTTTGCTATCGGTGAAGCCGGTGCCGGCAATGCCGCTCTTTACGCCATCCAAATGTTGGCTGCGGCCGGCAACGAAGAGATGCGTGAAAAGATTCAAGCTTTCCGTAAAGCTCAAAACGCCAAAGCTCGCAACATGACTTTGCCCCTTTAATCCACAAGGACAATACTCATGCAAAAGAAGTTACCGTTAAACCCCGGCTCTACCCTCGGCATGATGGGTGGCGGTCAGTTGGGTCGCATGTTTGCGATTGAAGCCGCTTACATGGGTTATCACGTCACGGTTTTGGAACCCGGCCAAGGATCGCCGGCTGCGGAAGTCTCCTTAAAGCACATCGCTCAACCTTATTTGAGCGAAGAAGGTCTAAAAGAGTTGGCTCAAACGTCTGAAGCTGTGAGTACGGAATTTGAGAACGTACCGGCTCAAGCGCTCGACAATTTGGCTCAATCTTGCTTTGTGGCCCCTCCGGGTTCGGCTGTTGCAGTCGCTCAAGACCGCAATCTTGAAAAGAACTTTATCGAAAACGTGGCCAACGTTCCGGTGGCTCCGAACGCTGCGATTTTAAGTGCGGCTGACATTGATAAGGTCTCTGACGATCTTTTCCCCGCCATCTTAAAGACGGCCCGTTTGGGTTATGACGGCAAGGGTCAAGTATTAGTGGAAAACCGCGAAGACTTGCACCACGCTTTTGTTGAACTCAAAGAAGTCGATTGCATTTTGGAAAAGCGTTTGCAATTGCACCGTGAAGTTTCTGTCATCGTTGCTCGTGGCGCTGACGGTCAAACGGCAACGTTCCCCGTGTGTGAAAACCTCCACCGTAGCGGCATTTTGGCTGTTACCGTGATGCCTGCTCGTGTTGAAGAAGAAACGAGTCAAAAGGCCCGTCAATTCGCCACGCAAATCGTGGATGCTTTGGGCTACATCGGTGTGCTTTGCGTTGAGTTTTTCGTGCTCAAAAACGGCGATATCGTAGCCAATGAAATGGCGCCGCGCCCGCACAACTCCGGCCACGCCACGATTGACGCTTGCTGGAGCAACCAATACGAACAACAACTTCGTTGCATGACGGGTCAACCTTTGGCCGATACGACGCAACACTCCCCTGCTGTCATGCTCAATTTGTTGGGTGACATTTGGTACGAAGGGGAAGAGATGAGAGAACCCGCTTGGGATAAGGTATTAGCCATCCCCGGCGCCAAACTTCACCTTTACGGTAAGGCGCAAGCTCGCCGTGCCCGCAAGATGGGCCACGTGACGTGCTTGGGTCGAACGATGGAAGAAGCTTTAAATTGCGCCCGCCAAGTGGCTAACGTTTTAGGTTTACCGGAGCCCCAATAATGCAAACGCCTGTTGATGAAAGAGCGATCCGTGCGGCCGTCGACGTTTTAGAGTGCTCGGGCCTCGTGGCCATGCCCACCGAAACGGTCTACGGCCTTGCGGCCAATGCCGATGATGAAAAGGCAGTACACAAAATTTTTGCGGCCAAAAACCGTCCGGCCGATCATCCGTTGATTGTTCACATCACGGGCGAGGAAGCATTGGATCATTGGGCCGTGGATATTCCTCAGTCAGCTTATACGTTGGCAAGAAAATTCTGGCCAGGTCCCTTGACCATGATTTTGAAAAAGGCCGATCATGTCGGTGCTTGGGTCACGGGCGGTCAAGATAGCGTCGGCCTTCGTGCGCCGTCTCACCCTTGGGCCCGCGCGTTGATTAAAGCTTTTGCCGGTAAACATCACCGTGGGATTGCAGCACCTTCGGCCAATACCTTTGGTCGCATTTCGCCGACCTCTGCCCAACACGTCAAGGACGATTTGGGTGAAAAGCCTCGCGGTAAGGTTGACCTGATTTTGGACGGCGGTGAATGTGACGTCGGGGTGGAATCCACCATCGTGAATTTGTCGGGCGAACATCCTGAAATTCTTCGTCATGGGGCAGTGACTCGCACCATGCTTGAAGAAGCATTAGGTTGTGCTGTGCCTGACGGCAGCAAAAATTCGCCTAGAGCATCCGGCACATTAAAGAGTCACTATGCGCCGAAAACCAAAGTGATTTTGGTCGATGATATTCAAGTGGCGATCTCGCAGTATAGCGACAAAAAGTTAGCCGTTATGGCGCCTCAAAGCCAAATGACAGAAACACCTAAAAATGTCGTCAAATGGTTTGCGGCGACCTCAGAAGCGGCGGACTATGCTCGTTTTCTTTATGCTCGTTTGCATGAACTCGATGCTGTCAATGCTGACCTCATTTTGATTGAAAACCCTGCACAAGGCGGTCTTTGGGACGCCGTGCATGACCGTTTAGGCCGTGCGGCCGCTTAAAAACACCGGGAATACGTGTTATGGCAGAAGAATTGATGCGCCTCTCAAAGCGCTTAAGTGAATTGGGTTTAGCTTCGCGTCGCGAAGCTGACAGTTGGATTGAAAAGGGGTGGGTTCGTGTCGATGACCATGTGGCTGAACTTGGCGAAAAAGTCACGGCCTCACAAAAAATTCAAATATCTTCCAAGGCCAAGGCTTTGCAAGGCCAACAAGTCACGATTCTTCTGAATAAACCGATCGGTTACGTAAGCGGTCAGGCCGAAGACGGCTATGAACCGGCTCGCGTTTTAGTGACGCCTGAAAATCATTGGGAAGAAGACGACTCGCCTAAGCGTTTTTCTCGCTCACAACTGATGCATTTGGTGCCGGCCGGGCGCTTGGATATTGACTCCGTCGGCCTTTTGGTTTTAACGCAAGACGGGCGCGTGGCCAAAACCATCATCGGCGAAAACAGCACAATCGATAAAGAGTACATCGTGCGTGTTGCCATGATGGATGGCTCGGCTCCGGACTTATCTGAAGAAGACTTAGCACTGCTCAACCACGGTTTAAGTTTGGACGGTAAAGAGCTTTTACCTGCCAAAGTCACGTGGTTAAACGAGGACGAATTGCGCTTTGTTCTCCAAGAAGGCAAAAAGCGTCAAATCCGTCGTATGTGCGAAGCCGTGGGACTGAAAGTCTTGCGCTTAAAACGCGTTCGAGTCGGCAATGTCCGCCTCGGCAAACTTCCTCTTGGTCAATGGCGCTACCTAGCCGATAACGAACACTTCTAATTTTTCCAAATGACGGACCATCGCCCTTTTTATGCTCAATGGTTATTGGTATTGGTGACTCTTTTATGGGGGAGCACCTTTTTAACCATTCACACAATATTGGACTTTATTGATCCGGTTATGTTGGTGTTGGCTCGCTTTACGCTGGCCTCACTCATTATGTTTGTCATCATTAAGGGGCGCGTGGACAAAATCACCCCTTATGAATGGAAGGCGGGCTTTGTGGTGGGCGCGACCATTTGGGCAGCTTACACCTTGCAATGCGTGGGGCTTCAAGACATCAATAGCAGTACGAGTGCCTTTTTAACGGGGCTTTATGTTGCTTTTGTGCCTTTGTGCCAATGGGTCGTTTTTAAACAAAAGCCGTCAACGACGATTCTCATTGCGGTCGTTATGGCTTTTGCCGGAATGTCGTTATTTGCCAACCCCTTTGAGATGAGTTTTACCGGTCAATGGGGCGAGTGGATCACGATTTTAAGTGCCTTTATTTGTGCGTGGGAAATTCTCACGATCAGCCAATTTGCGCCGGGCTGTCGTCCGTTGCAATTAAGTTTCACGCAATTGGTGTTTGTTGCGGCGATGTCGGCTGTCACACTTCTTTTTTACGAACCGGTTCGACCGACGGTTATTAATGCTCAATTAATTGCCGGTATTTCGGCACTGGCCATGATTGTGGCTTTCGTGCAATTCGGGATCGGTTGGGCTTTGAAATACGTCTCCGCCTTGCGTGCGACGCTCACCTACTCTTTGGAGCCAGTCTTTGCTGGCATCATCGGGTGGATTGCCGGAGAACAAATGGGATTGTCCGAATTAACAGGTGCTGCCTTAATTATCTCTGCCGTGATGTTAAGTGCATGGAAACCTGCTAAACGAGGAGCACCAAAGGAAAATTAAGATGCAAGATCAAGCAATCGGCTTTTTTGATTCAGGTTGGGGCGGTCTGTCGATTTTTAATGCCGCGCGAGAGGCTTTGCCACACGAGAATTTCATTTACGTTGCCGATTGCGGTCATGCGCCTTATGGCGACCAAACGCACTCGTACATTGTAGAGCGGGCTCTTAAAATCGCTGATTTTCTCTTTAATCACAATCGCGTCAAAGCGCTTGTCATTGCTTGCAATACCGCAACCGTTGAAGCGATCAAAACGCTTCGAGAAACGTATCCTGACAAAATCATTTTAGGGGTGGAACCCGCCATTAAACCCGCCGTTGAACACTCCAAAACGCATTGCGTGGGCATGATTTCTACAACGCGTACCGCTCACTCGGCTCGCTATCAAGAACTCTTGAAAGCCTTCGCAGCTGACGCCACCGTCTACTCACAAGGCTGCCCTGGTTTAATGGAGTGTGTCGAACGAGGCGAACTGGAAACACCCGCCACCTTGCAATTACTACACACGTATCTTGATCCCATGATTGAAGGACGTATTGATGCGTTGGTATTGGGTTGCACCCATTACCCCTTCTTAATGCCTGCCATCCGATCCATCTTGGGCGAGAATGTGACGTTTTATGAACCCGGCCCCGCTGTTGCCAAACATTTAAAGCATCAATTAGACAATGCTCATTGTTTGACCGCTCGCAAAGAATTAGGCGACGATGTTTTTTATGTTTCTGATTTGAACGAAGAAAGAAAAATCGTGGCAAAGAGCTTAACGCCCAGTGCCACGGCCTTTTATGAATTGCCTTGCTAGCTCAAACGATTAGAGCGGCATTTGCGTTTGACCTTCAAAGTAATACTTTTGCATTCTCTCGCGAAGCGTATCGGGAATGGGCGTTGAAAGACCGGTTTCCGGGTTCACGCAAACCATCGTTTCTTCGCACTTCACATGTAAAGCATCACCCTTATAAAACTCGATTTGAACAGTGATGGAGCTCTTTCCTAGATGAGAAATCCACATGTTCATTTCCCCCACGTCACCAATGTGAAAGGGCTTAAAAAAATCCGTTTTGATGTTCACAACAGGAATCACAATTTCCTTCAAACTGTGCTTTTCCCAAGCCAATCCCAAACCTTCACGGAAGAGGTCTTCTAAAAGACCGTTAAACATCACATAAAAGTTCGGATGATAAACAATACCTGCCGGGTCACAGTGGGCAAAACGAATAATCTGATCTTTCTTAAAGATTTCAGGCATGAATAGTTATTCCTCATCAATGAGAATGGCTCGAACGGGGCTTGCCTCCAAGCCTTCAATTTTTAGGGGTAATGCTACGAGAGTATAAACGTCTTTAAGGGTTTCGGAGAGGGCTAAATTCTCCAAAATGAGCATCCCCTTTTCAATCGCAACACAATGCGCAGGCAGCGTTTCACTCGTGGCTTGATCGATGCTGGGCGTGTCAATTCCCACGACATCAACGCCCAAACGAACGAGTTTTTCAACCGCCTCTTTCGTTAAATAGGCAAAGTCATCCGTCCATTGTTCGGGCATCACGAACCCAGTTTTGATCAATACGCGCCTGGATGAAAGATTCTCAGGAATGTGTTGAGCGTCGATGACGTGAAGCCCCTCACAGTGCAAAACTCTGCACTCCCCTATCAAGCGAGAAAGCGCGATTTGACTCACGTCGCCAGGAAAGTTCAGATGCAAAGGGGCATCAACGTGCGCACCCAAATGCGGTGACATACGAAAGGCAGAAACTCGCGCAGGAGACGTTACCGTCACCTCAATCGACAAAGCCGCATCCCCCGGATAAACGGGAGAGGCGGCTTGAATCTTTGGCGTAATGTCAATGATGGCCATTAGAACTGGCGCGGATCCATTTGTGCGTCTTTATCGGCAGACAATTTGGCAACAATGTCTTTTGCCAAATCGATCATCGTCAACGGTGCGCTACCTTCGGCCTTATTGTTGGTAATCACAAAGCTCTTTTGGCCGCACTTGTGAGCAACATTAACTAATTGCACGAGGCCAGCGCGCGTGGCGGGATCAGGATGCACAATGCGATTAAAGGGCGCATAGGTCATCTTGGCCACACCGTGGCGTTGGATCGGATTCAAAGACCAACGAACAATCAACGGACCCTTCATCGTCCAATCGTCGCTCTCGGCTTCCGGATCTTCAAAGTAGCGCAAAGCGGCCGTTTGACGAATGACGTCAGGCATTGACGGGTGAACACCCACAACCAAACGAACACCCGTACCACGCAAAGCATTCAATAAACGCTTGGTGTAAATGGCAGGCGTTCGGATTTCAACGGCATAGGTCGGCGTTTCGCCTTCGACTTCTTTGGGTAAATCGGCAAAGAATTGTGCAATACGATCAATGTAGGCGTAGCACTCGGCTTGCGTGGGCAAAAGCGGACGCGGAATCGGAGACAATTGGAAAACCAAGGGACCGGCGTTTTCGCCCAAACCGTTAATAACGGGGTAGACAAATTCATGCATCGTGGCATGAACGTCTAAGAATTCTTGATTAAGGGAACGGAAGCGACCCTTGGGGTCACGCTTAACCGCATCAGTGACGGTTTGAGGAGCTTTGACTAAGAAACGGAAACATTCATCGACTTGTTGAGCCATGGCTGCATAAGCCATTTCGTTTAACGTACCGAAGAAAGACCAATCGACACCGACAGCGCGAAGTACGGGGTGCTTGCAATAAGCTGCCAAACCGCGACGGGTCAGATCCTCAACGCCACTTGTATCTCCCCACACAATGCCCTTCCAGCCAGGGAAATTCCAACTGGCGCAACCTAAATAGATATCAGAAGGAAGAAGACGTCCTAAACGGACAACTTCTTGCGAAGGGGTAACAGGAGTAACAGGTGAAGACGTAACATCGTCAAAACTGTAAGGCTCTGTCGTAACAAATTGGTTGAACATATCAAAACCACTTTCTCAAAAAATAACTGCGTGGAAAAATAACTGAATAACTGAATCAACTATTTTCCTCTGTTTATCGATGTTTATCGCTATTTATGCTTCAAAACACCGACTCCAATTTATTTTAAACAAAAATGCAAAATCGAAAAAGAAATTTTTTCTCTTGTTATCAAATGGATAAGGGGGGAGTATAGGCACTATTGCTTATCCATTTTAAGATACCTTTTCGCAATTTTTGTCTCAAAAATTCCAAAAACAAAAAAGGAAGAAAATCCGGCGACTCTCTTTCTTCTGGCGTTGTTACTCTTTATTTAGCCGGCCCCTTCTTTTGCCCGTCACCCATACGTTTAAAATCGTTCATGTGGTGCGTTAAACGGCCAGTACTTAAAATATAGTCCATGCGATCGACTTGTTCTGCGGACACGGTCCTTACCAATTGAGCGCGAGCTTTCACAAAAGCGTCAAACGCTTTAGCGTGCTCGCCCATCCATTGGCTGCGATGCTCTAAAAATTGTTGATGATCCATTTTTCGTGCATCACGGTGCTTGTCGTGGTGAGTATCGCGCACCGTGGCTAAGTTAACGTAGGCATTACTTAAAGCGCCCCAGGCTTTATCTTCTTTGGTGCCAATACCCAAAACCTTTTTCACATCTCCCATAAAGTCACGAGCTTCTTGTGCGTCCATCCCGAAGGTACGAACAACGTGTCCGCCCATATAACCATGACGAGGTGCATGTTGGTAACCACGTGGACCGCCTTGATCATCCTCCCAGTAGCAATGAGCTCTCGGAGCATTGTCATTATCAAAGCCTCTCGGGCCATTGTCGTTGCCATGCCAGGCATAAGCCGTCATCGGCACGGCGACCGCGACCATGGTGGCAGTCAATAAAATGTTTTTGTAGGTTTTCATAAGACACTCTCTTTAAAAAAAGGGCCCCTAAAAGGGATTATCAATTAGGGGCTTTGATGTTAACTTTAGCTTTTGCTGTGATTCACAGTTTATGGCAATCACAAGCAACAATCTTTTTGCTTGTGTATGAATTTGTTAGAGAAAAAACCATAAATTTACATTTTTGAAAAAGAAAATTTGAAATTATTGTTTCAAACGCTTCTTCGTCCCAATAACAACGGGTTATTCATTGAAAATTCTTGAAAATTAACAAAAGAGAAAGCTGTACGCATTTGATACAATTAGCGCATCGAATTATTTCAATTTTGTAGGACTTAAAAATGGAACTTTCTGCTTTAACCGCTTTGTCTCCGCTTGATGGTCGTTATGCTCGTCAAACCGAAGCCCTTCGTGACATTTTCTCCGAATCGGCTTTCATGCGTGCTCGCGTCCGCGTTGAAGTCGAATGGCTCATCGCTTTGAGCGAATTTGATTTGCCGGAGTTGCCGCACATCTCTGACCACGGTAAGGCTTTCTTGCGTGGTTTGGTCGAAAACTTCACGATCGAATCTTGCCAAGCTATTAAAGATATTGAAAAGACCACGAACCACGACGTTAAGGCTGTGGAATACTGGATTAAGAACCAAGTGGCTCACGATGAAGAATTGGCAAAAGCCAGCGAATTCGTTCACTTTGCCTGCACGAGCGAAGACATCAATAACACCTCCCACGCTTTGATGCTCACCGAAGGTCGTGCTGCCATCGTTAAATACTTGGAACAAATCCGTCAAACGCTTGTGGGCTACGCCAATCAATGGGCTAACGTTCCGATGTTGTCTCGCACGCATGGTCAAACGGCCTCCCCCACGACGGTCGGTAAAGAATGGGCTAACGTCTCCATCCGTTTGGGTCGCGCCATTGAATCCATCAAGGCTGTAAAGATTTTGGCCAAGATGAACGGTGCTGTCGGTAACTACAACGCTCACTTGATCGCTTATCCTGAAAAAGACTGGGAAAGCTTCTCTAAGAAGGTGGTCGAAGAACGTTTAGGTCTTAACTTCAACACCCACACGATTCAAATTGAACCGCACGACTACATGGCTGAAATCTTTGATGCCGTCGTTCGCGCCAACACGATTCTTTTGGACTTGGACAAGGACGTTTGGGGTTACATCTCCTTGGGCTTTTACAAGCAAAAACTCAAGGAAGGCGAAGTGGGTTCCTCCACGATGCCGCACAAGGTCAACCCGATTGACTTCGAAAACAGCGAAGGTAACTTGGGTATCGCCAACGCCCTTTTAACGCACATGGCTCAAAAGTTGCCGATCTCTCGTTGGCAACGTGACTTGACTGACTCCACCGTTCTTCGTAACTTGGGCGTGGCTTTCGGTTACTGCTTCGTGGGCTACAACGCCTTAACGCGCGGTTTGGGCAAGTTGCAACTCAACGAAGACCGTTTGGCTCAAGACCTCGATCACGCTTGGGAAGTGTTGGCAGAGGCCATCCAAACGGTGATGCGCCGCTACGGTGTGCCGCACCCCTACGAACAACTCAAGGCTTTGACGCGCGGTAAGGGTATCACGCCGGAGACGATTCACGAATTTGTGACGGGTCTCGACATCCCTGAAGATGCCAAGGCACGCTTAATGGAATTGACCCCAGGTACCTACATCGGTAAGGCTGTTGAATTGGCTAAGCGCGGTTAATTTCATTTAGAAATTTCACCATCAAAACCCGAAGGTTTCATTGAAATCTTCGGGTTTTCTCGTTTGAGAGCTTTTTTTACCAAACACTTTCATTTTTGAGTGAAAAAACAACGCCAAACGCTTAAAATGAATGAGTTAAAACTCTGTTGCGATTTGCACATTACAAAGGGAAAGAGGCATGGCTAGCGAGACGATTTACCGCAAAGACTATTTACCCCCAAATCACCTTGTCGATACCGTGGATTTGGTGTTTGATTTGCACCCTCAGAAAACCCGTGTCACAAGCACATTGACGATTCGTCCGAACGAAAAACGCACAAGTGATGACCTTGTTTTAAACGGCCGTGAACTCAATTTGGTCAAAGTCAGTGTTGATGATCAAGAGTTGGGTCGTGCCGACTACACGTTGTTACCCTCGGGCGATTTGGTGCTTCGCAACATCACCAAAGAAGTTAAAGTTCAAATTGAAAACATCATCAACCCGTCAGCCAATACGACGTTGATGGGGCTTTATATCTCTAACGGTAACTTCATGACGCAATGCGAAGCCGAAGGCTTTCGTCGCATTACGTACTACCCTGATCGCCCCGATGTGATGGCGAAATTCAAAGTGCGTATCAACGCACCGAAGTCTTTCTGCCCGGTCATGCTCTCCAATGGTAACTTGGTTGAAGAAGGCGCTATTGATGAAAACTGGAACTACGCCGTTTGGGAAGATCCGTTTAAAAAGCCGAGTTACCTCTTTGCGTTGGTGGCCGGTGATTTGAAGTGTCGCGAAGAACGCTTTCAACTTAAAAACGGGAAAAAAGCCCTTTTGCAAATTTGGACTGAAGAGAAAAATCTCGATAAGACTGAATTTGCCATGGAAAGCTTAAAGCGCGCCATCGCTTGGGATGAAAAGCGCTTTGGTCTTGAATTGGATCTTGAACGCTTCATGATCGTGGCCACCGATGACTTCAATTTCGGTGCCATGGAAAATAAGGGCCTCAATATTTTTAATTCGCGCTGTGTGTTGGCAACGCCTTCTGTTGCCACCGACCGCGACTTTGCCCGCATTGAAAGCGTCATTGCCCACGAGTATTTCCATAACTGGACGGGTAACCGTGTCACTTGCCGTGACTGGTTCCAATTAACGCTCAAAGAAGGTTTGACCGTTTTCCGCGATCAAGAATTCTCGAGCGATATGTTGGGTGACCCCACGGCACGCGCCGTTAAACGTATTGAAGACGTGCGTTACCTTCGCGACACGCAATTCTTGGAAGACGCCGGCCCCATGGCTCACCCGATTCGTCCCGAGTCCTACGAAGAAATCAATAATTTCTATACGACTACCGTTTATGAAAAGGGCGCCGAAGTTATCCGCATGTTACAAACCCTTTTAGGTAAAGAGGGCTTTAAGCGTGGCTTTGATTTGTACATCAAAGAAAACGACGGCAATGCCGTCACGTGCGACGACTTCTTAGCCGCCATGGGAAAAGCCAACTTGAAGGACTTAACGCAATTTAAGCGTTGGTACACGCAAGCCGGCACCCCTCACGTCAAGGTCGAAACGCAGTGGAATCGCAATAGTGCCACCTACACGGTAAAACTGACGCAATCGTGCCCGGCAACCCCCGGTCAAGCCAATAAGGAACCTTTCCACATCCCCTTTGGCTTTGCACTTTTGAACCCCAAGGGCAATCCGATTCCGTTGCAATTGCAAGCCGAAACGAGTCCGAAGGGTAACTCCCGTATTTTGGAATTGACCGAAACGGAATTTACCTGGACCTTTGTCGGTATTAAGGAAAAACCGGTACCGTCTTTGGCCCGCAATTTCTCTGCACCGATCGTTGTAGACTATAACTACACGAACGAAGAATTGGTCTTTTTAAGTCGCTTCGATAACGATGCCTTTAACCGTTGCGAAGCCATGGAAGCGTTGTCGCTTCGTTGCATTAACGAAATGGTGATGGATTATGAACGCGGTACGCGCATGGTGATTAATCCTCACTTCAAAAATGCTTTTGAAGCGATGTTAACCGACAAGCAAGCTTCGGCTGCTTTTAAGGCCATTGCCTTGACGTTACCGAGTGAGCGTCGTGTGGCTGAATCTCAACCTTTGATTAATCCTTTGGCGATTCGTGCTGCTACGCGTGCGTTGCGTGACCAATTGGGCCGCTTGTTCTCACACGTCATCATGCGCGTCTTTGATGAAAACTTACCGAGCTCAACCTACTCACCCAATCCGACCGATTCGGGTCGTCGCGCCTTACGTGCGATTTGCTTTGAATTGCTTTTGGCAGGTGGCAACGCTAAGTCGCTTTTGCGTGCCCGTCAGTCGTTTGAAACGAGTTCGAATTTGACCGAACGCTTGGATGCCTTGCGCATTATTGTCAATAGTGCTTCGCCCACCAAGTATGCATTGCTCGAAGCTGCTGAGGCCGAATGGCGTGATGAACCGCTTTTGATGAACAAGTGGTTTACGGTTCAGGCCACGGCCACCGTCCCCATGGACCAATGCTCCATTAAGGATGTCGTGCAAAACCTTATTGAACGTTATCCGGGCTACAACACGAATAACCCCAACAACGTCTATTCGTTGGTTTTAGCTTTCTGTCAAAACAATTTGGCCGAATTCCATCGTCCTGATAACGAAGGCTATAAACTTTGGGCAAGTGAAGTTTTGAAACTTGACCGCATCAACCCGGCCATTGCTGCTCGTTTGGCACGCTGCCTTGATGGCTGGCGTCGCTATACGCCTGAATGTGCCCGTTTGATGTTTGGTGCATTAAACTACGTTTATTCTCAACCGAATTTATCGAATAATCTTAAGGAAGTCGTGGGTAAGGCTCTTAACAACGCCTCTCACTAACACCACGAAAAGGAAAGACAAACCATGGCAAAAACTTTAGCCTTGTATTTACAAGAAATGCAAAATGAACACGGTGTGGATCCTAAGCTCACAGGACTTATCGCTCATATCGCCGAAACGTGTAAAGACATCAGCTTTAAGGTAAGTTTAGGCGCATTGGCTGGCGTTTTAGGCTCCGCAGGTAGTGAAAATGTCCAAGGCGAAACGCAAAAGAAATTGGACATCATTGCCAATGACATCATGAGCCAAGCCTGCATGGAAAGCGGTTTTGTAAGCGCTGTGGCCAGTGAAGAAATGGACCACGCCCTTCAAGTGCCGGAAAACTGCGACATCGGCCCCTACTTGGTTTTGTTTGATCCGTTGGATGGTTCTAGCAACATCGACATTAACGTCTCCATCGGCACGATTTTCTCGATTTTGCCCGCAGGCACCCCGCACCGCGACGTCAAGGACGAAGAATTCTTGCAACCAGGTACGCAACAAATGGCTGCCGGTTACGTCATCTACGGCCCGCAAACGCAATTGGTGATGACGTTGGGCTTCGGTACAACGGTCTTTACGTTGGATTCTGCAAAGAACGAATACTTCCAAACGATCGAAAAGGTAACGTTGGCCCCGCAAACGGCTGAATTTGCCATCAACTGCTCCAATATGCGTCACTGGGAAGCCCCGGTTCAACGCTACGTTTCTGAAATGTTGGCTGGCGTCACGGGCCCTCGTGGCAAGAATTTCAACATGCGTTGGATTGCCGCCATGGTCGCTGAAGTGCACCGCATCTTAAATCGCGGCGGTATCTTCATGTACCCGCGCGATAACCGTGATCCGAAGAAGGCCGGTAAGTTGCGCTTGATGTACGAAGCCAATCCGATGAGTTGGTTGATTGAAGAAGCCGGCGGCCGTGCCACTAATGGCTACGAACGCATCCGTGAAATCACGCCGACGGGTTTACACCAACGTGTGGCTGTGTTCTTGGGCTCTCAAGAAGAAGTCGACTTGGTCACCTCTTATCACGCTAAATAGTTATGGAATGGCTTGAGCTGATCGCCGATTGGATTTTAATTCCATTGATCATTGTCTACGGTTTCACAAGTTGGGCAAAGGACAATCCAAATAAAAGCATTTTCGGAAGCCTTGGCCAAGAGAAACCGACCCCTGATACAGACAAAGCTGATCAGCCAGCCGATTCTGAAAACAAATAACGCAAGACGCAACCGCTGGGGTTGCGTTTTCCGTCAATAGACTTTAACTATTGAGGGTGCTTACAAGTCCAATTGTGATTTGAAAACACGCCCTCTATACTGAGTCGCAATCAAAACGATTGCAATCGTAGGACTGTAGGGAGAATTTATGTCCATTCATCAATCACTTGATGTGCGTGTTGCCGTTAACGAGGATAATCCCGCTCTTAAGCGCGATGAAGCCTTGTGCGTTAACTGTGCAATGTGTCGTCAAGTCTGCGAAGACTATATCGGTGTGCATGGTCGATATGATCTCGAAAAAACTGGCGATCGTGCCATCTGCATTCACTGTGGCCAATGCATTAACGTCTGCCCCACGGGAAGCCTTTTTAGTCCGTTTGAATACCCCGATGTTCAAAAAGCAATCAATGACCCCGACACCATTGTTGTGATGTCCACTTCGCCCGCCGTTCGCGTTGCCATTGCGGAAGCCTTCGGTATGCCTGCGGGTAGCTTTGAGCAAGGTAAGATGGTAGGCCTTTTGCGTGCCTTGGGTGCTGACTACGTTTTGGACACGAACTTTGCTGCTGACTTAACCATTATGGAAGAAGCGAGCGAACTCATTGCCCGCTTGCAAGACAAGGATGCCACGTTGCCGCAATTTACGAGCTGCTGCCCGTCTTGGGTGAAGTATTGCGAAACGTTCTATCCGCACATGATCAAACACATCTCTTCGGCTAAGAGCCCCATCGGCATGCAAGGTCCGACCGTTAAGACCTATTTTGCAAAAGCCCAAGGGATTGATGCAAAGAAGATTGTTCATGTTGCCATTACCCCCTGCACGGCCAAAAAGTTTGAAATTCGTCGCGAAGAAATGTGCGCTGCCGGCAAATACTGGAGCGTCGACGGTATGCGTGACACGGACTTTGTGGTCACCACACACGAATTGGGTTTATGGGCTCAAGCTCGTGGTATCCAATTTGATGCCATCAAAGAATCGCAATTTGACCGATTGATGGGCGAAGGCTCCGGTGCCGGTGTGATTTTTGGCAATACGGGTGGCGTGATGGAAGCCGCCCTTCGTACGGCCTATGAATTTATCACCGGTGAAAAGGCGCCGGAAGTGCTCTTTGACTTAAAACCCGTTCGGGGTTTAAAGAACGTCAAAGAAGCAAGCCTTGATGTTGCCGGTAGCACGGTGAATGTGGCGGTGATCTACGGTACGGCCGCGGCCGGTCAATTCATTGAATCTTTGAAGACGGCTGACAAGCCTTACCATATGGTCGAAGTGATGACCTGCCCCGGCGGTTGCATCAGCGGTGGCGGTCAACCCAAGCTCAATTGGGGGCAAGAAGATCAAACGCGTCAATTGCGTATTGACGCTCTTTATAAACGCGATGAAAGTTTGCCTGTTCAAAAGCGCACCAGTCATGAAAATGAAGAAATCAAAGCGCTTTATGAAACGTTCTACGGCAAGCCTTTGTCGGAATTAGCTGAAAAAATGTTACACACTCACTACACCGATCGTAGTGGGGATTTAGGAGAAAAAAAGATGAAGTATATCTGTAAGGTCTGCGGTTACGTTCACGAATGTGATGGCGAATTGCCCAAGGACATCATTTGCCCGCTCTGCAAGAAGGGTTATGAAGCCTTTGAACCCGTGGTTGAAAAGTGCGAATGCAACGGCAAGTTGGCCGGCTCCAAGACGGAAAAGAACTTGATGACCTGCTTTGCCGGTGAATCTCAAGCTCGCAACAAGTACACGTACTTCGCAGAAGTGGCAAAGCGTGAAGGCTATGAACAAATCGCTGCCATTTTCTTACAAACCGCTCGCAACGAACAAGAACACGCCCGCTTGTGGTGTGAAGCTTTGGGTTGGATTGGTGATACGTCCAAGAACTTGGGCGCTGCCGCTGACGGCGAAAACTATGAATGGACGGACATGTACGCCACGTTCGCTAAGGAAGCTGAAGAAGAAGGCTTCATGGACTTGGCTGCCAAGTTCCGCGCAGTCGGTGCCATCGAAAAAGCTCACGAAGAACGCTATCGTAAGCTTTTGAAGAACGTTGAAATGCAACAAGTGTTTGCCAAGGCTGAACAAACGATGTGGGAATGCCGTATTTGCGGTCACCTCGTCATGGGCCCGAAGGCTCCTGAAGCCTGCCCGGTTTGCGGCTATGCTCAAAGCTTCTTTGAAGTGCGTGCTGAAAACTACTAATCATCAGTAGATTTTAAGTAAACCCAAGGGATGGTTAATCGTGGGAGCGGTAACCATCCTTTAATTTTTGTTTCAGCACTTTCTTTTCGTCCGATTTCGAGTAAAATTAGCCATCTCTAGTTTGCGGATGTAGCTCAATGGTAGAGCAGAGGCTTCCCAAGCCTATGACGGGGGTTCGATTCCCCTCATCCGCTCCATGACGATTCTGTATACTCAACGGACGAATTGTCCGTTTTTTTGTTTCTGCAAAATGTCTGAAAAGAAAATCCTCACTCCTGAAGAAATTGAAGTGCTCAAGAAGCGCCACATTCGCAGCTTCACGTTGCGTCGCGGTCATATCAGTCAAGCTCAAAAGCGTTCCTTAGAAGAACTCTTGCCGCGCTTTGCACTCAACTATGAAGAAAAGTTGATTAATCCCGAAACTATTTTCGGTCGTAAAGCCCCCTTGGTGCTTGAAATCGGTTGTGGCATGGGGGAGACGACGGCAGCTATTGCTCAAGCACACCCCGAAGTCGACTTTATCGGTTGTGAAGTTTTCTCTGCCGGTGTCGGTGCGTTGGCCATTCGCTTAGACGAAATGCAATTAACAAACGTCCGCATCATTCAACACGATGCCGTGGAAGTGGTGAAAAACATGTTGGCCGAAGAAATGCTCGACGGCATTCACATTTACTTCCCCGATCCCTGGCGCAAGGCTCGTCACCACAAGCGTCGTTTGGTCGCTCAACCCTTCATTCATGAATTGGTCAAACATTTGCGCGTGGGCGGTTACATTCATTGCGCCACGGACTGGGAAAACTACTCCGAACAAATGCTTGAAGTGTTAAGTCAAGAACCGTTATTGAAGAACATGCATGATGGCTTTTCTCCGGTGATGGCCAACCCCATCACGGAACGTCCGATGACCAAATTCCACGCCCGCGGTGAACGTTTGGGTCATGGTGTTTGGGACTTGGTCTACGAACGCATTTAACGAAGTGAGTTTTCGATGGATCTCATCTATCAAATCAAAGCTTTCATCCTCGGGATTGTTGAGGGTTTGACGGAATTCTTACCGATTTCGTCAACCGGTCACTTGATCATCGCAGGCGACCTTCTCAATTTCACGGGCCCCGAAGTAAACACCTTTAATATCGCCATTCAAGCGGGTGCTATTTTTGCTGTTTGTTGGTTCTATCGTCAACGTTTGTGGCAAGTGGCAACGGGACTATTCACGCAAAAGAAAGAGCAACGCCTGGTCATTAACTTGATCGTTGCGTTTTTACCGGCCGCCATTTTAGGTGTGATTTTTGCCGATCTCATTGAAGAGCTTCTCTTTAATGCCATTTCCGTTGCCGTCGCTTTGGTTTTAGGTGGTTTCATCATCTTTTGGGTAGAAAACGCTCACGCCAAGCGCAATTACTCCCCTCGTGTTCCAAACATGGATGACATGACGGTGAAAGACGCGTTCTTAGTCGGTTGCATGCAATGCATTGCCATGATTCCGGGAACGAGTCGATCGGGTGCTACCATCATCGGTGGTTTGGTTTTAGGGTTATCTCGAAAGGCTGCTACGGAGTTTTCTTTCTTCCTTGCTATCCCGACGATTTTCGGTGCAACGGTTTATTCGTTGGCGAAAACTTTCTTGCGCGTATCTGAACAACAAACCTTTGTTTGGACCACGGACATGACCGTTGGCTTTATTGTGGGTTTCGTCGTCTCTTTTGTGAGCGCATTGGTTGTCGTGAAATGGTTGTTGCGTTATGTCTCCAGTAACGACTTTAAGTCCTTCGGTTGGTATCGCATCATCTTTGGCATCATTATTTTGCTGACTTATTACACGGGCCTTGTGGCTTGGTAACACAAAACCAATTTGTCAAGACTATGATGGGGAAAATTGTTGCAATTAGAGCAATTTTCCCCATTGTTTTTTTCTGCAATTTGGGCCAAAATTAGTCATGTCCCTATAAGTTATAAGTTGCTTTAAGATTCCTTGTTCCAATGCTTAAACACTTAGGTTACTGGTCTTGGGGCCGGTGGTGCGGAGGCACGTGATGCTTCCCCGAAACCCGCTTCAGAGGTGACCGCTCTTGATTCTTCGGACTCAGGATGCAAGGCAACCCTTATGGGGACTTCTCTTTTTTCAAAGCGTGATTCATGTCGAAACTCTGGCTGATGAAATCGGAGCCTTCAGAGTGCTCCGTACAAAGCGTTCTGCAAATGCCTCAACACCGTGTTCCTTGGTTTGGCATTCGAAACTACCAAGCAAGAAACTTTATGCGAGATGAGATGCAGGTTGGCGATCGAGTCTTTTTCTACCACTCCTCTTGCAAAGAACCCGGTATCGTTGGTTTAGCTCACGTGGCCACTTCTGTTCATCCGGACGAAACGCAATTCGATCCAAAAAATGACTACTACGATCCCAAGTCCACGCGAGAAAATCCCCGCTGGGTTTGTGTCGATATCGAAGTCGATCAAGAAGTCGCTCTAATTGGCATCAATGAGCTTCGTCAACACGAAGAGCTCAAAGAGATGAAAGTGCTTCAAAAAGGCAATCGTCTCTCCATTACGCCCGTCACCGAAGACGAATACACGTTTATTGTTACTCACCTTGTAAAGGCCATCTAAAATGGAAGTCACTACCCTTATCCTGCTTGCCGCCTTGGGCTGCTGTACCGGCTTTTTAGCCGGTTTATTAGGTATTGGGGGCGGGATGGTGTTAACCCCGTTTTTAACCATGATTTTGGCTGGTGGCGTTGTTCCCGATGAAGTCGGGGTTCACGTTGCCATTGCAACGAGTTTGGCAACCATTGTTTTTACCTCTGCTTCGAGCGTACGCGCCCACAATGCGCACGGTGCGGTTCTCTGGAAGGTGGTGATGGCAGGCGCCCCCGGGATTCTTCTCGGTGCTTTAATCGGTGCTCAGATTTCTGGCATGTTGTCTAACTTTGCCATCTCTTTACTCTTTGGCTGCTTCGTGATGTATTCGGCCTTGAGAATGTTTTTCGGTAAGAAAACCGTCAGTACTCGTCAATTACCCGGTTACTTAGGTATTGCGGCAGCCGGTACGGTTGTGGGTTCCGTATCCTCTTTAGTGGGCGCCGGTGGTGGCTTTATTTCGGTGCCGCTTATGACTTCTTGCAACGTCCCGATTCACAAAGCCGTGGGCACGTCTGCTGCGTTGGGTTTCCCGATTGCCTTTGCCGGTACCATCGGTTACATCATCAGCGGATGGAACATTCCCGGTATGCCGGAATATTCCTTGGGCTTTTTGTATTTACCGGCCCTTTTCTCCGTTGCGGCTTGTAGTGTTTTAACTGCCCCGCTGGGTGCAAAAATGGCGCACGGCATGGACACCAAACCCTTGAAACGCATTTTCGCCAGTTTGTTGTTTGTCTTGTCTGCTTACATGCTCTATAGAGCGGCAATGGCGCTTTAACCAATAACCGTTTGATTTTTAAGACTTCGACAAAAATATTAAAAATATTTATAAAAAAGACTTGCAATCTTTAAAAAACATCTGCATAATTCCACTTCTCCGATGCACGGAGATACTAAATGGAAAGCCGGTTTAGCTCAGTTGGTAGAGCAGCTCATTCGTAATGAGAAGGTCGGGAGTTCAAGTCTTCTAACCGGCACCATACTTCAAGACTCGTTCAGTTGAACGAGTTTTTTGTTTTCTGCTTCAAGAAAAATTCCCCACCCCAAGAAACGAACAATGCAAACTTTGTGGGGACAATTCCTGCTCAAGGGCCGTTTTGATGATGACACATAGCCCGTCTTTCAAACTCAGGACAAACGGCATTTGATCATTTCCGGTGCGTTTTTGGGCCCCTTCTATTGGCTAATGATTAGCTCAGATCGCATCTCTGACCTTAAGTATCTTTTTTGCCTGACAGAATCACAGATTCGTGATAGTCTTTTGCTTTTCCTTATTATTTTGAAGCCTCTCTCACAATGATTGAGATTGAACACTTATCCCAAACGTTTAAAGCACCGGACGGTAAAGACGTCCACGCGATAAAGGATGTCTCCTTGCATATCAATAAAGGAGAAATCTTCGGTATTATCGGTCGCTCCGGTGCTGGCAAATCGACGCTCGTTCGTACGATTAACTTTTTAACGCAACCCACGCAAGGCCGTGTAGTTGTCAATGGTCAATGTCTCAATGACCTTTCTTTAGCTCAGTTGCGTCAAATCCGCACGAAAATCGGCATGATTTTTCAACACTTTAATTTGTTGAGCTCTCGTACCGTTTTCGACAACATCGCTTTGCCGCTTGAATTGCAAAAGACGCCTAAGGCTGAAATCGAAAAGAAAGTCACTCACCTCATTGACTTGGTCGGTTTAAACGATCACAAAGACAAATACCCATCTCAATTATCCGGTGGCCAAAAGCAACGTGTGGGCATTGCTCGCGCTTTAGCCAACGACCCGATGGTTTTGCTCTCTGACGAAGCCACGAGCGCCTTGGACCCCGAAACCACGCGTGCAACGCTTGAACTCTTGCAACACATCAACCGCACCTTGGGTGTCACGATCGTGTTGATCACGCACGAAATGGAAGTCGTGAAAGAAATCTGCCATCGTGTGGTGGTGATGGATCAAGGTCAGGTTGTCGAAGCCGGTACCGTTTTAGACGTCTTCCGTCACCCGAAGCACCCTACGACGCGCGCCATGTTAGCCGACATCATGATTCACGATATGCCGCAACGCATTATTGATAACGTGAAGACCTTGATTGCCGCAGCCGAAGAAAAGGGACGCTTTGCCAAATTGTTACGCTTAACCTTTATTGGCTCAGAAGTGACGCTCCCCGTTCTTTCCATGTTGACGCGCACCTACAATGTGGACTTCAACATTTTGCAGGGGCAAGTCGAAGAGCTCCAAGGTTCTAACTTCGGGATGTTGACCATTTTGGCTGAAAGCCCGGATCAACAAACCTTTGAAGCTGCAACTGAGTTTTTAGCTCAAAATCACGTTGAATTTGAAGAGGTGCCGTTATGAGTCCCGAAATTATTGCCCTGTTAGGTGACGGTTTTGTCGAAACGGTCATCATGGTGATCGGTAGCGGTATCTTAGGTAGCGTGATCGGTATTCCTTTAGGTGTCTTACTTCACGTGACCGACAAAGACGGCTTAATGCCTCGCCTAGGCACAAACGCCGTGGTGGGCGTTTTGGTTAACGCCGTGCGCTCCACACCTTTTATCATTTTGTTGGTCGCCATCTACCCGTTAACGCGTTTGCTCGTCGGAACAACGATTGGAACCACGGCAACGCTCGTGCCGTTAGTCATTGGTGTGGCCCCCTTCATTGCCCGCTTGGTAGAAACGAGCTTGCGTGAAGTTGATCGCGGTTTGATTGAAGCTGCTCAATCAATGGGTGCCACCAATATACAAATCATCAATAAGGTTTTATTGCCTGAAGCCTTACCCGGCATTGTTGCCTGTGTCACGATTGCCATTGTGACCTTGGTGGGTTACTCCGCCATGGCAGGTGCCATTGGTGGCGGTGGTTTGGGCGACATCGGTATCCGTTACGGTCATAACCGCTACATGCCTGATGTGATGTGGACCGTGGTGTTGATTTTGATCGTGTTTGTTCAGGTCATCCAAAGTTTCGGTGACTGGTGCGTACGAAAAGTCTCTAAGCGCTAATCGCACACAACACACAAAAATTAAAAGAGGTTAGATTTCAAACGTCTAACCTCTTTTGCATTAGCCTGGAAAAACTATTCTGCCTTTTCTGTCTTTTCTTTTTCAGTGATCGTCACTGATTTGCCACCCGCCCAATCCACAAGCTGCGTTAAGCGATCTTCAACTTCACCGACGCTTGCCGAAATCGAATCAATGGTCACGCGGGTATTGCTTTCCAATTCTTCTTCAATGGCCGTTAACTTCGTCGTTAAGGCAGCGTGTTGCTCACTGCTCTTATCTTGAAGCTTTTTGATTTGTTGATCGATGTCTTTTTTCAAATCATTAAAGCGAGAAAGTTCAGCCTTGGAAGCCAAATCTTGAGCGTTTTGCAATTGACGATGAACGCGACGCAACTCCATGGCAAGTGCGGCTTGTTGGACAAAGCCATAAATCAGGCAAACCAAGATCAAAAGACCCGGGCCCAATAGCAAAATTAAACCTAACGGTGCTTGCGTTTCTGTGTAAAGGAGATTCACCGTCACCGGTGCCATGACCCCTTCCCAGTTCACTACAAGGAAGATGGAGCAAAAGATTAACAAAAGGATTAAAAAAACGGTTCGAAGATGCATTTTTAACTCTTACTGTTGAAATGAATTTCCCTCTAACTTTAACACTCTCGAGGCTTTTTGGTCCCTTTTTTTAAAATCGCTCACAATTCAGAATAGAAACCGCTAAGATTATTAAGTTAACCTCTTCAATGGAAGGACATTTAAATGCGTCAAGATTCTCGTTTCCCTAATTTGAACATCATTGACCATCCGCTGATTCAGCACAAACTCTCCATCATGCGTAAAAAGGATACCCCGTCAAAGGATTTTTGCGCCCTGTTGCGTGAAATCACCGTTTTGATGGGCTATGAAGTCACGCGTGATCTCCCCTTGACGACGCGCATGATTGAGACGCCGTTGTGCGAATACGATGCGCCGTTCTTGTCGGGTAAAAAGCCTGTTATCGTTCCGGTTTTGCGTGCCGGCCTTGGTATGGCTGATGGCTTTTTGGATTTGATGCCGGGCGCTCGTGTCGGTCACATCGGTATGTATCGCGATGAAAATCACCGCCCGGTGGAATATTTGGTGAAGTTGCCCGAAGTGCAAGATCGCACGTTCTTTGTTGTCGATCCGATGATGGCCACGGGTTACTCTGCCGCTCACGCTGTGGACGTACTTAAAAAGCGCAATGTACCGGCCGATCGCATTGTCTTTATTTGCTTATTGTGCGCTCCTGAAGGGATGAAGACCTTCCAAGAATTGCACCCCGATATTAAGGTCTTTACGGCAAGCTTGGACGATCATTTGAACGAAAAGGCTTACATCGTTCCGGGTTTGGGTGATGCCGGTGACCGCTTGTTCGGTACGCTTTAATCATTGTAAATTTCCAAACCAAGAAATTAAGGGTTAACCCCAACGCTTTTACATCATTTGACGAATAATTAAGCAACTATATAGGGTTAACCCTCGTTTTTACTCTTTTGAAGCTTAAAATAATCTGAAAAAAGAGCAAAACTTCTGACATAACGCAAACCTTTTTACATGAAAATGGTAGATCATTCGTATGTCGGAATGGTAATCGTGTCCGTTCGGACATTTTTACTATTTGATAGAGTCTGATTAGATGCTTTGGACCGCGTTTAATTTAGGACATAACTTCTTATAAAGGTAAACTCTCATCATGTCGATGTATACCACTGACTTAGAAAAGTATTCCAACACCCCGACGTCTGAAGAAGTCATCGCCGGTGTGGAATTGACTAA
Source organism: uncultured Sutterella sp. (assembly GCA_905206345.1). GTDB lineage: Bacteria > Pseudomonadota > Gammaproteobacteria > Burkholderiales > Burkholderiaceae_F > Aphodousia. The sequence goes on along the minus strand of CAJLGW010000005.1, from coordinate 18,505 downwards.
CGCCAAGCGCGCAAGCAAGTGGCCGGCTTACTGTGACGTTGCACAATCCGTCACGGGTCTCTTGTTGGGCTTGTTCTTGTTCTGCCACATGGCTTTCACGAGCTCCATTCAATTGGGCAAAGACGTTTTCTGGAACTTGGTTGCTTTCTCCGGCGGTTATCCGATCTTCGGTGAAGAACAAGCTTGGATGCACGTTGTTTTCGTTGGCGTTATCACGCTCCTCGTTATCATCCACGCCTTGATGGCTTTGCGTCGTTTCCCGACGAGCTATCGCATGTTCCATAACATCAAGGGCCAATATCAATTCATCGCTCACCGCGACACCACGCTTTGGATCGTTCAAATCGTGACCGCTGTGATCTTGACGGGCATGGTTTTCCCGCACGTCACGCCGATGTTGCTTGACCCGCACTCCATTGGACCTAACCTTTCTTCCGTTCACACGTATCACAACGGTTTGGTCTGGACGTTCATCTTCTTGGTTGCTACCGAATTGCACGGCATGATCGGTTTGTACCGCTTGGCCGTCAAGTGGGATGTTTGCGCCGGCAACCGTGAAGCTCTCCGCAAGATCATGTACTGCCTCGTGGTCGCTATGATCGCTTGCGGTTCCTTGACGATGTGGACGTACTACAGCAACGGTAAGGAACTCGTCAACTCTGGCGAACCGATCGTTAAGTACGAACCGGTCAACAACTGGTGGAACTAATAATCCCTAATCGGATTTAAAAGTTACCAAACGCGAGTTCTTCGGAGCTCGCGTTTTTCTTTGTCTATTCGTGATTTTCTATTAAACTTAACGGATGCAAAATTTTAAATATCAAAACATCATGAAAAAGATTCTTTTAGCCTCTCTTCCGTTGTTGTTATTGACGGGTTGTGCAGCTACTTCTGTGACTCCGCAAGGCCAACAAGTGGTGATCGTTCAAAGCATGCCGCAAGAATACGCCGACCGTTGCGAGTTTGTCGGTGAAGTAGCTGGTTCTCAAGGCAATTGGATTACGGGCAACTGGACGCCCAACAAGAATCTCGCCTTAGGGGCTCGTAATGATTTGAGAAACGAAGCCGCCAAGCTTGGCGCCAATGTTGTTTTGATTACGGATTCATTTAACAGTACCGATGAAAACAATTCGTTAGAAAACATCACCAATATCGGTCGCGCTTATCGCTGCCGTTAATCTGTTCGGTTATCTGAGTTAAGGAACGATCATTGTTCCTTTCTGACCGGCCACCATGGCTTCAATCTCATGAAGCGCTCCAATGGTGGCTGTTTTTTTAGTTTTTAAAACGTACTGACAAGCGGCTTTGACTTTAGGGCCCATGGAGCCCGGCGCCCACTTCCCCTTAAGTAATTCTTCTGCGCCAATGCGATCAATACGCTTTTGATTGGGCTTGCCCCAATCCTCGTAAACGCCATCAACATCCGTGGCGATAATCAAGCGTTCAGCTTTTAATTCAATCGCTAATAAGCTTGCCGCAAAATCTTTATCTATTACGGCTTCAATGCCTCTGTACACCCCGTTTTCACAGATGACGGGGACGCCTCCGCCACCTGCGGCAATCACATTAAAGCCATTTTCTAAAAGCGTTTTAATCGCAGGTAACTCCAAAATCTCTACGGGCTCAGGGCTTGCGATTACACGTCGGAAATGTTCACCGTCGGGTTTGATCACCCAGCCTTTTTCTTTTGCTAAAACGTGAGCTTCATCTTTCGTTAAAACCGGGCCAATAAATTTCGTCGGATGATCAAAGGCGGGATCCGTTGCACTGACAACGGTGCGGGTAACGAGATTGACAAAGTCTTTTTCAGGCAAAAGGTTTTTGAGTTCTTCGACCATCATCACGCCAATCATGGCCTGACTTTGGGCCCCCAAAATATCAAAGGGGTAGGCAGGGACGGCTTTATAAGCATCGTTTTGAAGTGCCAAAAGCCCCACTTGGGGGCCGTTGCCATGACTTAATACGACTTCGTGCTCGGCCATGACGCGGGCAATCGCTGCGCAGGCCGTGCGAACATTGGCTCTTTGATTGGCAGCACTTAATAATTCGCCTCGTTTTAAGAGTGCGTTACCACCAACTGTAATCACTAATCTCACGATGCGCTCTCTTCGTCGTCCAGAGGTAAAAAGGCGGACTTATCGTTGCCGCAATTCGGGCACGTGAAATGCTCGGGTAAATCGTTAAAACTCACCCCCGGTTCAATATCAAACTCTTCACAACCCAATGCTTCATCGTAGACGTACCAACAGACCTTGCATTGCATTTTCTTCGTCTTTTGCGCACGTTCTCGATTTAAGCGATCAAGCATTTCGTCAATGCGTTCCACTTCACTCATGGATTTACTCCCGTGTGTCGCGCTCCATGTCCTCGTTGAGCCACTCAATGATTTCATCGCATTGTGCGATGGCATCGGCCATCTCTTCAGGTGCACTGGGCACTTCAGGCGGAATACGTGTTACCACATAAGAGTCTAACAATTCTTTGCCGGCATTATTCAAAATGGTGTTGCGCCAAATACCTTGGTATTGCGTACTTTGGATATTGGCATTAGCAAAACCGGAGAGTTCAATCGCAACATCACCAACCCCTAACGCCGCTGTCAAATAATCTTTATCAATATCGGATAACGGTTGACGCGTTAGCTCCACCATGTAGGGTGGATCAAAGGAGATTTGATTAAGTTTGACGTTGCCTTGAGCGTGTTCTAACTCCTTTAAAACCGCAGGTGCGACGAACACACCTTCAGGGACAGCCTCAGGCGTCTCTAATGGCGCACAGGGAGCTTTTAGGGCATTCAATAAGGGTAAGGGCAGGCAAGAGACTTCAAAGCGCTGAGAGCCCTTTTCTTGCACTCGCCACACACCGCTGATTCCCGTTTCTGCCATACGAATGTCATCTTTGCGTAAAACGATACGTGCTTCGCCCACGCCTAACGTTGCCAAAATAAAATCCATGTGCTTTGAATCAAACATATCAAAGTCAATCGAGCAAAGATTTTCAGACTGTTGAAGTTCAACACCCGTTTTCAGAGCCCTTTTAATTTTTTCGACAAGCTCGATGGTTTCTTTAATCGCCGCCAATTCCGTTTCACGATCCAAATCAACATTGGCCCAACGGATGGAAGTGTGATGCATACTCATAATTCGTTTCCTTATTCCTCACAACCGCCGGACGCGTCTTTATTAAGAACGGCAATCGTGCGCGGAGCGGGTTTTTCTTGCAACAAAATTTCAGGAATCAACCGACAATACTCTTCCCACGTTTTTAAACCTTGAACAGCGCCCCAAAATACGTCATCAATAAAGATCGCAACGGATGGCATTGAACGCAAGCCCCAACGTGCCGCAAGACTGCGAGCCACTTTAAAGTCTGCCCAAGCGGTCTCAACGAGAGTGCCTTCAAAAGCTTTTTTTAATTCCGGTGCAATCACCGCAATATCAAGCGTTGTTTTACGGTCATTGGGGTTATCGGCAAAGATCGCAAGCTTTAAACCTTCTTTTGCTAAAAAAGCGTCCAGATTTTCCTCATTGAGATGAGAAAAACCTTCGGTCTCAAATAAACGAAGTAAAGCCGGGTGCTTTTGATCGTCAATGTAGTTTGTTTTTACCGTTGCCATGCGTTAATCCTCAAGCGTTTTCTTGCCAACCAGTGACTTTAAGTGTTCGGGCAACTGAGGCTCTTCGTGAATAAGGTCGCCAAAACCACTTTCAATCGTAGCAACGTCACCCTCTCCTCTCATCACCGCATCCACACACTTTAAAGCTTCCGAAATTTGATTGGCTTCTGCCTCATCGATTTTACGCAAGGCAACCGAGCGGAAAACAAGAATGTAGTCACCTTCTTTCACAGCATCCAAAAGGGAGATATCAATCTTTTCTTCGCCCGCATTGCCTTCAACCATGGCCACCTGGCCACCGGCCACTTTCTTAACGGATAGTACTTTCTTAGGAATGGCTATGCACATGATTTATCCTCTGTCTTTAAAAATCGAATATCCCCTACCCGACAAGCGTCTGTCTCTTTCGGGCGTTCGGTTTCATAGGGATCAAGCTCCAAAGAGGAAAAGCCCAAAGGCTCAACGACTTCATCCGCATCGCGCTCTTTAACTTCAAAGCCCCACTTTTTGAGTTCCTCTCGAGCCAAATCCACCGCTTGGTTTACTTTTGCCTTGACGACCTCAGTTAAACTGCCACCGTAGTCATTGAGCTCTTTCGGTTGAACGCCAATGACAGTCAATGCCTCAGGTTCGTACCCGCCCAAAGCGGCAGTGACCAACACATCATTCATCCCCGTTTGATGAGGTGAAATTTTCGTACTCGACCAAAGCTTAATGTCATCGTCGCGAAGCACACGCAAGGTGCCGGCTTCAGCCTTAAGATCACAACAATCAAAAAGCAAAATGCGACGCGAATCCGTGACGTCATTGATGAGGTAGTTGCCGAGCGTGCCACCGTCCATCACACGAACACCATCGATTGCTTTAAAGCGCTGATGAAACGCTTCGACCGCTCGAACACCAAAGCCTTCGTCGGCCCATAAAATGTTTCCGATTCCTAATACCAACACTTCAGTTGGAAAGTTTTTACTCATTCTTTTTCCTTTATGAAACCCACTGCGTAAAAAACGCCCGCCGATGATGAGAGAGGTCACATCGCGAGCGTTTCAGAAAGTCAGAAAGCAAGTCCGCAATTGTCCTTGCTTTCTTTGTACCCAAATTAATGATGATTTTCTTTAAACATGCGCAGACCCGTGGACATGGAAGAAAGCGTGGTCGCTCCACCCATGACGTCTTCTCTAAAGGACATATAAATGTGCGCAATCGAGAAGAGGATGAACACATACATACAAGCATGGTGCACCGTACGCACGGTCTGTACATCGCCCAGCAACGAGAATACCCAACCGAACCAAATCATCCAATCCGTATCCCACCCCCAAGCTTGGGCGTAGAGGGCTAAACCGGTGATGATGACCACGAAGCTGCCGAGAACAAACATGGAGAACATCGCCAATTGCGCAAGCGGATTGTGGCCGGCGTATTCAGGTGCCGTCTTTTTCAAAAAGAGGTAGTAGAGCACTTGAGACCAAACGCCTTTCCACCACTTCAATGACCACAAGGGCGGAATGAAAATCATGCGAGCGTAGCGATTGCCTACAATAGCCCAATAGAGGCGATAGACAAACAAAGCCGCAAAAATCATCCCGGCCACAAAGTGTGCCAAACGAATGTAGCCAAAGTCATACGTAGCCCAAGTGTTCCCCAAATTAGCTACCAACGGTTCACCAATTAAGAAACCGGTCACGATCATGACAAACATGCACGCTGCCATTGCCCAGTGCCAGACTCGAACAGGAGCCTCCCAGACATAAATCGGTTGCGTGCCTTGCGAGGCGTCAACCTCAAAGGTGACGGGATCAATTTTCATATTGACCTCCTAGCGCACGCGAACGTCACAAAGTTCATGCCCTTCAGGGTCTAACAAGTGCGTGGCACAAGCCAGACACGGGTCGAAACTGTGAATAGTGCGAATAATTTCCAACGGGCGATGGGGATCGGCCATGGGCGTACCGATGAGGCTCGTCTCAAAGGCGCCTTGTTGACCTTCTTCGGAACGCGGTGAGGCATTCCAAGTGGTGGGCACAATGGCTTGCCAGTTGGCAATACGCGTGTCTTTAATCACGCACCAGTGACCCAATGCTCCGCGAGGTGCTTCACAGAAGCCCACCCCACGGCATTCCTTGGGCCAAGTCTTCGGTTCCCAGAATTCCATGTTGGCAGCGACTTCATCGCCTAAGCGAATATTGGCCACCAAGTCGTCAACGTATTGCACCATCTTGTGAGCAACCCATTGGCATTCCAAGGCGCGTGCCGCATGGCGACCCAAGGTTGAATAAACGGCTTCCAAAGGAAGGTTAAGTTCTTTCAACAAATCAAGTGCCGGTTCTTTAAAGTGCTTCACGTCTTTGGCCACTGAAACAATCAAGCGAGCCAAGGGACCGACTTCCATCATGTGGCCCTTCCAGCGCGGGCTCTTGATCCAAGAGTATTTGCCTGCCTCACCCAACCAATCAAACTTGGTGTTCGTGCCGACGGAACCTTCGGACAATTCAAAGGCTTGATCGGTCACACCTTCCCACGGGTGCAAACCCTTTTGACCTTCGGGGTACTTGTACCAGGAGTGATCCACAAATTCTTGAATTTGATTGAGATCGCGTAAATCCACATCATGAACGCGCGTTAAATCACCATCGATAATCGCACCCATGGGCATTTGCAACGATTTTTCAGACCAGTCATTGGCAATTTCCGGGAAGTCACCGTAGCAGAGCACGTTTTTCTTCACCAAACCGCCACCGTACTTAAACCATTCCGGATAAAACGATGCAATGGCCTTAATGTCAGGCAAGTACACATTTTCAACAAAGGCCACGGTTTGCTGTGCGATGTCTCGCATATAGTTCATGGTCACTTCATTGATCATGTTACCCGCAGCACCCGTTTCATGCATATTGATCGGACAGGCAACACCGCCCACCAAATAATTCGGGTGAGGGTTCTTGCCACCCAAAATCGTATGGATTTTGATGATTTCTTTTTGGAAGTCCAACGCTTCCAAGTAGTGCGTCACAGCCAACAAATTGACGGCGGCGGGCAATTTCATTGCCGGGTGCCCCCAGTAACCGTTAGCAAAAATCCCCAATTGACCCGAAGCTACAAATTTCTTCAAACGGTTTTGTACGTCACGGAAGTAGCCCGGGGACGATAACGGATGATGCGGGCTGATTTTCTTCTGAAGTTCAGAGACTTCACGAGGATCTGCAGACAAAGCGCTCACCACATCAACCCAGTCCAAGGCCGAGAGTTGATAAAAGTGAACGATATGGTCGTGCGCATAAAGCGTCGCATTCATCAAGTTACGGATGATGTTGGCATTTTTCGGAATCTTGATGCCGATGGCATCTTCCACGCTTCTGACAGCGGCCAAGGCGTGAATACCCGTGCAAACACCACAGATACGTTCGACAAACGCCCAGGCGTCACGGGGATCACGCCCCTTTAAGATGACTTCCAAGCCGCGCCACATCGTGCCTGTACTTTGAGAGTCGGTAATTACATTATTGTTGCCCAAGACGGCTTGAACACGAAGGTGACCTTCGATGCGCGTTACAGGGTCCACTACAATTCGACGGTCTGCCATTATTCTTCCCTCCCGAGATCTTTATTGGTCTTTTTTGCTCGAGCTTGAGCAACGGCTGAAAGTGCTGCGTGGGCAATCGCCGCAGCACCGACAACACCTACTGTTGCGAGACCGACCTTATCGGCGGTCGCTTCAATGCCGCCTAAGCCCGGTGGCAACACAGTGGTTTCATGTTCATAGAATGAACCCTTATCAAAGAAGTTGGGTTCGGAACAACCGATACAGCCGTGACCGGATTGCACCGGCCAAGACAGACCTTCATTCCAACGGATGGTAGAGCAAGCGTTATAGGTGGTCGGACCCTTGCAACCCACTTTATAGAGGCAGTAGCCAAGCTTGGCGCCTTGGTCATCGAATTTTTCAACGAACTGACCGGCATCAAAGTGAGCGCGACGATAGCACTTATCGTGAATGCGTTGACCGTAGAACATCTTCGGGCGACCTAAACGGTCAAGCGGCGGAATACGATCATAGGTAAGGATATAGGTCACCACCGCAGACATCACTTCCGGAATCGGCGGGCAACCCGGTACCAAAACAATGGGTTTATCTTTAATGATTTCTGTAATAGGAACTGCGTTCGTGGGATTGGGTTTGGCTGCCTGTACACAGCCCCAAGCCGCACAAGACCCCCAGCCGATCACGGCCTTGGCGTCTTTAGCGACATGTTGGATTTTTCTCAAGAAGGTTTCACCGCCTGGAATACAGTTCACCCCGTCTTCATTGAGCGGGATATTGCCTTCGACAGCCAAAATGTAGTTGCCCTTGTACTTTGTAATGGTTTCTTCCAAAGCCGCTTCTGCTTGATGGCCGGCTGCCGCCATGATCGTATCGTCGTAATCCAACGAAATCATGGATAAGACCAAGTCTTTGGCCACCGGGTGGTAAGAGCGGATAAAGGATTCAGTACAGCAAGTGCATTCCAAGCCGTGTAACCACACTACCGGCATTCTGGGTTTGTTTTCAATCGCATGAGCGATCTCTTGAGCACCGGCCGTTCCAAGCCCAAGGCTTGCGGCGGTCAGTGAGCAGTACTGAAGAAAGCTTCTGCGGCTGACGCCTTGACGACGCAGAGCTTGGTATTGTGTTTCGTGCATAGGGGTTCTCCTTCGCTCGTTCATACGAAAATTGAACGAGTCTTTATCGGAGCAGCCAATTGCTTCGACCCTTTCATTGTATTACTGAAATAGTCCGCGCATAACCCTTTCTTCTACCCACATTTCTACCACTTAGATGGTAGAAATTCACACTTTGACAATTGGTTGCAATTGAATTGAGGAAATACCCAAATTGCCACGCTCTCATAGCTTAAATCTATGGATTTTGCGGTAACCTAAAAAGTAATCTTCAAAAATTAAGGGAGCTCACCATGACTACTTCTGACGTTTACGTCTGGCAACGCTCTCCGGAGCGACACTTCGAAGAAGGCTTTCGGCAAATCGCCCAAAGTCGCATGCGTGGTCTTCCCATCTGCAACCCGAAGATTCATGTCAGGGCCTTCGGTTTTACACGATACCAACAACATTGGATTGGCGCCGTTGTCACTCCATGGTCCCTTCTGGTGGTCTTTGCTTGTGGAAATGCCCAAACGTGGCTCGATGTTCCTGTCACCAAAGTCACCGCCCTTCAGTTACCGGCCGGTTCCTTTAGCTTTATGGGTATCGACGATCCCCTTTTGGGTAAATACTTGGCTTGTAGCCTGATGAGCCCGCTCGCCGACATCCCTGATCAACGAACGGCCGAGGCCATTGCCTCTCAGGCCCTTTCTTTGATGATGTCCAACAAGACCATTGCCATCAAAGAAGAAGCGGGAACACCATTGACGCCCGAAAAAACGCCCTTTGAAAAAACATCTGCCTCAAGAAGGGATTTCTTTGCTAAACCCTGGAAGCAAAGGGAAACAAAATGAACAACGCCATCACCCTTAAAATCAACCGTGCCAATAGTGACTCACCGGCGATTGAATTGATCAATCACCGCACGCGCGCGATTTCGATGGCAATTGTCGGTAAAACAGCTCCCTTTGCCAAATCGATGCTCCGATCGCTTCTTGGCCTTTGCCCCATTGCGCAAAGCACGGCGTTTGACTTTGCCTATAAGGCTGCGTTTTTCCCTAGCCGTTTGAACTGCGAAACGTTCAGCTCTGTGAATCACTTCTTTGATGAAGGTCAGATTCGAAACGCTCAAATGCTCGTCACGGTTGAAGCCATTTTGGAGACGCTCAGAGTCATCAGTTTGGACTTTAATGCTTTTGTTTATCACACCAAGGCCAGTGCTGAAACGCTCAAAACCTTGGGGGCACTAAAAGAACGTTTGTGGACGCTTTCGGCAAAGGACAATTTCGGCCTTGCCGTTGACGATCTTTTTGATGACACGCGCGCTTTTGCCACGCTTTGGTTTATGCGTGAAACCAAAGCCATTGGTGCCATCACGCAAGCCTATGATCGATTCAATAGCTTGCCCGCCATCTCAGGTGATGCGCTTTTATTACCCAGTGAATTGCAACAGCCTGAGACACTTGAAGCCCTGATGAATGCGCTTGTCACCAACCCCAATTTTGCACTGACACCACAACTGCAAACGCCTCGAATTACGGGGGCTATTGCCAGACTTCGAGATCGCAGAGAGGCAAGCCTTGCACGAGAGAGCTTTAACATCAAAAACCTCATTCAGGCGCGGCTTTTGGAGTTGCAGCACTTTGTCGCGGGTGAATTGCCCCTTTTTGATGTGCATGCTTATCACCATCCCAAAGGGCTTAGTCTGTGCTTAGTTGAAACGGCTCGAGGCACCTTAATTCATATGCTCTCGCTCAATAAAGACGAAGTGGACAATTTGCACATCATTGCGCCCACGGAGTGGAGCTTTCAAAATCGTGGCCCCATGATTGAGCAGATGAATCACTATGCTCACAAATACATTAACGATGACAACGCCATGGAGAGCGGTTTATCGATGATAGCGACTGCATTTGACGCTTGTACTCGTGTTGACATCGTTCGGGAGAAGTCAAATGCATGAAGTCTCCATCGCCGAAGGCATTCTGAGCGTTGTTGAAAAAACTGCCACGATGCATGCCATTAAACGAATCAAAAGCGTGAGAGTGAGTATTGGAGAACTTGCGGGCGTCGATATTGAAAGTCTTCGCTTTGCCTGGCTTTCTGTCACCAAGGACACGGTGGTTGAAAACGCAGAACTTGTCATAGAAAGACCGGCGGGGGAAGCTTGGTGCATGACGTGCTCGAAAACGGTCCCTCTTCACGCTTACGGTAACCCATGCCCGGTCTGTGGCGGCTATCAACTCACCGCCACAGGCGGAACTGAATTAAAAGTGATCGACATCATCGCTAGCGATGATTAATAGGAGAAAATGAATATGTGTACAACTTGCGGCTGCTCTGAAGGCCATCAACACACGCACACTCATGTGGATGAAAACGGTAACGTCATCACCCACACGCACAGTCACCATGACCATGACCACGATCACCATCACGATCATGATCATCACTCGCATGATGTGAGCGTGTCTCACGAACGAGCCATTGCCATTGAAGAAGACATCTTGAGTCGCAACAACGAAGTGGCCAATGTCAACCGTGCCTTTTTCCGTAAAAATCGCATGTTGGCGCTCAATTTTGTCTCAAGCCCCGGCTCCGGCAAAACGGAATTGCTCTGCGCAACGATCCGTGCGGTTAATAACGAATTCCCGATTGCCGTCATTGAAGGTGATCAACAAACGAGTAACGATGCCGATCGCATTCGTGCCACGGGTGCGGCTGCTCATCAAATCAATACGGGTAAGGGTTGCCACTTGGATGCCGATATGGTGCGACACGCCATCGGCCACATGACACCCGTCGAAGGTTCTGCCCTTTTCATTGAAAACGTGGGTAACCTCGTCTGCCCCGCCGAATTTGATTTAGGCGAAGCCCACAAAGTGGTGATTCTGTCTGTCACCGAAGGCGAAGACAAGCCCTTGAAATACCCTGATATGTTCAGAGCCGCTGACATCATGTTGATTAACAAGGTGGACTTATTGCCCTATCTCAATTTTGACATTGAAAAGTGCGAAGAATATGCCCGCCGCGTCAATCCCAAAATCCAAATCCTTCAAGTCTCTGCGACAAAGGGCGATGGCATGGACAATTGGGGGAAGTGGCTTAAGGCTCAATTGATTCTTGCGGGGCTTTAAAGCACCGGAAAGTGAGTGAAATCATGCAAGAGAGGATTGCGAAATTTTTCCGTATTAACGGTTTGGTTCAAGGCGTAGGGTTCCGACCGACCGTTTACCGTATCGCAATGGATTTGCATCTGACGGGTGAAGTCTTTAACGATGCTCAAGGCGTGGGCGTGGTTTTAGAAGGCGACGCCGATCGCGTCCTTCAATTCCCGGACAAAATGCGAGCAGAAAAGCCGCCCCTTGCCCGCATCGATTTCATTCACGCCTCTGACATCCCTTGGCGAGGCTATACGTCTTTTACCATCACGGAAAGTCAAGGCGGTCAGGTTAAAACCGCCATTACCGCTGATGCGGCAACGTGCCATGCTTGTCTAGAAGACATGTTTGACCCCACCAATCGCCGTTATCGCTATGCGTTTACGAACTGCACGCACTGCGGGCCGCGCTTTACCATCACGCGTCACTTGCCCTACGATCGTCCACAAACATCCATGGCCAAATTCCCCATGTGCAAGGATTGCCTCACGGAGTATCACGACCCCTTGGATCGTCGTTTTCATGCGCAACCTAACGCCTGTCCTGAGTGTGGGCCAACACTCACCTTTGTACGCAAAGATTGTCAAGCGATTCAGGGTGATGCAGTTGATTTAGCGATTGAGGCGATTCGCCATGGCGAAATCGTGGCTGTCAAAGGTCTGGGAGGTTTTCATCTTGTTTGTGATGCCAGAAATTCCCAGGCCGTTGAACGACTCAAACAAAGAAAGCGTCGTGAAGAAAAAGCGCTGGCTATCATGGTGGCCAACGTTGAAAGTGCCAAACTTTTTACAGAAGTTTCTGACAAAGAAAAAGAGGTTCTCACAAGCGTTGCTCGCCCCATCGTGTTATTGGCGAAAAAAGCCGGTGTTGAACTTGAAGGTATTGCGCCAGGCCTTTCTGACTTAGGCGTGATGCTTCCCTATACACCGGTGCATTGGCTCATATTTCATACGCTCGCCGGTAAACCTGACGGTGCCCAATGGACTGAGGATCTTACGTTAAACGAAGCTTTGGTGATGACCTCAGCCAATCCGTCCGGGGAACCCTTAGTAATTGATAATGAGGAAGCCTTTGAACGATTGGATAACATTGCGGATGCCTGGCTTATTCATAACCGAGAAATCGTTACGCGTTGCGATGATTCGGTGGTTCGTGTGATCAATGACACGCCAGTCTTTTTGCGTCGCTCGCGCGGCTATGCGCCGGAAGCCATCAAATTTGCAGACACAATTGAAAGCGCTTTGGCGACTGGTGCTTACTTAAAAAACACCGTGGCCGTGAGTCGTGACCAAGACGTCTTTTTGTCTCAGCACATCGGCGACCTGGATCACCTGAAAACCATTGATGCGCATCGCGAGGCGCTTGCTCACTTAGAGAGTATTTTTGAAATCACGCCAAGCCTTGTCGCCTGCGATACTCACCCTGATTTTGCGAGTACTCACTTGGCCGTTGACTATGCCCAAAAGCACCATCTTTCTTGCTTCACCATTCAACATCATGCAGCGCACATTGGCGTGGTGATGGCAGAACTCGAACGCAAAATCCCTACTTTAGGACTGGCGTTAGACGGTGTGGGCTTGGGCCCCCATCATGAAGCTTGGGGGTCCGAACTTCTCTTAGTTGATGCGACGGGCTACCAACGCTTAGGACACTTACTCGAACTTCCCATGCCGGGAGGCGCTGACAAAGCGGCCCGAGAACCACAACGCATGGCCGCTTCCGTCTTAACGCTTTTAGGGCTAGATAACGAAATTCCCAAACGTTTCCCTCAATTAACGTTTGCCGATCATTTTGGTGAACTCGTTAAAAACGCAGCACTCAGTCCAACGACAGACGCCATGGGACGTTGGTTTGATGCCGTCAGTGCCCTTCTTGGGTTATGTGATGTTCAACACGATGAAGCCCGTGCGGCCATGCTTTTAGAGTCCTTGGCCACCCAAAGAAATGGCGTTGCCCGAGCAGAACTCATGCCCATTGAAAATGGCATCATTAACCCGCTACCCTTTATGAAAGCCATGATTGAAAGTGACAATGATCGTGCGCAATGGGCAGCGGACTTTCATGCCACGATGGCTCTTGCATTAGCCACACAGGTTAAGAGTGTTTGCGATGAAATCAACTATCAAGGTGAAATCGCTTTAACGGGGGGCTGCATGGCCAATCGCCTTTTAACGAGAGCGCTCATGGATGAGTTGCAACGCTTGGGGCTTACGGGGTATTTCCCAAAGAAAGTCCCGGCGGGCGATGGGGGACTGGCCTTAGGGCAGTTGTGGCTTGCCACATTAGCTAAAGAAAACGGTGTCAACGATTTTAGTTATCGCGGTGACGCCAATGAAAGGAAATCATCATTATGTGTTTAGCCGTTCCAGCGAAAATTTTGAAAGTTCAAGCCGAAGACATTGCCCTTTGTGACTTTAACGGCGTGGAAAAAGAAGTCAATGTGGCCTTAATCGATAATCCGACAGCGGGCGACTGGGTCATTGTGCACGTGGGCTTTGCGCTTAACCGCATTGATGAAAAAGAAGCCCAAACAACGCTTGAGATGCTAAGCACGCTTCAAACGCCCAACGTTGCTTAGAGGATAAGTTATGCAATACGTAAGTGAATACCGTGATCAGGAAAAAGCACAAAAAATTTGTGAAGCGATCCGAAAAGAGGCCCTCCCCGATCGTCAGTACCGTTTTATGGAATTTTGCGGTGGTCACACGCACGTTTTATCGCGCTGGGGTTTGAGTCAATTGTTGCCTGCCAACGTTCGCATGATCCATGGGCCCGGCTGCCCTGTTTGTGTTTTGCCGATCGGTCGTATTGAAATGGCGGTTGAGTTAGCGCTCAAGCATCAAGTGATTTTATGTACCTATGCCGATACGCTTCGCATTCCGGCCGCCAAAGGCCAATCGTTATTTAATTGTCGCGCCAATGGCGGTGATGTTCGCATGGTTTATTCCCCCATGGATGCTGTCACCATTGCCAAAGACAATCTGGAAAAAGAAGTCGTCTTTTTTGCGATTGGCTTTGAAACCACAACGCCACCCACGGCGGTAGCCATTAAAACGGCACAAAAAATGGGATTAAAGAACTTTTCGGCACTGGTAAGCCACGTCCTAACGCCTGCGGCTATGGAACATATCCTTAAAACGGCCCCCGTGAGAGAAGCAGCACCGAAACTTCACGGTCTCGTGGGCCCCGCTCACGTCTCCACCGTTATCGGTTCCAAACCCTATGAAACTTTTGCTACCGATTGGTCTATGCCAGTTGTCATTGCGGGCTTTGAACCCTTAGATATGTTGATGGCGATCCTCATGCTCATTCGTCAAAACAATGAAGGGCGACACGAAGTGGAAAACGAATTTATTCGTGCTGTAACGCCCGAGGGCAATCAAGTGGCGATTCGTTTGATGGATGAAGTTTTTGAACGGCGAGAATCCTTTGAATGGCGTGGTTTGGGAGCGGTTCCCCACTCGGCTTTAAAACTCAAAGACGAATTTTCTGCGTTTGACGCTGAAAAGCGTTTCAACTTAATTGAACCGCACATTGAAGACAATCGTGCTTGTGCTTGCGGTGAGATTCTCAGGGGTGAGAAAGAACCCAAAGATTGCAAACTCTTTGGCAAAGTCTGCACGCCGGCTCGCCCCATGGGCGCCTGCATGGTCAGTTCCGAAGGCGCTTGTGCTGCCTATTGGCGCTACGCCCCAAAAAATCAGTAAAGGATTAGATAATCATGAGCACACAACCGAAGTATTTAAAAGCACTCAATATCAAAACAGAAAAAGTCGAAATGACGCATGGCGCCGGGGGCCTAGCCACCGCTCAACTCATTGACGAAGTTTTTGCAAAACACTTCACCAATGATTGGCTCGATGAAGGGCATGACGGCGCAACGCTTCCTGAACTTCAATCCCCCGTTGTCGTCTCTTGTGATGCTCACGTGGTCTCGCCCCTCTTTTTCCCCGGAGGCGATATTGGGAAATTGGCAATTGCAGGAACCGTCAATGACGTTGCCATGTGTGGCGCCAAACCTTTGTACATTGCCGCTTGCTTTATCCTCGAAGAAGGGTTCCCGTTGCAAGAGCTCGAAGCAATCGTATCCTCCATGGCACAAACCGCAAAAGAAGCCAACGTGGCGATTGTGACAGGCGATACAAAAGTCGTTGAAAAGGGCCACGGTGATGGCATTTACATCACAACTACGGGGATTGGAGAGAAAATTACTCCTTTTGCCATTTCCGGTAAAAATGCACAACCAGGCGATGCGGTGATTATTTCCGGCTCCATGGGGGATCACGGGACAACCATTCTTTCTAAGCGTGAAAACATGACCTTCCTCACCGATTTAGAAAGTGATACGGCGCCACTTGCTCAGATGATTGAAAGCGTTTTAAAGGTCGTACCTGACGTTCATGTGCTTCGCGATCCGACTCGAGGCGGATTGGCTGCCACGCTCAATGAAATTGCGCACCAAAGTGATGTGGGCATTCTCTTAGAAGAAGACAAAATCCCTGTAAAAAATGAAGTGGCCGCAGCTTGTGAATTCTTAGGTCTTGATCCCTTATTTGTTGCCAATGAAGGAAAGGTCATTGTGATTTGTGAGGCTGACAAAGCGCTAACCGTTTTAGAGGTGCTTCGAAGTCATTCCTATGGGAAAGAAGCCTCCATCATCGGCACAGTCACCAAAGAAAATCCTTCAACGGTTCAAATGCGAACGTTGATGGGCGGATTGCGATCGGTGGATTGGTTAAACGGTGAACAATTACCAAGGATTTGCTGAAGGAGTTGTTACAGTAATCCCAAAATTTCAAAGATTTTTGGGAACATAATCCAAAAAAGTTAAACTTTTGCTTCTTAGGAATTAAAACTTCACGCCGTGCTCTTGAGCCCAAAGAGCCGCTTGAGTGCGGCTTGTGAAAGCCATCTTCTTTAAAAGATGTTTGACATGAACTTTCACGGTACCCAACATGATGTTGTGGTATTGTGCAATTTCTTGGTTTTTCATACCGGCGGCTAAGCACTTCAAAATGTCGCGTTCACGATTGGTTAATCGAGAAATATTGCGACCGACTTCTGCCGTATCGTCTCGGAATGCGCGTGTAAGCGCTGCCATCAAGCGGTTACTCACCACAATCTGGCCGCTAGCCACACGACGAATTTGACTCTTTAATTCTGCAACCTCGATGAGCTTTGAAATATAACCTTCGGCTTGCAGATGCACCGAACTCATCAGCTCTTCACTGTCATCGCGATCGGTCATCATGATGACGCGCGGCGGACGACTAAACCCTTTCACATAACGCGTAATTTCCGTGGCGGCATCTTTTTTCATATGCATGTCCACGATAACCACTTGAGGATTTAAGCGCTCAATGTAAAAAAGACCTAAATGCTTATCACCGGTTTCGGCGATATTGCCGAACATTTCATCTTCGTGAATAAGGCGAGCGAGCGACTCTCTAAAAAGTGGAGAAGCGTCAACAATAACCACATTGATCTTGTCGGCATCATAGACGTCGTCAAAATCGTCGGTTTCTTGAGAGAGTTTTTGTAGGTCTAGCATAGGGTTAAAAAAATTTAAAAAGGGAGCGAACGCCTCCGCTCCCCTTTTCTCAGTTACGAATTAGTTATCAAAATGGGAAACAGCAGCCCAAAGAATATCCGTACCTTGCATAAAGTCCTTAATCTTCATGGCTTCATGAGGATTATGAGAACCCAATTGGTTAGCTACGAAAATCATAGCAACCGGAATACCGTTATTGCCTAAAACGGCAGAGTCGTGACCGGCACCTGAAGCTAACTTCAAGCAGGGGATACCTTCAATTTGTGCGCTTTGTTCAAGCATAGCGCTCAACTGGGCATCAACACCGGAGGGCTTCGTGATCAATTGAGCATCAAACTCAACCTTCACGCCGCGTTCTTCGGCCACTTCTTGAGCGGTCTTTTCCAAAAGTTCATGGAAGCGTTGAGCCGTCTCGGCGCTCAAACTGCGGATGTCCACAGAGAACGTGACTTCGCCAGGAATCACGGAAATAGCGGCGCTAGGAGCCATCTTCAAAACACCCACCGTAAAGACCAAGTCTTCACCCATGACCAACCACTTGTCCCAAGCACGATCCATGCGTTGCATGAGATCAGTAAAGGCCATCAAAGCGTCATGACGATAGGGCTTATCCGTTGCGCCAGAGTGAGCAGCTTCGCCCAAAATGCGAACAGCCTTATGACGGATGTTGCCGCGAATACCCGTCACAACACCGGCGCGAGCTTCGGCTTGAGCATCCAACGTCGGGCCTTGTTCAATGTGCAATTCCACAAAAGCGGCAATCTTCTTAACATCAACCAAGGGTTGACCGCCCATCACGTCAGCCAAATCGACACCGACGGCCTTCATGGATTCACCCAACGTGCAAGAGCCGTCACGATGCTTGAGGTTTAAGTCTTTTTCGGTTAATTGACCGAACATACCCAAAGAGCCCATGTAGGCCTTGCCGAAGAACGAACTTTCTTCACCGCGCATCATCAAAACGGTGTAGTCGCGCGTCGGTTGGTATTGCGTTTGACGCATCCACCAAGCCACGGTCAAAGCAGCCGTCACACCGGCCAAACCGTCATAGTTACCGCCTTGGGGAACGCTATCGACGTGAGAGCCGGAAACAAAAGCCGGCAAAGAACGATCCTTACCCGGCAACGTCATCCAAACGTTAGCGGCGCGGTCGGTCGTAATCTCTAATTTGAGTTCTTCACCAATCTTTTTCAAATATTCTAGAACTTGCGTTTCTTTTTCAGAATAACCTTGACGAGAGACGCCTTGAACATCACGGCTCATCTCACGAATATCATCAAAAATTTTTTCGGCAAAGGCTGCGCCCTTTAATTGCAAATCAGACACGATCTACACTCCATTTGGGAAGAGAAATAAAACAAATTTATTTTATAGAAACAGCCTTAAAACCTCTGATTCAACCAGAGGATATAAGGCGCAAATCCGAAGGATTTGTCAGATATAACATTTTAGAAGATTTGGCTAAGAAGTATTGTTTTTGGATGTTGTAATTTGATAGAATCAATCAATGACCTTAAAAGCCTATCGATATCGCCTCTA
>CAJLGW010000004.1 GCA_905206345.1 uncultured Sutterella sp. | reverse complement strand
AGCTATTCGATCCGGGAAAAGTTATTGTCAAAACCTAATGGAAAATTTGGGTTAATTAACAAAAATCTACGCAAAACGCCTGAAATTCCCCGTTTCAGGCGTTTTTTCTCATTATTGATTTCAGATTAATCGAGAAACTCTAAAAGTTAGCCACTACCAACTCTCCCCTTTCTTCAATTAATCTTGATCAACGATCAATTCCAATAACAGTCTTCGACCGATATTGATTGCCGCATTCACATCCGCATGCACAGCCACATTATGATTATCGCAATCCGCATAGGGGCAGAAGAACTGACTTTGAGTCGTATCTTTTGTTTGAACGCTCTTATGTACGCGACGTAAGTTGTCTCTTACACGTTTAACAAACACATCCATTTTCAGTTCTTGATCATCTAAGAGCGTATTAAATGGAACGTTCTCATTTCGTCGACGGAATACCTTTCTCGCTTCCTTATCTGGCTTCTTATACAAACGAATCTTGCCGTGAGCGAGCTCCACCTCTCCATTCACAACAGAAACTTTTGTCACATTTGCTTGTTCAAGAGCTCTAATATCCTCAAAAACATTACGACCACAATGTGAGCAAATTCGGCTCGTCATTGACGCATTGACAGTCGTACCCGGGAAAAGTTGGAGTGGCTTGTACCAAGACTCTCCTACCTTTTTAAGCTTATCTGTGCTTGTCGGATTCGGTACCAAACGAATGAGATTGTTGGGAGCCTCCCACATCTGAGTCTCAAACCACCAAGACTTTCTCTCATTTTTGTGAGCGAGCACATTAGACCAAGTAAAGCGGTGATTAACCATGTTATATACAAGGCTTAACTGTTTAGAACCCGAAGCTAAATTTTTCACTTGGTATTCCAACACAGGGAAGGCATTAAAGCGATGCATCAACCCCTCAATGGCCCCACAGACATCCCCTGCCACATTTTCTCGAAGCGTAAACATCGAAGAGTCAAAACGTTGATTAAATTTTTGTGCCGACTGCCCGCCTTTACGGTATCTGCGAACAGATTTAATCAATCTGCGAATTGAGGGGATTCGTACCGTCCCTGTCGTAATGGGCTGAGCCATTGCGTTACCCACATCTGTGAGATTAAAGATGGCATAAGCCAGGCCGATTTCACCTTGATCAATGGCCACAATACGTTTGAATGTAGGTTTTTGTGTTTCTGATTTTGGAACAGGGATACTCATCGGCATCGCCAATGTCATGGTATAACCCCCATCCGTTAAAAGAACTTCTCCCGCTTTATTGACCTTTTGGTGAACGAGTTGATCAATCAGCAATGTCATATCACTGACGGTACCATTCTCGGCTGACAGCAGTAACTTATCCACTTGACTCTTTAAGCATGAAGGTCCGATTAGGCGGAGCAATTTCCCTTCATGAACCTTAACAGGCTTCAAATCCCCTTTTTTCAAAGCCAAGACTACATCGTGTCCTTTCGATTGTTCACTTGTAAATGGCGTTTGATAACACCAATCATGAGGTAACTGAACCAACAAAGGACGCAATGTCTTCGCATGTTTTTCCCACATCAAAATGATCTGATCAAAGGTTTTCTCAACATCGACCAAACCGTCAGATTGCTTTTGAAGAACATCTAAATCAGCAATAGCTTTCCATTGAGTCGTCTCAAAATAACGATGGGGAATCGCCCATGTGGTTTTCTTTGGACGATACAACAAAACATTGTTATCCACCCAAGAGAATTTAGTGCGCAAGAAGAAACGCTCTCTACGAAGCATAATCATGAAACCGCTTTCTAAGCTTGCGTAGACATTAAAAATCCGTTGCATCGTTGAAGCGCTAACACAGTCCTTGCGTAACTCAAAACGCAAGTCTTCAGATAAAACACTTTCGTACTCTTTCGGCAAATCGAGGGTGGCGATCTCGCTGGGAAGTGGAATATCTAAAGAAGACAACTGAGTCGCATACCAATGCTTCACCAATTTAATTTGCCCCTCACGGTCTTCCCAAGTCGCGTAAACTTCTGAAGCAATACGCTCAATCAAATGTGCGTAAGAGTCAATAACGACTTGAGGATTATCCATCACGTGCGAAGAAAGCTTATAAGACTCGTGACGTTTTGTAGAAAATGGTGAAATGTAAAGCGATCCCTTCTTGTTACAGAAGTACAAGTTAAAATCTTTTTCGTTTTCAAAAATACGCAGTGTCTTAAACCAGTCAATCACCTGAGCGTTAGCACAGTTTTGACCATCGCGAACCAGACGACCAATCTGATGGAGGAATCGTCCCATAGCCAATTGTGTGGGTGTTGTCTTTAGTGCAATCTTGGGACGCTTTTGAAGATTATTTTTTTCTCGCGCGACCAATGAATCCAAAATATTCATCGTACAGTCGTGCTTTAATGCGTACGCTCGAATCCGCTCAAAGTGATTTTTTTGGTTGGTCAATAACCGAGGGAACATTTCTGCAATGTCATTCAACTCCCCTTGAGCATTAGCAACACCGCCAGTTAATTGGTTAAGTTTCGGAATAACTTCCAATTGATCCCATGCCTTCCAATCACTTTCACATTGTTTGGCCAGCCCCTTATAGACTGAAGCATCATCTGAGTCGGCTTGAACCAAAAGATTTTGAATTTGTTTTCGAATGGCAATCAAACGATTATTCATATCGGTGAATCGAACAATCATTTGAAAATCCGACTCTACGAGATCTTCGCCTTGCCCCAACAAATTCAGTACGCTTTGTTGAGCTTGGCGACATAATTCATCAAAGCCTGAACACAATTCTTGAATTGAATCTCTATCAATTTCATTTTTAACTAAAAAGTCACATTCTTTGGCAATGAGCGAACGGGGCAATTGCAATTGATTAGGTAAAGAGGCAAAGAGCTTCTGTAACTCTTCTAACCGATTGATGTAGTTACTCACCCAACTGTCAATATGACCACCAAAGGCGCTCCGATAGATAGCATAACTTTGGGGCTTGCCCTTTCCGTTACCAATTAAGCTCTGTTCTCCCAAAGCATCGGCGGCACGTTTGAGCTGAGCTATCGCTTTGTACTTTTTTTCAGGAACTCCGTAGGCTTTCGCAATTTCTTCTATGCTATGAGATTGGAAAAACTTAAGACCTTCGCCAAAAAACCAACTCAAACCACTATTTACCGCAGTTGTAAGATGTTCCTTCACGAAATCTGAACGTTTACCGTCACTGTCTTCGTAGTGTTTTAAGAGATTGGCAACACAATAATGCAACGCCCAAGGAGTATCAGAGTTCACAAATTGGGAATTCGGATCAAAAGCAAGGACGGAGTTTTTAGGTAATACTATGTTGGCCTTTTTGTGCATCTCGCTCATCGAAGGAAAGTCGCCATACTTTGCCAACACTTTATCGACTTCAATAAGTCCTTCTGTTGTATGAGAGATTAAGTCGTTAAAGGATGAGAATCGATGAACCAAGGCCTCGGCGATGTCATGAAGGGCATTTTGAGCAAGGGTTAAGTCAGCCTTTTTAGGGTCGGGCTTTTTAAACCATTCTTTCCCGTACTCGTTTTCAATCACTTCAACTGTAAAACTGTTGTCTTTACCATTGGTTGAACGAACGTTTTTTTCTAAACGTACCTTAATTTCACTCGGAATAAACTTCGGGAAAGTGACGCCCAAGGATTTTTGACAAGCCTTTTTAAAACCTTCATTGTCATAAGCAGTACTATTGCAAAAATTATCGGCCAAGGCACTTTTGGGATAAATACGAAAACCTGACAAAAGCAATGAGCATAAATAATGCGTCAGCGTTCCTTCACCAACACCTTCGATCGTGTTGTAAGCGTCTTTAAAAATATCAAAAGAAATGAAATTAGAAGATATAGGACTCTCTAGTTTGAACTTTAGGGTTGTCATTGAATTTTGGTTATCTCTTGCTCCCCAAGATGCCACAGTTTTACGATATTGACGCGCTTTCGATCCAGACACTAACTCACTTAAACGCAATTGATTGGGTTTCATACAAATTCCTTATTTCTCTCATTCGTGTAGAATGGTTTCACCT
This sequence comes from uncultured Sutterella sp., assembly GCA_905206345.1. GTDB lineage: Bacteria > Pseudomonadota > Gammaproteobacteria > Burkholderiales > Burkholderiaceae_F > Aphodousia. The sequence goes on along the minus strand of CAJLGW010000004.1, from coordinate 47,459 downwards.
CTGACTGTTCCTTGGACACTCGTTTACGAGTCTCCGAACCTCAGACAGTTGGACTCTGCCGGCGGCCAGAGCATGTCAAATGCCGCCAATTCACATTCTTTTTCCTTGATCCCCGGGCAAGCGATAACCGACATTAGGCGGTCGCCCTCCTTTTTTATCACCTTCTACTGGTAAAACAAGCCTTGGTACTTCACCCAACAAGTAGGCGCGAAGCGCAAGGACAGCACCGTGCAACAGGTTTTTCCTTCGAACGTATTGGCGGGTCGCCGGAACATAGACTGTCTGTTCCAAATCTTCCTTCAAGTAACTCAAAGAAAGAGCTGTCAACCGATCTTCATTATTTCCCACTCGCTCAAAGGCTTTGTGGCAAGCATTTTCAAAAAAATATCGATACGGTTCAATTAAATCGTATATGAGCGAAGGGTACTCAGTTCGCTCATGAAGATACCCGTGACTTGGAGACAGCTTATGAAAAAGAACCCATCTCAGTATGATACCGTAAAGAAAATACGATCCTGCATCAAGAGCCATATTTAACGGTGTTTTCTCTCTTCGAGCGCAGTCAAGTTTTAAGGAAGCGTAATACTGCTCCCAATAACGGGCTGTCACTTGAGCTTCAATATTTCTCACTTCATCGATTGACCGACATAATCTTAACCGCTTGTAGGTTGATTCCATGGGCTCAAAGTACTCTTTCATTGAGTTAAAGCGACATTGAGCTAATACCTTGGCAATGTATGTTCTTTTAATTGTGTTATTGCGGAAAACGATTTGTTTCGAGAGAATGTCCTTATCGTCTGAAATGTTTTGCGGACAAAAAATATAAGGGCGTGTTTGGTTACGCCTATGAATCATTAAGGTTATACCGTGTTGAGAAAGTGCATCCAAAAACTCAAGAGAGATTTGACCACTTGCCCCGTAGAACATAATGAAATCCACTTGGTTCAAATCCAGTTCAAGTGTTCCGCCGTTATACGTGATTAGCCAATGTTTCGTGCGGGGCTTTTTCTTAGCTTCATCAAAATAGGGTAACCACAAACTCACACGAGAACCGCGAGAATTACTTTTCCAAGTCCAAATAAAGTCATTGTGTTGAACATCGGTCAAGGTCATTACGTCTTGGTCGGCTTCGATTTTCATGTTGAAATAAAAAATTAATGGATAAATCACCTAATTAATGTTTCAATATTAACAAGAAATTTGAATAATTTTTGTTGAAAAACAAAAAGATTATTATTAGACTCCCAGTATTGACATGGGTATAGAGGTAACAGTAGTAGTTGCTGCACCCAGTATTGACATGGGTATAGAGGACAACCCAAAACCCGTTCGCCCAGTATTGACATGGGTATAGAGGATAGCTAGTCAAGCCGTTCCCAGTATTGACATGGGTATAGAGGCCGGTTCCTTCATGTGCCCCCCAGTATTGACATGGGTATAGAGGAACGTTCGTGAATTTCGTCCCAGTATTGACATGGGTATAGAGGTCAAGTCGCTTCATTGTGGCCCAGTATTGACATGGGTATAGAGGTAGTGCGACCGGCTCTGAACCCAGTATTGACATGGGTATAGAGGTTTGAACGCTTGCAAAAAAACCAGTATTGACATGGGTATAGAGGTTCGGATATCCCGAATCAGCCCAGTATTGACATGGGTATAGAGGTTCCCGGATTTCGTCCAACCCAGTATTGACATGGGTATAGAGGAACAACAATTGTGTCGTCCCCAGTATTGACATGGGTATAGAGGTTCCGGTATTGCAGACATCCCCAGTATTGACATGGGTATAGAGGCTTCGGAATACACGAGCAGCCCAGTATTGACATGGGTATAGAGGTACTGAGGGCATTGTTTTACCCAGTATTGACATGGGTATAGAGGGACGTGGGTAACGAGACCACCCAGTATTGACATGGGTATAGAGGTCTTCGAGATGAAGATGATCCCAGTATTGACATGGGTATAGAGGTGACCTGCTTCGTGTGCGCCCAGTATTGACATGGGTATAGAGGCTCTTACTATGCTTTCTGCCCAGTATTGACATGGGTATAGAGGCTACCTCCCCGTCCGATGACCCAGTATTGACATGGGTATAGAGGTTAGAGTTTTCTGATGGTACCCAGTATTGACATGGGTATAGAGGTTCGGGCGTGTACTTGGCGCCCAGTATTGACATGGGTATAGAGGATATGGTGTTCGCTTTCCATCCCAGTATTGACATGGGTATAGAGGTAGCGCAAAAGAATTTGAAGCCCAGTATTGACATGGGTATAGAGGAAAGCCCAAAAACCGTCTGCCCAGTATTGACATGGGTATAGAGGAAAACAAAACCTTCAGGCCCCAGTATTGACATGGGTGCAGAGATTTGACCAAATATCACAAACCCAGTATCGGCAATAGGTAAAGAAGAAAACCAAAACTAGTTTTAGTAAGCCTATTGGAAACAAGGAGCTTTTTAACAAAAATACTACGCAAAACGCCTGAAATTACCCGTTTCAGGCGTTTTCTTTTGGGTAAAAATTGTCAGCGATATCAAACATTTTTTATATTTTTGATTTAAAATTTTTCGCTCAATAACGATTCTCATTTAGAGCAAAAGTTTTGCTCATTGACTCTCTATGTCTCAAACATTAAACGACCTTCCTATCGGCCAATCCGCCGTGATTACCCACGTAGGGGCTTCGGGTGCTCTTCGCCAGCACTTCCTTGACATGGGCCTGATTCCCAATGCCGAAGTCAAAATGATTAAGCGCGCCCCGTTAGGCGACCCGATTGAAGTTCGTATTCGCAGTTATGACTTAACGTTGCGTGCGGCTGAAGCGCAAGAAATCGGTATTCGTTTATTGGAAACGGAAAGCGCTGCTCGCACGCCATCCGTTCCCAAAGAAGTGCTTGAGCACCCCGGCTACGGTGAGGGCGGTAAATACCACAAGCAACCCGATCACCCGCCTTTGCCCGAAGGCACAACGATGCGCATCGCTTTGGTGGGCAATCAAAACTGCGGGAAAACAACCCTCTTTAACAGCTTAACGGGCTCCAACCAACACGTGGGGAACTTCCCCGGTGTCACGGTGGATCGTAAAGACGGCGCTATCATCGGTCACCCCAATACGCGTGTGACGGACTTACCCGGCATTTATTCGCTCTCGCCCTATTCGGCTGAAGAGGTCGTCACGCGAGAATTCATCTTAGAAGAAGACCCTCACGTCATTATCAACATTGTGGACGCGACCAACATCGAGCGAAATCTCTACCTCACGATGCAATTGCTTGAATTGGGTAAGCCCATGATTTTGGCACTTAACATGATGGACGAAGTGCGAAACAACGGGGGCGCCATTCACATTAACGAAATGGAAGCCTTGTTGGGCATTCCGGTGGTGCCGATTTCAGCCTCTCGCAATGAAGGCATTGCCGAACTCGTTGACCACACGTTGCACATCGCCCACTATCAAGAGCACCCCGTTGAGCAGGATTTCTGTCGCTCTAAAGACAACAAAGGCGCCGTTCACCGTTGCATTCACTCCATCGCTCACACGATCGAAGACCACGCTATTGAAACGCAATTGCCGTGGCGCTTTGCAGCGAGCAAAATTGCAGAGGGTGACGAACTTATCCTTCAAAAACTCCATTTGGATGAAAACGAAAAGCGCACCATCAACCATTTGATCAAACAAATGGAAGCCGAACGAGGGTTGGATCGCTGCGCAGCCATTGCAGACATGCGATTTTTATTCATTGACCGCGTCTGCGATGCAACGGTCGTGCGTCCGCGCGTGAGCCGTGAACACATCCGCAGTCTTGCCATTGACCAAGTGCTGACCGGAAAATACACCGCTATCCCCGCTTTTCTAGGGATCATGATGCTCATTTTCTGGTTGACGTTTGACGTTGTCGGAGCGTTACTCACCGATTGGTTGGATTGGGGCATTACGGCCATTACCGATCAAGTCGACGCCTTCTTAACGTCTGCTCAAGTCAATAGTGCCGTTCACTCGCTCTTAATTGACGGGGTCTTCAACGGCGTGGGAAGCGTTTTGAGTTTCTTACCGACGATCGTTGTCCTATTCTTCTTCCTCTCACTTTTGGAAGACAGTGGCTACATGGCACGCATCGCTTTTGTGATGGATACGCTTTTGCGCAAGATCGGACTTTCGGGTCGAAGCATTGTTCCCCTTCTGATCGGTTTCGGCTGCACGGTGCCGGGCGTGATGGCCAGTCGCACCTTACCCTCAGAGCGTGACCGCAAACTCACCATTTTGCTCACGCCCTTTATGAGTTGCTCTGCCAAGCTTCCCATCTATGCGTTCTTTACTGCAGCGTTTTTCCCAGAAGACGGCGCCGTTGTCATGATTACGCTCTACCTCTTGGGGATTGTGATCGCCATTGTCACGGGTCTTGTTTTACGTCAATCCCTTTTTAAGGGCGAAGCCGTTCCCTTTGTGATGGAATTGCCCAACTACCGTTTACCTGGCTTTAAAAACGTGACGCTTTTGTTGTGGGAAAAAGCCAAAGACTTCTTGCAACGCGCCTTTACCGTGATTTTTGTGGCAACGGTTGTCATTTGGTTCTTGCAAAACTATGACTTGCAAATGAACCCCATTGCGGACTCTCACCAAAGTATGCTCGCGATGTTAGCCGGTTGGATGGCCCCGATTTTTAGTCCTTTGGGCTTTGGTGATTGGAAGGTCACGACCGCCTTAATCAGTGGCTTTATGGCCAAAGAAAGCGTTGTGAGTACATTGACCGTGTTGTTTGGTTCAACCGAAGCGCTGACCACGTGGCTTACCTCTTTGTCAGCCTTTACGCTTTTGGTTTTCTGCTTGCTCTACACGCCTTGCGTGGCCGCCGTTGCCACGATTAAGCGAGAGCTTAACGGCACTTGGGCCATGATTGTGGTGCTTGCTCAATGCGGCATCGCTTGGGTCGTGGCGTTCATTGTTCGAATGATTGGCCTTGTTTTAGGATTTTAATATCGTGAATCTCATCAGTTGGCTTTTGTTAATTGCGGTGGGCGTTGCTGTTGTCGCCTGCGTTTACTACATGTTTAAAACCCCCGGTTGCGGATGCAGTCAGGGTGGTTGCAAGAAGTGCGAATCAAAAAGCAGTTGTTGTGGCTCCCAAAAAACTGACAAGTAAAGCAAATATTATTGTTTTTCCTTGAGTTTTCGGTGTCACAGACGACGAAAAAAACGAAATCCGAGTAAAATGGATATTTTCCATTCCTTGAAATAAAGAAGATAAGTATGTCTACGACGGAAAATAAAGAGAATAGTGCACAAGTTACGAACTTCATTCGTAACATCATCGATAGCGACTTAGAAACGCATGCGAACGAACCTCGCTTGTGGTGCGGTCATCCTGCCCCCTACAGTGAACAGGCCACGGGTGTTGCCGATCCTGCTCGCATCCGCACCCGTTTTCCGCCGGAACCGAACGGTTACTTGCACGTAGGTCACGCCAAGAGCATTTGCTTGAACTTTGGTTTGGCTCGCGCCTATGGTGGTTACTGCCACATGCGCTTTGACGATACGAACCCTGTTAAGGAAGACCAAGAATACGTTGATTCCATCAAGGAATCCGTGCGTTGGTTGGGCTTTGACTGGGAACACGGTGAAGAAAAGAACCTTTACTTTGCCAGTAACTACTTTGAATGGATGTACGAATTCGCTGAACACTTGGTGAAGACGGGTTATGCCTATGTCGATGAACAAAGTGCTGACGAAATGCATGCCAATCGCGGTACGTTGACGGAACCGGGCAAGAACAGCCCCTACCGTGATCGCTCCCCCGAAGAAAACTTGCGCCTTTTCCACGAAATGCGTGACGGTAAGCACGCCGAAGGCTCCATGGTGTTGCGTGCCAAGATTGATATGGCGAGCCCCAACATCAATTTGCGTGACCCGGCCATCTACCGTATCCGTTTCGCAGAACACCACAATACGGGCAACAAGTGGTGCGTTTATCCGATGTACACCTTCGCTCACCCGATCGAAGATAGCTTGGAAAACATCACGCACTCCATCTGCACGCTCGAATTTGAAGACCAACGCGCCTTCTACGATTGGACCCTTGAACGCATCATCCCCGTGTTGCGCGCTCCGCAATACGCTGAAGCCAAGGAACTCTTGCTCGCGATGAGTAAGGGCAAAAGCGACTTAGCTTTACCCTTCATGCGTGCTGCTTACCAAAACCGCAACAAGTTGGGTCAAAGTGCTCCTGAAAAGGCCATGGAAGAAGTCTTCGAAGCTTGGGACTCTGACTTGGGCCCTGAAAAGTTTGAAGGCACGCGCGCCAGCGCCTTCTGGGCTTTGATGACGGTTAACACCGAACACTTTACGCCGCTTTTGCAAGCTGCTCTGACGGTTGTTCGCCCGAACTTCTTCTTGTTGTCTCACCAATATGAATTTAACCGCTTGAACTTGTCCCACGTGGTCGTCAGTAAGCGTAAGTTGATCCAATTGGTTCAAGAAAAGTTGGTTGACGGCTGGGACGATCCCCGCATGCCGACGATCTTTGGTTTGCGCCGTCGCGGTTACACCCCGGAATCCATCCACCTCTTCGCTGAACGTTGCGGTGTCTCTCGTGTGGCCGGCGGTTTGATTGATTACTCTGTTTTGGAAGCTTGCTTGCGTGAAGACTTGGAAGGTCGTGCCTTGCGCCGTATCGGTGTTGTGCGCCCCTTAAAGCTCATCATCGACAACTACGATGAAGCCGCTTCTGAAACGCTCACGGCCCCGAACCATCCGCAAAAGCCGGAATGGGGTACGCGTGAAATCACGTTCTCCAAGGAACTCTGGATTGATGAAAGCGACTTCGCTGAAGTGCCGCCCAAGGGCTATCGTCGTTTGACGATCCCGGCCGACGGTTCTGAAGCCAAACCGGTTCGCTTGCGTTACGCCTACGTTGTCGTCCCGACCTCTATCGATAAGGACGAAAACGGTAAGGTGATCGCAGTTCACTGCCGCTACTTGCCCGATACGAAGAGTGGTACGGCAGGTTCCGAAGCCGTGAAGACGAAGGCTGCTATTCACTGGGTTGACGCTAAGAGCGCTGTTGCTTGCGAATTCCGCCTCTATGGTCGCTTGTTCGCAGTGCCGCAACCCGATGCCGTTGACGCTGACTACCGCACGCTTTTGAATCCTGAAAGTAAGGAAGTCGTGACGGGTTACATTGAACCGGCAATGGCTCAAGCCAAGCCTGATGAAAAGTTCCAATTGGAACGCACAGGTTACTTCGTGGCTGACCGCATTGATCACAAGCCTGAAACACCGGTCTTTAACCTCGCTGTCGGTTTGAAGGACACGCAAGGTAAGAAGTAAGGTTCACTAGTTTGAACGATTGGTGTTGGTACCGTTATCGCTTCTAACTTTTTAGAGCTTAATTAAACCAATGGCAGAGTTTCATCACGAAGCTCTGCCATTTTTATTTGAGAAATTAAATTAGTGCCTATTCCAACGAATCACTAATTCTCTCAGCCCAATCGTAAAGAGCACCAAATAAGTTTTCCGTTTCTTCATCGACTTCTTCACCCAAACTTTCAGCGAGCTTTTCAATTTCTTGGGCAAAGTCATCTAATGTGCGAGCAACACCCACACCATGGATTAAACGCTCAATACGCAACTCTTGCCAACGGGCTTGCTCTTCTTCATTCAAAGTTTCAGGCCAATTGCGAGCGCGGAATCTAAAAAGTAATTCTTCAAAACGGTCATCATCAAAGTGAATGCGACCGGCCTCAACCAACTGGGCTAAAGTTTGAGGTGTTTGTTTGTGAACAAACTCCATTTGCGAGCGATCATTGTTACTGGTAAAGCCCCCAGCATAAAGACCGGAGTCCACATCCACGGGTTCGTCACTGCCCGCTTCACGTTCCAACACTTCAGACCACAAGCCACTGATTTCATCGATGTGTTCGACTAAGAAAGCGGCGTTTTCATGGGCCTTATTCTTATCAAGGTTAAATAAGGCCGCACGGTTGTCAGTTAAAACGCCCAAATGTTCCACCAAGAAGGGCGCTTGATTAATCTTGCAAGAGAAAATCGGTAAACGCGTTTGACCCTCAGGCAAGTCACTTTGACGAACAAACAAGCGAGCCTTCACCTCTTGGGCCGTTAAACGCAAAAGTTCACGGGGATCTTCCATCAAGTCCCACATCAAAATGGCATTCGGATTCTTGGGATCCTGACCAATCGGCAATACAAGGCGCATATAGCCATGCTCTCGACCATGAATGGATGAAACCCATAAGAGTACCTTACGGCTATTGACCATGTCCTTGAGCTTGTTTTTTGCGCGATAAGCTAAAGCGTATTGCCAGAGTTTGGGTTGATTTTCTCGAATAAGGCGTGCCACATCAATCGTGGCTTGTACATCACTTAAAGCATCGTGCGCATGCTCGTGCGTAAGGCCATTGGCGACCGTTAAATGTTCAAGTCTAAAGGTTGGGCGTTTGCCGCCATCGGGCGTGTCCACCTCAGGCCAATTGATGCCTTCAGGACGCAAAGCCCAGGTTGCTACAACCAAGGGGAAAAGGTCAAAGCGCGAGCACCCGTCCTTCCACTCACGAGCGTACGGATCGTATAAATTACGCCAGAACATGTGACGCGAGACTTCATCGTCAAAACCCATATTGTTGTAGCCGACACTGATCGTATCGGGTTGACTCATTTCTTTGAGAATGCGCTTTGAAAATTCCGCTTCCGTCATCCCCTTTTCTTCACATTCTTGGGGCAAGATGTGCGTGATCATGATGCTCTCAGGAGCTGGCAATGCATCCATTGCAGGTTTGCAGTACCAACACATTGACTCGCCCATCGCATTGAGATTGTCATCGGTTCGAATCGCGGCAAACTGTGCCGGTCGATCCTTGCTCGGGCTCAAGCCAAAAGTTTCATAATCGTGCCAAAGAAATGTCGTCGCCATGGTAATGCTTTCCAAAAAAAATACCCAAGGATTATAACGATTGAAGACTTCTTCTGAACGCAATTTCCTAACTCTTGCAAGTCGCTACACGCTCAGTCATAATCCTTTTTCTCTAATGAATCACTTCCCTTTTTCTGTGATTTCAATGCTATTGAAGAAGTTAAAATAAAGTTAAAAATGAAAGAACCGAATTTAGACGTCAAAGTCAAAGAATTCTTTGAATTGATTGATATTAAACCCGTGAGCGACCTTTCATGGGACGCACTAAAAAAGAAAATCAGTGCCTTTGGTAATCCCGGTCGCAAATTCCTGCGCTACATGGATCGTCGTGTTGCCATCAATGAAAAAGACAATGCCGAATTAAACGCCACGAAAAATGCCAGCTGTGGTTTGGCGGACTTCATCTGCTGTCGCTTTGATGCTTTGCGCTTAATGAATTCTTGCCAATGGGTCGTCAGTACCAACTTAAAGTTTAACAACAAACGCATCCTTGAAGTGGGTTGCGATAGTGGTATCTTCCTTTGTTTTTTGGCTTGGATGTACCCTGAAGCGCGCTTTGTCGGGATTGATAGTTGCAAGGAAGCCATTAAGGTTGCCCAAGCCCGCGCCAAGAGCTTGAAATTGAAAAACATTGAATTCCAAGCCATTCCTTTAGAAGAATTGCCGACATGGAACGGTAAAGAGAAGTTTGACGGTGCCTTTACCCTTCTTTTCTGGGAAGATCTCTTGGATTACAACGAAGGCTATCCGAAGGAACTTTTCCAAATTTTGGCAAAGTTGATTGTTCGTGACGGTTTCTTTGTCACACAAGACCAAATCCTTTTTGCGGAAGCCATCAACCTTTTTGTGGACCAAGTCGAAGATGCTCGCTTTAAACTAAAGGGCGAAGGCATTATCGATTTTGAGTACTCTGAAACGGAAGTCATCTCCGGTGGCCAAATCAAAATGCGCCTTTTTGAAAAGCTTCCCCGTATCTATCGTCGAAAAGCAACGACTGAAAAAGAAACTGAAGGTTAATAATTCCCTTCAAAATAATCGTGGCGTACTCTTCTCTTTTTGAGACGAATACGCCACTTTTTTGCTTCTGGGACTTTTAATTATTATTCATCAAAAGTCCCTAAACGTCGTCGTTTTGATCTTACAAGAAGATGTTAGAAGCCACGACGTTAACGATCATACCGATCACCATCACAGGCATCGTACGACGGATCAATTCAATCGGCGTCAAACTAGCAATACCGGACACAGCAATGATGACACCGGAAATCGGACTCATCGGACGAGCCAAACTGGCAGCCAATTGAACTGGCACCACTAAAGCCATCGTGTTGTAACCGACGCTCGCTGCTGCTTCAGGCAATAAGGGCGAAAAAGCAAAGAAAGCCGAGTTGCCCGAACCCGTCACAATCGTTGCCACGACCATAATACCCATCATCACAAACAGCATGAAGAAAAGGCCCAAACCTTGTTGGGAAGCGGCCATTTGGATAAGCGTGGAGATGCCACCCACCTTCGTTAAGCCTAAGGCAAACAATTCGGCGCAGACCACCAAGGTAACGGTGGAGGTGAAGACCTTACCCATGCCTTCAAAGAACGATTGCGTATCGGCACAGCATTGCTTGAAGGTACGACGCGTTAAGAGGTCTACCACGAAAGCAATCAAGATGGAGACAACAATAGCCGTCACCAAACTTAACTTAATACCAGCATAGACCATCGGAGAGAAGATGATCAAAAGGAATAACGGAAGAATCGGCAAAATCGCATAATGAGCGGGACCGGCGTCAGCAAAAGCGTCTTCGGCGTTAGCATTCAAACCCTCAACCTTATCTTCAATACCCTTGGCGGCTTCACGACGGTCAAACCAATGTTGAATCACAGAGTGCCCCACAGCGACAGCAATCATCACACTGATGGCCACCGGAATTTGCCCCGTCACAAAGTAAGTCACCACGTCCGTACCCAACAAGTCAGCTGCACGCATTGCGTTAGAAGAACTCGGACCCAAGTCAAGACAGCAGGTCGAACCGATCACGGCCGCAGCGGCTGCACGACGAACGCCCAAAGAGACCAACAACGGATAGATGGAAGCCATCAACAAAAGGCCCAAACCCACGGCAGAGTTAATGAACAAAGCCATGCATTGACCGACGAAGTACGTCAAACCCAACAAAATGTAGGGAGAACGAATGGCAGAAAGCGGGCGAATACAAAGTTTCACCAAAGACTTGGAAGCGCCAATTTTATTCATGTAGTAAGAGAAACCGGCAATGGCCATAATGTTAAGACCCAAGCCACCCAAGCGACCCTTCATAAGGTCGGTAAATGCTTGAACAAGGTCAAAGCCCCAGAAATGAGTTGATGTCTTAGCTGAAACCGGATCGGTGCCCATCATCCAGCCGATGAACAACAACACCAAACCCAAAAGCATCAAAACAAAAGGCGGATAGTAGTTTTTAATCACGAAGTACGCAATCAGCACCACAGCCAATAGCGTAATAATGACACCAAACATAATGCAACTCCTAGAAACAAAAGAGAAATATGAGAAAGCTATTTTTTAATCAGACTTCTGTATTGCGAAAAACACGCAGAGCAAGCAAAACACCTGACAAAAGCATCAACATACCGACGATTAAACTTACGGTCGGCCACTGTCCTCGCCAAAGAAGGGCATAAAGAACAGAAAAGATCGTTTCAAAGACGATCAATTGACCGCCTAAAGCGGGCGGTAAGCGTTGACTCATACCGTTCCACAAAACGGCGCCTAACCAAGAGCAACAGACACCGGCCACAATCATCATCAAAACGAAAAAGACGGGATCGGGTCCTAAGAGCTGCCCCTGCGGCATAAAGTAAAAACTTGCAATGAAAAAGCCGAGTGTCGAGACAGGAAAAACAGAAAGCCCTTGAGCCGTCGCCCACACTTTGGGACTTTTGCCTTTGTTATCCAACAACCAACGGGCATTTCGAATAGGAAACCATGTCCAAAGCAAAAGCGCAGCAACGCCAGCAGAAATCCCTAGACCAAACTCTAAGGGCGAGCCTTGTTGGACTTCGGTGATGTATTCAAATTCGCTCCAGTTGGCAACAAACATCCCGACAATGATAAGGCCCAAAGCCATCGCTAAACGCGACCAAGGCACTTTCTGTTCACTCTTAGCAGAGTAGTTAGCGACAATGGCAACCAACACAGGAATCCAGCACATGAGCATCCCACAAATGGGAGCGCCGGACAGTTTGACACTGATAACAAGACAGAAGTAGTAGACGAGCGAGCCAAAGAAGGCAAGACGCAAAGCAACCCACCAATCTGATCGTGTGAGTTTCTTTAATTCTTTGATTTGTATGGGCAAAATCATCAGGCACGTCAACCCATACATAGCAAAACGCGCAGATGCAATGATGACAGGATGATAGTCAGGCAATACCAATGGGAAGATATAGATCAATCCCCAAATGGCACACGCCAAAACACCCAAAGCAAAGCCCAAAAGCATATGAAGTTCAATAGAAAATTGGAGACTACAACACTATGCGCTTTTAGGCCTTTATGCAAGAACTACGCTTCTGTATCTTTAAAAATACGCAAAGCCAACAGAACGCCCGTAATGAGCATCACCATGCCAACGACCATCGTCATGGTGGGCCATTCACCTCTAAAGAGCATGGCATAGATCACGGAAAAGATGGTTTCAAAAACGATCAGTTGACCGGCCAGCGCCGTGGGCAAGCGTTGACTCATTTCGTTCCAAGCGGCAGCCGCCATCCAACAACAGCAAATCCCCGCTACCAACATACAGATGATGAAAGTCGTGGGGGTCGGCCCTAAGGGACCAAAGTTTTCCGGTAAATAAAATTGCGTCACCACAAAGTAGCTGATCACCGTAAAAGGCAAAATGACCAACCCTTGTGCCGTTGCCCAAACGTTAGGCTTTTTGTCTTTATTGTCTAACAACCAACGGGCATTGCGAATCGGATACCACGTCCAAAGAAGCATAGAGGTGGCCCCCGCTGCCACGCCCAACCAGAAGTTGCCGGCCGTGGAATGCTGTTGATTGACGACGTATTCAAACTCCGTCCAATTGGCAATCACAATCCCAACCAAAATAAAGACAAGCGGAATGGCAATCTTTTTCCATGCCACACCCTTACCCACTCGAAGGGCTTGGTAATTGGCAACTAGCGCCACCAGTACCGGAATCCAACACATGAGCATGCCGCTCACTGGGGCTCCGGCTAAGTTGACACTCACCACAAGGCAGCAGTAGTAAACGATGGAACCGAAAAAGGACAGGCTAAACGCTAAAACCCAATCCTTGGGTGATAAACGCTTTAATTCTTTCCACTGCAAGGGTACGAGAAATAAGCACGTGAATCCATAGATGGAATAGCGCACAGCAGAAATTAATAAGGGGCTGTATTCAGGCAAAAATAAAGGGATGACGTAAATCAATCCCCAGATGGCACACGCAGCGATGCCAAAGAAAAGACCGGCGAGCATAGTAGGGAGACTCTCGAGGGTTAGGGGTTAAAGAAAGGGTTCTTTTATTTTTTAATATCCCTTACTCTAGGCGCCTATCTGACAGAAAGCAAGCAAAAATTAAGCCCCAGGCAACTTCTTGCGTGAGGCTTAATTGAGGATCTGACGATTTAATCGTTATTGCGGATTATTTTCGTCTTTCTTTTCTTCAGAAGCAGGCGTTTGAACCTCTTCCTTCGCTTCCGTCACAGCGGGTTCAGCAGGTGCTTCTTTGACTTCTTCAACCTTGGCATCCGTGTGCAAAGGTTCCGTCGTCTTAGCAGAAGACCCTTCCTTGGGCGGACGCACTTCACGGCCTTCCATGATGTCGTTGATTTGATCGAAGTCGATCGTTTCCCACTTCATCAAGCATTCAACCATCAATTCGATGCGATCGCGATTTTCTTCCAAAATGCGCTTGGCACGAGCGTATTCTTCTTCCAAGATACGACGCACTTCAGCATCAATTTGTTGTTGCGTGGCTTCGCTCACGTGCGTCGTACGCGTCACCGAGCGACCCAAGAACACTTCACCTTCGTTTTCGGCATAAACCATCACACCCATGGCATCGGTCATACCGTAACGAGCCACCATGTCACGAGCCAATTGCGTAGCGCGTTCAAAGTCGTTGCTTGCGCCCGTGGTCTTTTGATTCAAGAACACTTCTTCAGCAGCACGACCGGCAAACAAGATGGCCAAACGAGACTTCATGTAGACGTCGTCGTAATTGAAGCGATCCTTTTCAGGCAACTGCATCGTAACACCCAATGCACGACCGCGAGGCACAATCGTTACCTTGTGAACGGGATCGCTCTTAGGCAACAACCAAGCCACCACGGCGTGACCGGATTCGTGATAAGCCGTCGTCTTCTTTTCGTCTTCGCTCATCACCATGCTACGGCGTTCGGCACCCATCAAGATCTTATCCTTGGCGCGCTCAAAGTCCACCATTTCCACCAACTTCGCATCACGGCGAGCGGCAAAAAGAGCAGCTTCGTTAACGAGGTTAGCCAAGTCAGCACCGCTCATACCGGGCGTACCGCGAGCAATCACAGCGGGATTGACATCACGGCCCACCGGCACCTTACGGATATGAACATTCAAAATTTGTTCGCGACCGCGCACGTCAGGCAACGGCACCACAACTTGGCGGTCAAAACGACCCGGGCGCAACAAAGCAGGGTCCAAGACGTCCGGGCGGTTCGTGGCAGCAATCACAATCACGTTCGTACCGGTTTCAAAACCGTCCATTTCCACCAACATTTGGTTCAACGTTTGTTCGCGTTCATCGTTACCGCCGCCTAAACCGGCACCACGTTGACGACCCACGGCATCAATTTCGTCAATGAAGATGATGCAAGGCGAATTCTTCTTGGCGTTTTCAAACATGTCGCGAACACGAGCAGCCCCCACACCCACGAACATTTCAACGAAGTCAGAACCGGAAATCGAGAAAAACGGCACTTGAGCTTCGCCGGCAATGGCCTTAGCCAGAAGCGTCTTGCCCGTACCGGGGCTACCCACTAACAAGATACCGCGCGGAATACGACCGCCCAAGCGTTGGAACTTGGAAGGATCACGCAAGAAGTCCACCACTTCTTGAACGTCTTGCTTGGCTTCATCGCAACCTGCCACATCCTTAAAGGTCACCTTGTTATTGGACTTATCCAACATACGGGCCTTGCTCTTACCGAAACTAAAGGCACCGCCCTTGCCACCACCTTGCATTTGGCGCATGAAGAAAATCCACACACCGATCAAGAGCAACATCGGGAACCAAGAAATCAAAATCGTCATCAACAAGGACGGTTCTTCTTCTGGCGTACCGTAGACTTGAACACCGGACTTACGAAGGTCTTCCACCATCCAAAGGTCGCCCGGGCTCGTAATGACAAACTTTTGACCTTGCGTCGGCGTTACCGTGATTTCGCGTCCCTTAATGTCAACGCGAGCCACCTTACCGGCCTTAGCATCTTCCATGAATTGGGTATAGCTCGTCGTTGAAGCCGGAGCCGTTTGCTCCGGTTCAAATTGGCGAAACAGTGTAAAAAACACAATCGCCACAACAACCCATAAACCGACTTTGTTGAGTAAATTCTTATTCAATTGAAGGCTCCTTCGCCTTGTATAACCAAAGAAACACTATTTGCGCTATTTTAAACCGGCCAAAAACCTTGGTCGCGGTTTTCTAAGAATACCGAGAAATCTGTCAAATAGTCCGCATTGATACGCTTTCTAACAATATATGCGGACAAAATGTGACTTTTTCAAGGGTGCGAATTAACGCTTTTTGATGCCCTTAGCGACCATGTACACTTCGGCCGATGAGTCGCGGCTCGCTTCAGGTTTGCGCGTCAACACCGTCTTAAAGTGTTTTTTAAGCGTCTCCACGTATTGGGAAAAGCCGCTGCCTTGGAAAACCTTCGTCACAAAAACACCGTTATCGGTGAGGTTTTGCAAGCAAAATTCCAACCCCAATTCGTTAAGTAATAAACAACGGGCGGCGTCTGCTGCAGGAATACCGGACAAGTTCGGTGCCATGTCAGACAAAACCAAATCGACTTTCTTATCACCCACGAGGGCATTTAATTGGTCAGCCACTTCTTGCTCGCGGAAATCACCTTGCAAGAACGTCACGCCATCGATCGGATCCATGGGCAAAATGTCCATGGCAATGATGGTGCCGTTGATGTCACCGTTTTTGTCCATTAACTTTTCACGAATGACCTGCGTCCAGCTGCCCGGTGCCGCACCCAAATCCACCACGGTCATTCCCGGGCGAATGAGCTTTTCTTTGTCATTGAGTTCAATGAGTTTATAAACAGAACGTGCACGATAACCTTCGGCACGAGAGCGCTTTACAAAGGGATCGTTAATATGGCGTTCAATCCAAGCGCGATTAGAACGCAGTTTTTTTGTTGCTACTGGCATGATTTTTCAATACAATTAGTCGTTTTCAATTTTCGATAACCGATTATATTCGATTTTTTACTATGGCAGAACTTTTGCTTGATCGAGACACGCGTCTCGAATTGCGCTCTCAAGCGCACCACCTCGAACCTGTCGTGCTCTTAGGTGCCAACGGCTTAACGGATGCCGTCATCAAAGAGGTCGACCGTGCTTTAACCGCTCACGAATTAATTAAGATTCGTGTTCCGAGCGATGATCGTGAAGAACGTGAAGCGATTTTTGAAGAGCTCGTTGAAAAGCTCTCCGCCGCTCGTGTTCAAGAGATCGGCAAGTTGCTCGTTCTTTGGCGTCCGAGCCCAGAAAAGCGCAAGGCTGAAGCTGAACGCGCCAAGCGTCGTCAAATGGCTGAAAGCCAACGTCGCACCCGTGGTGGTCCGACGGCTGCTCGTAAGACCCGCGCTCGCGCTCCGGGTCGTCAAACGAAGAAGTCCTTCGGTAACGCTTAAGCGAGAAAAGCAGTTCGATAATGGAACTGCTTTTTTCTTATCTGCGCTTAAAAGCCCATGCAATACAAACATGGACTTTTACTTTTTGAAGCGTTAAATATACTGAACGCTCAAAATGTCATACATACGGTCACCGCTCGGAGCGTGCACCGTGGCTTCATCGCCCTCGTACTTACCAATCAAAGCACGAGCGATGGGACTGGAGATCGACACCAAGTTACGCTTGATATCGCCTTCATCGTCGCCAACGATTTGATAGGTCACAACGTTACCCGTGTCTTGGTCTTCGAGTTCAACCGTTGCACCAAAAACGATACGACCACCGGCATCCAATTCCTTCGGATCGATGATTTGCAAAGAGGCAAGCTTGCCTTCCAACTCTGCAATACGACCTTCAATATGACCTTGAAGATCCTTGGCGGCATCATATTCTGCGTTTTCAGACAAGTCACCCTTTTCACGGGCTTCCTTAATTGCTTGAACAACTGCAGGACGTTCAACACTCTTGAGGCGCTTTAATTCGGCTTTAAGCAACTCAGCACCACGGACTGTAATAGGAATTGCCATAATAATTTTCAGAATAAAATCAAAACATTAAAGAAGCCCGAGTAGTTTTTAACTCAGGCATCTAACCGACGGTTTATTTTACCGTTTTGAAACAATTTTTGAGTGTGAAATTGTTAATGAACATCACGCTCAGATAATAAAAGACCCCACCTTTGGCAGATGAAACAGAGCTGTGTGGGGTACGCTTGTGTCAGATTATACCGACAGTTCTTCTAAGTTAGTAGTTTTCAGGTGCCAAACGGCGCTCCACCAACTCAATCAAAATATGGATGCACTTAATGTGCAACTCTTGCACGCGATCGGCCCATTTACCGGCAGGCGTCACGATAGCAATATCAGCTTCATTAGCCAAAGGACTGCCTTCACGCCCCGTTAAACCGACAACAATCATGCCTTTGTCATGCGCAGCTTTAACCGCTTGCATCACGTTGGCACTCGTGCCCGAAGTTGTAATGGCTAAAAGCACATCCCCTTTTTGACCCACTGCACTCACGTAGCGAGAGAAAACATCGTTATAGCCGTAGTCATTACCGACGCAACTCATGTGACTGGCATCAGCAATGGCAATCGCAGCAAAACCCGGACGATTTTGACGGTAGCGTCCCGTCATTTCTTCGGCAAAGTGCATGGCGTCACACAAAGAGCCACCGTTACCGCAAGATAAAATCTTATGACCGTTGGCAATGGCATCAGCCATTGCTTGACCTGCAGCGTCAAGTTTCTCAAGTGTTGCTTCGTTCTTAATTAAAGCTTCGAGCGCCACTTGAGCTTCTTGCAGCGCATTCAAAATATGAGGATTTGCCATTTTTGTTCCTTTTTTTCTGCCATTAGCCTCGGCGTGAGAAAATCGCACTGGCGATTGTATTGGCATCGGTGTACTCCAATTCCACTCCTGCCGGAATCCCACGGGCCAAACGCGTCACGCGAATCGGACGCGAACGTGAAGCAATAGCTTTGGCAATAAAGTGTGCCGTTGCATCCCCTTCCGGTGTGAAAGGCGTTGCGATCAACACTTCTTTGAGTTGCTCATCATTTTCCACTCGATCAATGAGTCGTTGAAGTTGCAACTCTTTTGCGCCCACCCCTTGCACAGGCGAAATCAAACCCATCAAAACAAAGTAGAGACCCTGATAAGTCAACGTTTCTTCAATGGCTTTTTGATCCGCAGGGCTTTCCACCACACAGATTTTCGAGCGATCACGCGTTTCGTCTCGACAAATCGGACAGAGCGTATCGTCAGTTAAGGTGTTGCAAAGCTCGCAGTGCTTAACAGTGTTGAGCGCTTTATCTAAACTACTCGCCAACTCTCTTGCACCGAGTCGATTGTCTAACAACAAATGATAGGCAATGCGAGAAGCCGACCGAGGCCCCAGCCCCGGCAACTTCTTTAAGGCATTGATCAAATGATCAATTGACGTATCGGTGTTTGACATGGCGGTTTAAGTTCAATTAGAACATCATTCCCGGAGGCAAGGGCATGCCGGCCGTGGCTTGAGCCATCTTTTCCTTCGTGGTGTTTTCGACCTTATCCAAGGCGTCCTTAACGGCCATGAAGACCAAGTCTTCAACCATATCCACGTCTTCTTCCATCAAGCTCGGATCCAACTTCACGCTCTTTAAGTTGTGCTTGCAGGTCATCGTGACTTTCACCAAACCGCTACTGGATTGACCTTCAACTTCAAGTTGACCCAATTCCACTTGCAAACGCTTGATGTTTTCTTGAACACGTTGAGCTTGCTTCAAAAGAGCTCCCATATTTCCACGCATAATGTTTCCTTTTTAAGTTAAAACTTTTTTCTTCTCATCAAGACTGACGAGAAACCAATTTCTTAATCGACGACTGATCAATTTTCGCATTAAAGCGACGGGCAATGATCTTGGCCTGAGGGGTATTTTTTAACGCCTCAATGGCCGCCTTTTTCTCTTCGGGATCGTCGATGGCAATGTAGTGGCTCTTTAACCACTTCGCCTCTTCTTTTTTCTTTGCCTCTCGCTTTTCCCAAACCATTTGTTGGTGAATTGTACGGGAACGCGGCTCGATGAGTTCCACTTCAATCTTCATGCGGTGACCAAAGACCGGATCCACAATTCGTTGAACCAAACGCATCGCTTGTTCGTTTCTCAAGCGCCCCGAATAGAAGGGGTCCAAATGCAAACGAATAGTCGTACCATCGATAGCCACGCACTCACTTCTAAAGAGGATGTCTCGAGCATAGGTCGAAGGATACGTATATCGCATCTTTTCGTACCAAATTTTCCCGATTTCACTAAATTCAGGAATGTCGTCCTCGGGCTTAGCTTCATAGTAGTCCGAATAACCACTACCCAAATCCACCGATTCGTCGGCTTCTTGAGCTTCTGCTTGAGGTTCATCAAAAGAAGGAGCGGCACTTGCGCCAAAATCATCATAGTCATCAATTGATGCTTGATAATCCGATTCGCCGTACATCTGATCTGGATTGTACGGGACGTCATCCTCATCATCTTCAATGACCGTACTCGTTTTTGTAACGGGTTTTGTCTCTTCGACAACGGGTGCTTCTTGAAGCTTTTCTTCAACAACAGGTTGAGGTTCGATCGGTTGCTGCTCATTGCGGGCAGGCACCGCAGGCACACTACCCGCTAATACCTCCCCCGGGACATCTTCCCAAGAAGCTGGTTCTGACGGTTCAGTCTTTTGGATAGGGGCAGATTCGACAACCGGTGCAACAGGCTTTGCAACGGGAGCAGTCACTTCGGAAGCGACGGGAGCCACCGCAGCTTTGGCTTCAACGGCCGGAGCCTTCACCTCGGGGAATTCAAAGCGTTTGGGCAATTCAGTCTTGACAAGACCTGCTGGCTTAAAGGCCAACATTCTCATCAAAGCCATCGTGAAACCCGCATACTCGTCGGGGGCCAAATTCATGTCGCCACGGGCGTTAAGCATGATTTGGTAATAAAGCTGTACTTCAGGTTTCGTAAAGACTTGGGCGAGTTCAAAAATCGCATCACGGTCTAAATCATCTGAAGCAACGCTCAAAGGATCGAATTGCGCCAACGTAATGCGGTGCAAGAGGCTCGCCAAGTCACGCACGGCTTGAGAAAAACTCAAGCTTCGCATGGACATCGTATTGGCAATCTCAAGCATTTGATGAGCATCGCCCTTAGCTAAAGCACGAAGCAATTGAATCAAAACATCACTATCCATCATGCCCAACATTTCGCGAACGCTCTCAAGCGTCACGGGGCGATTGCCGGCAAAGGCAATGGCTTGATCCAACAAACTTAAACCGTCACGCATGGAGCCGCGAGCACCAATGCCTAAAAGCTTAAGCGCGGCGGGTTCGGCTTCGATCTTTTCAGCCTCCAAAATCGTCTTCATGTGATCGGCCACGATTTGCGGCGTCACATTGCGGAGATTGAACTGAATACAACGAGAAAGCACCGTCACCGGAACCTTTTGGGGATCGGTCGTTGCCAAAATGAATTTCACATACTCGGGCGGCTCTTCGAGCGTTTTGAGCATGGCGTTAAAGGCGTGCGTGGTCAACTGATGGACTTCGTCAATCATGTAGACCTTGTAGCGAGCGTTTGTGGGCGCGTACATGGCTTGTTCAAGTAACGCCGTCATTTCTTCAACGGAACGGTTACTTGCGGCGTCCATTTCGATGTAGTCGACAAAGCGACCTTCATCAATCGCGCGGCACGCTTCACAAACACCGCACGGGTGATCCGTCACGCCACCCTTGCCATCGGGTCCCATACAGTTGAAGCTCTTGGCCAAAATGCGTGACAAAGTTGTCTTACCGACACCACGCGTACCCGTAAACAAATAAGCATGGTGAAGACGGTTTTCACGAAGTGCGTGCGTTAAAGCCTGAACGACAGGCTCTTGTCCCACTACACTTTCAAAATCATGAGGGCGCCATTTACGGGCCAAAACTTGAGAGGCCATGGTCAATCCTATTTCGACTCGGCAAAGTTCGCCAATGACTCACCGGTCAAACGGCAAATACGCCAGTTAGGTAATACGGAGGCACCGATTTTTTCATAAAAACCGATAGCAGGCTCATTCCAATCCAAAACCACCCATTCAAAGCGACCGCACTTCTCTTCCACTGCTTTGACAGCCAAGTAACGCATGATAGCTTTACCGTAACCCTTACCGCGATAGGCAGGATCAATGAAAAGGTCTTCCAGATAAAGACCTCTGCGGGTTAAGAACGTTGAGCAGTTATAGAAATAGAAGGCAAAACCCACCGGGGTTTCATCTTCATAAGCAATCACACAGTGAGCAATCGCCTTTTCGCCAAAAAGTTCACGTTTGATATCGTCAACGGTCGCAACGACCTCATCGAGCATCTTTTCATACTCGGCCAAACGACGAACGAAACTCAACACCAACTCGCAATCTTCAAGGGTTGCGGGGCGAATCTGAAAATTAGGCATAGATTACTCACTTCAAAATGAATGGGTATAACAGACTAAGTTTAGCGAAAAATCGATTTTTCTATCGGACGATAGTCCAAGCTTTATGCCGTTGCCATCGTCAAAAAGACGCGCAAAGCCAACAAAATAAAGATCGTACCACCGACACAGTTAATAATTCGAGCGGCTTTGGGTGTGGATAAAAGATGACGGAAGTTTGCAGCGACCCAGCCGTACCCCAAGTGAATGACACAAACCAACGAGAAATACGTCATGCTCATAATCGCCACTTGACCCACGTAATTGAGTTCGTGATCCAAAAACTGCGGGAATAACGAAATAAAGAACATGATTAACATGGGGTTGGTCATTTGAAGGGTCACCCCTTGAAGCCACAAACGTCCACGTTGCGCGAAGTTAACGGACTCTTTTTCTTTGGTAGCCAATTCAAAGCTAAAGGGCTTGGCACGATAAAGTCGGATGCCTAAATAAATCATGTAACAAGCACCCAAGGACTTAATCACTTCAAAGGTGGCGGGAGAGTTAGCAATTAAGATGCCAAGGCCTGTTGAAGAGATGACTGCCATGATGACAGTGCCGGAAGCCGTACCCAAAATGACCCAGCAAGCGGAACGTAAACCATAGCGAATCGCACTGGTGAGCGTCATCAAAACACCAGGACCGGGGGAGGCTACCGTGCAGCTAGAGGTAATTAAGAACAAGAGAAATAAAGAAGTGTTGATCATTTTGGGAAACGATGAGTTTTCAGAAGGTGAATTTTAATCCTTAGATGTGGATTCTCTCCACTATCTATTCAAGCTTTAGTGTCTAATCTGACTATGAAAAATTACCTCTGTATTAATTCCATCAAATTCTGATGTATCTGGTTGTATTTTGACTATATAGCTCATTGACATCGGAGTTTGACGTCTATGAAATTAGCCGAAGCCTTAATACTTAGAAAAGACCTTCAAACACGCATCGCTCGTGTGCGCGAGCGTCTTTTTGCCAACGTTTTAAATCAAGAGGGTGACGCACCCAGCGAAGATCCTTCAGAGTTAATTCGTCGTCTTAACAAAGTCTACGCAGAACTTGAAGACATTATTAACCGCATTAACAAAACCAATGCCAATACGCCTTTTGATGATAGTTCGTTGGCCGACGCTATCACCAAACGCGACATTATGATTCGCGAAGTCAGTGTCTTGCGAGAGGCCCTACAAAAAGCATCTGAGCGAACTCAACGTTACTCGCAAAAGGAAATCCGCATTGTGACGACGCTTAACATTGCCGAAGAGGAAAAATTAGTGGACCAACTCGCCTACGAAGCGCGTGTATTGGACTCCAAGATTCAAGCCAAAAATTGGGAGGTCGACCTTCTCTAATTAACAATTAGGTGTAGCAAAACAAATTTGGGCGAGAATACATACTCTGGTAGGAAAGAGTCCAGCTGTTCACGGCGGCAGCCTATATCACAGTCAAGCCGAACAGGGTACGAGAGTACGGTAACAGGTAACAGTGACAACCAAGTTCTGACAAGTTTGTTTTTGCGAGGGTAGGTTGGGGGAATTTTCATCTAATGTTATGCATTAGAAGCTCTAATACCCACCGATTACTCTAAAGAACTAGGGGATAAAACCCATAGGTTTCCCCTCTTCACACTCCTACAATGGATGATATTTTTTTTTCAAAAAAGGTAGGAGAGTAACATGAGCTTAAAAGCAGTGATTGAACTCTACGAGTTGCTCGATGATGCAACCGTCAATGGTTCAATCGTTCAAGAATGGCTTCAAAACCACGGTGTCACCCAATGCAAGGTCACACCTGTCACCGGTGCCAAAGGCACAACGGATTTCATCCACGCATTAATCCCCGGTAAAAACGGCAAGTCCGTCGGTGGTACGGCTCCCACGCTTGGCGTAGTCGGTCGCTTAGGTGGCATCGGTGCACGCCCCACTCGTGTGGGCTTTGTCTCTGACGGCGATGGTGCCTTATCGGCATTAGCCATTGCTACGAAATTGGGCATGATGGTTAAAAAGGGCGATCAATTAGAAGGTGACGTCATTGTCACCACGCAAGTCTGCCCCCACGCTCCGACCCGTCCGCACGATCCCGTGCCTTTCATGGACTCTCCGATCACAAGCGACGTTTGCAATCAATACGAAATTGACCCCGCTATGGATGCCGTTATCTGCATCGATACAACAAAGGGCAACCGCATTGTCAATCACCGTGGCATCGCCATTACGCCGACCGTTAAAGACGGTTGGATTTTGCGCACCAGCGAAGACCTTCTCTCTATCGTTGAAACCACGACGGGCGACTTCCCCTACGTGTTGCCGTTAACCACGCAAGACATCACGCCTTACGGTAACGGTATCTACCACTTAAATTCCATCCTTCAACCTTCTGTTGCCACGACCGCTCCTTGCATTGGTGTGGCCATCACGACGGTAATGCGTGTTGCAGGTTGCGCCACCGGTGCAACCCATCCGACCGATGTTGAAGAAGCCGTGCGCTTTGGCATTGAAGTCGCTAAAGAATTCACGGCAGGTCACTGCCAATTCTTCGACAAAGAAGAGTACGAACGCTTACAAAAACTCTACGGCTCCATGAGCCACCTTCGTACCCAAGGCCATTGAAGGAGATAGAACATGACTTGGACTATTTGGATGGCCTGTATTGGCGTCATCTTAACCGTATTTGCTCTTTTGAAACGCTGGGAAACGCGCTTAGTGCTCGTGGCTTCCGGCTTATTGATGGCATTGTTTGCCGGCGACCCGATGACAGCCGTTGACGCCTTTGCCAAAAATATGACCCGCGGGTCATTGATCATGTCCATTTGTTCGTCCATGGGTTTTGCCGCTGTTATTGCCATTACTCGTTGTGACGTTCACCTCGTGACACTTTTGGTTAAACCCTTGGGTAAAATCGGCATCTTCTTGCTCCCGGCCTGTATGTTGGTTGCCAGTTGCGTGGCCGTTGCTATTCCGAGCGCTGCCGGTTGCGCTGCCGCTCTTGGTCCCACGATGATTCCGTTAATGGTTCGTGCCGGTTTCCACCCTGCTATTGCAGGCGCTGCCATTATCGGTTCCATCACGCCTTCTACCCTCTCTCCGGGTTCAAGCCACAACGTCTTTATTGCCCGTTTGGCTGACATGGACGTCATGGACTTGATCGTGCAATTTGCCCCGTCCATTTTGACGGTCTGCGCATTAAACATTATCTTGGTCACAGCCATGATTTTTGTCTTCCGCGACTATAAGAAACCTGGTACGGGCGCTGTCGTTGAACTTGACGTTGAAGCTAAAGAACACTGGCAATTGCCAGAAAAAGCCAGCGTTTTGCGCGCTATTGCTCCGGTCTTACCCGTGATTATTTTGTTCTTGGGTGCAACGTGCTTGCCAGTTATTCGTATGTCGATTCCTGGCGCCATGTTGATCGGTGCCATGTTTGCCTTGTTGGTGACGCGCGCTAACCCGCAAACCGTGACGAAGGAATTCTTTAACGGTATGGGTAAGGGCTACTGCAACATCATGGGTATCATCATCGCTGCTGGTACGTTCGCTGGGGGCTTGCAAGCCGCCGGCGTCATCGACGCTTTGATTGAAACGCTCAAGCACTCCAACGACATTGCTCGCTACGCTGCTAACTTTGGTCCCTTTGTGATGGGTGTCTTAACCGGTTCCGGTGACGCTGCCGGCCACGCCTTTAACCAGTCCGTGACGCCTTACGCCAATGAATTCGGTTTGGATATCGCAAGCCTCGGGATGGTCGCAAGTCTTTCCGGTGCCTTGGGTCGTATGTGTTCCCCGTTAGCTGGTGCCACGATTGTGGTCGCCGGTATGACGCACTTGTCCCCGTTTGATATCTCCAAGCGTATGGCGATCCCGATGTTGATCAACCTTTGCTTGTTAGGCTTCATCTTCAACCTTTAATTACTAGGTAAACGTTATGACAAACGAAATCCAAAACTACGTTGACGAGATGGTGGCCGATCGTCGCCATCTTCACCAAAATCCTGAAGAAGGTTGGTACGAATTTGAAACCACGGCTTTTGTGGCTGATCGCCTTGAAAAGTTGGGCTTTGAAGTTTTACTGGGCACGCAAGTCATCAACCCCGAAGCTGTCATGGGTCGCAATGAAGAAGGTGCCAAGAAAGCGATGGAGCGCGCTAAAGGCAATGGTGTTAGCGATGCTTTCCTTGAAAAGTGTGAAGGCTACACGGGTTGCGTGGGTGTTTGGGACACCAAGCGCCCCGGCCCCGTAACGGCCTTGCGCTTTGACATTGACTGCATGGTCATTGCCGAAACCGACGATCCCAATCACTTGCCCAACGTTGAAGGTTTCCGCTCGAAAAATCCGGGCCTTTCTCACGCCTGCGGTCACGACGGTCACACGGCTGTTGGTTTGGGTGTAGCTAAGTGGGTTGCCGATCACGCTGATCAACTGTGCGGCAAGATTAAGCTTTTGTTCCAACCGGCCGAAGAAGGGGTTCGTGGTGCCGCCGCTATGGCTGCTTCTGGCATCGTTGATGACGTGGATTGGTTTGCCGGTGCTCACATCGGTTGTGATGCCAAACCCGGTCAAGTCGGCGTTTCTCACGAAGGCTATTTGGCCACCACGAAGTTTGACCTTGAATACTTTGGTACGCCTTGTGCAGCAGGCAGCCCCGAAAAGGGTCACAGTGCCTTGATGTGTGCTTGCGCCACCGTGATGACGTTGGGTAGTCTCCCTGGCCACAGCAAGGGCATCACTCGCGTTCAAGTCGGCAAGATCATTTCCGGTACCGCTCGCAACATTGTTGCCGGTCACGCCCTTCTCGTTCTCGAAGTTCGCGGTGAAACGACCGAAATTAACGAATACATGGCTAAAAACGTTGAAACAACGGTTAAGGGTATGGCTCAAGCCTATGAAGTGGATTACAAGCTCTCTCGTATGGGCGAAGCCGTGACCTATAAGGGTGATGAAGAAGCGGTCGAACTTTTAAAGGACGCTGCAACTCACGCTCCGGGTGTGAATTCCGTTGTGGACATGAACGCTAAGGTGGGTAGCGAAGACTGCACGATGCTCATTCGTCGCATTCAAGCTCATGGTGGCAAGTGTGGTTTCTTCTACTTTGGTTGCAACCACCCGGGTCACCACCGTCCTGACTTTGAAATCCAAGACAAACAATCTTTGCCGATGGGCTGGGGAGTGTTTACGGGTTACATTGCTCGCATCAATAAGCTTTAATTTAGTTTTTTGAAGACTCGAAAATAGGCATGCAACGAAGGTTGTGTGCCTATTTTCTTTGGAAGAATTCGGAGAATTTCGGCTTTGTCGCTTCGAAAAGAAAACTTTCTTTGGAGCAAAAAATTGGGCGTTGCGCCCCAGTCCGTTGTCTTCAATCCCGAGGGCAACGGTTAATAGCAAAACGGCTTGAAATCCTCTAGCACAGGATAACAAGCCGTCTTAAAGGAGATCGTTATGTACACCCATAACTTTCTGCCCCACGTTCTCGCATGGATTCATCGCCATCGGAGACTTCTGATTGGCCTTGTACTATTGCTAGTTTGCCGGCACTAAACTCCTTGAACTCCCATCTTACAACAATTATTCGTTTTTGTAGTCAATTCATTATTTTGAAATTTTCGATACTAATTTCTTGGACTACATAGAAGTAAATAGTTCCTATTAGGGTTTTCCAAAAAAATGTAAAAAAAAGATAAAGCAGTGATGAAAAAATGCGGTACGATGATATGAAAGACAAGCTAATCCTTGTAGCTCTTCGTTAACTATTGAGAGGTGAGTAGTGATGTCAAAGAAGATTATTGTTGTCGCTACTGGCGGTACGATCGCCATGAAATATGACCCCCAATGCCAAGGACTCGTTCCTGCGTGTTCGGGTGAGGATTTAGCACTTGCTGTCCCGGGCATCGAGAAGATTGCGCAGCTTGATTTTCTCCAATTCTCAAACATCTCCTCAGCCACAATGACCCCTCAAAATATGTGGGATCTTCACGAAAAGGTAGAAGAGCTTCTTTCTCACGATGATATCGATGGAGTCGTTATTACGCATGGCACCGATACCGTTGAAGAAACCGGTTATTTCCTGAATTTACTTCATACGAATCCCAAGCCCATTGTTCTTACAGCAGCAATGCGTGGGGCTGGCGACATCAGTGCTGACGGTCCGATAAATATATTCAACTCTGTTAAAACGGCTGCCAGTGATGAAGCCATTGGTATTGGTGCATTGATTTGCCTAAACGACACTCTCTACTCTCCAACCGATGTCATGAAAACTCACTCCGCCAACCCCGCTACATTCGCCGCTCCATGGTGGGGACCTGTGGGTTATGTTGACTGCGACAGAGTCATCATTCGTCACAAAGTAGAGGTTGAAAAACGGTTTGCCCCTAAAAAGCTCACTGCCCGTGTAGACATTATCAAGTGCATGACCGGGTCCGATCGCTCGTACATTGACTTTGCCGTCGCAAACGGTTGTCAAGGTATCGTGATTGAAGGTTTTGGTCGTGGAAACATTCCACCGGCAATGATTCCCGGCATCGAAGATGCGGTAAAAAAGGGCGTGGCTGTTGTCATTACCAGTCGGACGCTGGCGGGACGAGTTTTGGATGTTTATGGCTACCCGGGCTCGGTCACGGATAGCCGTCGAGTGGGTGCTGTTATGGGTGGAGAACTCACTGCAGCCAAAGCTCGATTAAAACTGATGATTGTTTTATCTGAAAAGCCAGAATTGGCTAAAGACCAAATTCAACTTGAGGCGCTGTTTGATCTTTGAATCAATCGTGACTGAGATTTGATTAATGTGAAAAGAGGGATGCCTATTTGAGTTCATGCTGAGTTTGATGTTAAGGCTCTTATAAGCAGTACCTCCTTAAAAATGCATGTTTTACCTCACCGGAGGAGAATTATATGAAACGCTTTAATGTGAAAATGACGGTTGCGTTAGTTGCATTGACCTGTGCAGGTTTTGCACAAGCGGCAACCTATAACCTTAAATTCGGTCATACGGGTGCACCGAATCACCACTATCAAACAATTGCCATGAAATTTGCCGATCGTGTGTCTCAACTCACTAACGGTGACGTGAAAATTGAAGTGTTCCCCTCTGACCAATTGGGTAAACAACTTGAAATTACCGAAGGCGTCATGATTGGTACTCACGATATGTGCCAAACGTCTGACACGATTCTTTCAAACTGGATTCCTGAATTCGGTATCGGCAATCTTCCCTTCATCTTCAATGACAACAGCGACTATCGCAAAGTCTTTGACGGTCCCGTGGGTGAAAAGTTCGCCAAATTGGTTGAGCCTCATGGCGCAGTCGTCATCGGTTGGTGGGAAAACGGTATGCGTCACGTCACGAATAACGTTCGGGAAATTAAGTCTCCTAAAGACATGAAGGGCTTGAACATCCGTGTTCCTGAAGGCGAAATTTTTGTGGATACGTTCAAAGCCCTCGGTACGAATCCGACGGTGGTTGCGTTCGGTGAACTTTATTCTGCCTTGCAACTCAAGACCGTTGACGGCCAAGAAAATCCGCCTGCTCACATCGTGACGCAAAAGTACTATGAAGTTCAAAAGTACGTCACTCGTACCGGCCACATTCACATGTCATCGCCTATTTTGATGAATAAGGCATTGTTGGAAAAGATGCCGAAGAAATACCAACAAGCAATCTTGCAAGCTGGTAAAGAAATGGGACCGATTCACACGAAGATGGTCGAAGAGCTTGAAAAAGAACAATGGCAAGAGGTGGCTAAACACGGTATGAAGATTACCGATGTTGACAAAGCGCCTTTCCGTAAAGCAGTCAAACCTGTTATCGAAAAGTATAAGAAGACGCTTGATGCCAAACTTATTGAAGAAGTTCAACAAGCCGTGGCTAAGAAATAGTTCTTTTAATTAAAAATAACGTGGAGGGAGTTTGGGTCTTTAGTTTTTAAATATTGACTTCTCTCCCTCTTTTACTTTTGTAGATCTGTAATACAAAAGATCGTAAAGACTGAATCTTTTTGGTCTTTGAAAGAAGAGGAATTTCCATGAAACCTCTCAAAATTTTAAATGACATTGTGATGGGCTTTACGGCGCTAGTCCTTGCATTCATGACTATTTTGGTCATTTTGCAAGTTATCTATCGCTATATCTTGTCTCAACCCTTCCCAGAAAGTCAGGAATTGGCAATTTATGCCATGGTTTATGTCGTGATGTTTGGTAGCACGGTTGCTGTGTACAAAAAAACACATATTGCTGTGACTTTTGTTGTAGACCGTTGTCCTCCTGCTTTGGCTTTCTTTGTGAGATGCTTTGCTTATATCGCTCTGCTAGTGTTTTTCTACCTTTTAGCTGACGAAGGTTGGTCTTTAACGCAAAGAGCAATGTTCCAACGATCTCCATCTACCGGCATTCCGGTAGGTTACATCATGGGAAGTCTGCCTGTATCGGCCGTTATTTCAATGCTCTATGTTGCAGAGCAGTTTTATAACGAAGTGAAAAATTTCTTCGGTAAAAAACATCAAGAATAGGAGGCAATTTTATGGTTACGATTTTGTTTATTGCCTTTTTCTTCATGTTGATTGTCGGTGTGCCGATTGTGGCGGCATTGGGGGTGGCGTCGGTTATTTCTGTTTTACTCGGAAGCCATATGCCGTTGCTTCTTTTGCCTCAAAAGATTTTCAACGGTGTGAATTCCTTCCCCTATATGGCAATACCCCTCTTTCTGTTAGCCGGTAATATCATGGCAGAGGCCAAGATTTCCGATAAATTGGTTGGGTTAGCCTCTTTAATGGTAGGTCGCTATCCCGGCGGTTTATCACAAGTGAGTACCGGCGCGTCGGCATTTTTCGGTGCCATCTCCGGTTCTGCTCCTGCAACAACGGCTGCCATCGGTTCGATTATGATTCCATCGATGACTGAACGTGGCTACAAAAAAGCCTTCTCCGCAGCAGTTGTCGCCGCCTCCGGTGCATTGGGTTTGATTATCCCGCCGAGTTTAACCATGGTTGTTTATGGCGTCTCGTCTGGCGCTTCCATTGGTGCACTCTTTTTGTGTGGGATTGTCCCGGGTATCATGATTGCTATGATGCTTGCCGCCATTAACTATTGGCGTGCCAAGCAATTAGGTTTGGCAGCTGAACCTCCGATTCCTCCTGAAATGCGTGGGAAAATTGTCAAAGACAGTATTTTGGCTCTTTTCATGCCATTCATTATTTTGGGTGGTATCTATGCGGGTGTTTTCACAGCAACGGAGTCAGCCGCTGTCGCTTGCTTGTACGGTTTAATCATCGGTTTCTTTGTTTATCGTACGTTAACGCTTAAGAAACTGTTTGAAATCCTCAAAAGCACCGGTGAAAATGCCGCATTGATTATGTTCCTTATGGGAACGGCGAATTTCTTTGGCTTCATTATTACGGCAGAACGCCTACCGCAAACATTGGCAGAAATGATCATTGGTTATACGACCAGCAAAGAAATGGTCATGATCATGGTGTTGCTTATGTTGTTGGTTTTGGGAACGTTTTTGGATAATGTCGCGGCATTGGTATTGTTCGTTCCGACAATGATGGGAGTTGTTCATGCCTTAGGTATCGATCCTGTCTACTTTGGGGTCTTTACGATTATTGCTTTGGCTGTTGGACAATTTACGCCTCCAGTCGGGCTAAACCTCTTCATTGCTTCAAACATTGCTCAAGTTAAATTTGAACTTGTGGTTAAAGAAACGCTTCCCTACCTTGTGGCTTATGTTGCAATGTTGGTTCTGTTTATCTTTGTTCCACAACTATTAATGGTTTTTGCATAATCTCCTGACTCATACTCAGTTTGGGCGAGCTCTTTTAAACTCGCCCTTTTTTAATTCAATAACACGGTATCGTTGGTGTTTCTCTCGATTACTGAAGTTCGTCGGTTTAAACCCATTAACGTGATAACACTTAAATAGGCATGCAACGCAGGTTGTGTGACTATTTTATTTTTGGAAATTCAAAACACTAGATATAGTAATTAGGTAAAACTAATCAGCGCATGCCACTCTGACATTTGTCATCGAGTAGGCGGTGGGGTTTGCCTCTTCCGCCTCTCTTGACACCATACGCACGGTTCTTCAAAACAATTTCAGGCAAACTCTGAACGTACAACCGCTTCATTCCCCGTCTCAAAACATTTGTCTTTCTTGCCATCAAAGAGTGATTGCCATTCTTTTTCCAACTACCAAACAAAGTTCGACTTTGCAGCTTCCCCGTTGTCTATCAAAATATCCTGAGCCGTCATTGACTGATTCACCACCGCCACAAAGTACGTCCATTTCGCGATTTCTTCTACCGTAGCCCACTTGGGTAAAAGCGTCTCATGCATCACTTGAGCCCAAAGCTCGGGATCATCGATGATGTGCGCATTCATATCTGTCAACACACCTCCAGGCGAAAGACTATTGGACGTTGCGCCAAAAGGAGCTACACGAAGTGCCACATTTTTCATGTACGCAATCATGCCACCTTTACTGGCGGCGTATTCCGGAAACTCTGCTCCCGTTTGACCGCTCGCTGAAGCAATAAACACAACACTTTTAATTTTGTCTTGAATCGCGTAGCGTTCGGTGACTCGAATCGTGCCTTTAAGGTTCACATCAATGTCTCGACCGCTATTTTGAACACCGGCATTATTAACCAATACTTCAACTCCGTCGATCTCGGGTAAGTCGCCTGAGAAAATATCGGTCACAAAATGCGTGTATTGAGCGTGAGAAATGCTTGAAGGCAAAATATCCAAACCGATCACTTCATGGGCGTGCTTTAAAAACTCTTCGGCAATGGCTCTACCAATACCGCAACTGCTTCCCGTTACCATCACTTTCATTAAAAATTACCTCGCAACCGGAACGACCTGACCCAAATAGGGCGTTCCAACATTATTTTTACGCCATTTCTCGCTCACACGATAACCAAACCAAGAAAAGAGCACTTGACACAAAAGTTCTACCACCATGCCCAAAAGCGCACAGGAAAAGCATTGCACCAACGACCAACCAAAAAAGACGCGACTTACTAAAAAGGCAAAAACAAAGTTATCCACGAATTGCGAGAAAGCCGTCGATGTTAAAGAACGACAAAAATACGCAACCGGCCCATTAGGATGACGTTTAAAGGCTTTACCAACAAAATAATTCATGAAGTTATTCGTAAAAGAAGCAATCAAGAAAGCCGTTGCACTGCCGAAAATCACGTACCACGTTCCACCGAAGGTGTTGTTAAGTGACGTATTAATTAAGGCCTCGCCGCCTTCGACGTAAGCTTCTCCCCAAGTACCGGGAATGATGCTCACCAGAAAGAAAACACCACAAAGCGCCAAATTCAAAAGCGTTGCAAAGATGGATAGTTGCGTTGCTGCCTTGGGACCGAAGTGTTTCGTCAAGACATCCAAAACAAGAAACACAAACCACGAAACGATCATGCCGCAATCTAGCGCCAGCCAATCAAAGGGAACGCCAATGCTTTTGTTGGCCATCAAGTTCATTGAAAAAACGGCAACAACAAATAACGTAAACGTAACGGTAGGAACCGATTGAAGAAGAAGTTGAAACTCAGAGAAACTTTGACTGAGTTTTTCTTTGTACGAAAGATTCTCCGTACAGCAATAAATGGGGTTTGACAAAGACTGCACCTCAAAACAATTTAATAGAGGCGACAGAGCGGACAAAAAATAAGGATGCTCCCACAATAGAAGAATCCTTTATTCTCCCGTAGTTTTATTTATAGACAGGATGGTCACGAACTGTCTCCGACAAGTTGATCTCTCAGACCAACTTCTTTTTAAGCCAACACTTTAATTACTAAAGGTTTTCTTAAAAATGAAGATGGCGAGCCTTATCCTCGGCACTGCATTCAGTTCGCTATGGCTGCTTCGTTCCCGACCTGACCAGGTTAACGACGAATACATGCGAGGGGACCCGCCGAGGCGAAGTTTACCAAACATTCCATCAAAAGTTCAATCTCCCCCATCTCAAAAATCCACACCGGCTTGAAAAAGCGCCTTAGACTAAAACAATCAAAGCCATAATTGGAAACTTTTATACATACAAATTCGACCAAAATCGTTTAAAGTTGGACTATCTAATTTTTGAACACCTTTGATAGGGGTATATGACTATGAGTAACATTATTCATCTTGACGACAGCAACTATGCAGCCGAAGTGGCTCAAGGCGTTGTGGTGGTTGACTTCTGGGCACCGTGGTGTGGTCCTTGCCGCGCTTTGGCTCCGAGCCTCGAAAAGGCCGCTGACGCTTTTGCCGGTCAATTGCGCATTGCTAAATATAACGTCGATGAAGCTCAAGAATACGCTGCCAAATTAGGCATCCGTTCCATCCCGACGTTGGCCGTCTACAAGGACGGTGAGTTGGTTCACCAACAAACCGGCGGCATGGGTTATTCTCAATTAGAAGACTTTTTGAAACAATTCATCTAAAATACATCTCGCGATGCATGGGGTCGGTCATCGGCCCCATTTATTTTCTTATCGCAAAAAATCCTTTTTTCAATCACGATCAGTAACGCAGCTTCGGTTTCATACCCTTGCTCGACTTTTCAATTTGCTTTTAGTTATAAGTACTTACGTACTATTTCGTTATGCATCTTTCTGAACTCAAATCCCTGCACGTCTCCAAGCTCCTTGACTGGGCTCTTGAACTTGGCATCGAAAACGCCAACCGTATGCGCAAGCAAGAATTAATGTTTGCCATTTTGAAAAAGCGTGC
The DNA here is from genome assembly GCA_905206345.1 of uncultured Sutterella sp. GTDB lineage: Bacteria > Pseudomonadota > Gammaproteobacteria > Burkholderiales > Burkholderiaceae_F > Aphodousia. The sequence continues at coordinate 12,869 of CAJLGW010000004.1, read as the reverse complement.
CAAAGAGGGTGAACAAATTTTCGGTGATGGCACACTTGAAGTGTTGCCCGACGGTTTCGGTTTCTTACGTAGCCCTGAAACGTCTTACCTTGCCAGCACCGATGACATCTACATCTCCCCGTCTCAAATCCGTCGTTTCAATCTCCACACGGGTGACTCCATTGAAGGGGAAGTACGTACGCCGAAGGAAGGCGAACGCTATTTCGCATTGGTGAAAGTCGAAAAGGTTAACGGCTTGCCGCCGGAAAACCTCAAGCATCGTATCTTGTTTGAAAACTTAACGCCCTTGTTCCCGGATGAACACTTGGTGTTAGAACGCGATATCCGCGGTGACGAAAACCTCACGGGTCGTGTAATCGACATGATCGCTCCGATCGGTAAGGGTCAACGTGCTTTGATCGTTGCCTCTCCGAAGAGCGGTAAGACCGTTTTGATGCAACACATTGCTCACGCCATCACGGCTAATCACCCTGACTGTGTGCTTTTCGTTCTCTTGATTGACGAACGTCCGGAAGAAGTGACCGATATGCAACGCACCGTTCAAGGTGAGGTCGTTGCATCGACCTTTGACGAACCGGCCTCTCGCCACGTTCAAGTCACGGAAATGGTGATTGAAAAGGCCAAGCGCTTGGCCGAAAGCAAGAAAGACGTCATCATCTTGTTAGACTCCATCACCCGTTTGGCTCGCGCCTACAATAACGTGATGCCGACCTCCGGTCGTGTGCTCTCCGGTGGCGTGGACGCCAACGCCCTTCACCGTCCCAAGCGCGTCTTCGGTGCCGCTCGTAACTTGGAAGAAGGCGGTTCTTTGACGATTATCGCTACGGCTTTGGTCGATACCGGCAGCCGCATGGACGACGTTATCTATGAAGAATTCAAGGGCACGGGTAACATGGAAGTTCACCTCGAACGCCGCTTGGCTGAAAAGCGTATCTACCCGGCTATCAACGTTTTGCGCTCCGGCACCCGCCGAGAAGAATTGCTCTTGAAGCAAGACGTGATGCAAAAGGTTTGGATCTTGAGAAAACTTTTGAGCGACATGGACGAAGTCGAAGCCATGGAATTCTTGCTCGAACGCTTGAAGAACACCAAGACCAATCAAGACTTCTTCGATTTGATGCGTCGCGGCGGTTAATTCGCCCGACTTTGAGGTTTAGCCTCAAAAACGCACCTCTCACAAGGCGCTGGAAGACTCTTTCAGCGCCTTGCAATTTATTGAAAAATATCGGATAATTTCGGTCTTCTGTCGGAAACGCAGTTTGGCATGCCCGCTTTAAGACCTTTACTGATAAAGGCAGGTGCGCAAGGCCACTCCAGACGCCTGACTCTTTATTAGGAAATTTAACAATGAAACAAGGTATTCACCCGGAATATCGTGAAGTTGCTTTCTGCGACTTGTCCATCAACAAGACCTTCATCATCAAGTCTACGGTTCAAACGAAAGAAACCGTTGAAATTGATGGCGTGACCTATCCGTTAATCAAGTTGGATACGTCTTCTGACAGCCACCCGTTCTACACGGGCGCTCAAACGCGTATCGTTGAAGCTGGCCGCGTTGAAAAGTTCCGCGCCAAGTACGCCAACATGGCCAAGAAGGCCTAATAGACAGTCGGTTTTCCGAACGTTTATTACGAAAAGAGGCACTCCGTTGGAGCGCCTCTTTTTTCATTCCTGCTGAGTTTTTAAAAACTAAATCTTATTTTTCAATTTCTTAAATTGAGCAATCGCCGGCGCCATTTTTACAGGATCGGTCATAATGATGGGATCAAGCAAAATTTGAGATTCCTCTTCAGTCATCAAATTCATGGCCAAAACGGCTTCCTTCACCGTCACACCATGCTTTTCAGCATAGTGAGCCACGCGTACACCTTCCGGATAACCTAAGGAAGCTGCCACCACCGTCGATAAAGCAATCGAGCCTTCGGCTTCTTCTTGGCAGCGTTCTCGTTTTGCCTTAATGCCCTCAACGCAATCACGACGCAAAATCACGAGTTCTTCAGAGACTAAACGCATGCTTTCAAACAAGCACTTATAGAACGTTGCATCCCAAACGTTAAGGTCCAACTCACCTTCATCGTAAGCCATGGAGATCGCCACGTCATTGCCCACTACTTGATGCGCAATTTGAATCACCATTTCGGGAACGGTCGGATTGATTTTTCCCGGCATGATAGAGCTTCCGGGCGATAAAGAGGGCAACTCGATTTCCATCCAACCGGCACGAGGGCCACTGCTCATGAGGCGCAGGTCTTTACTGATTTTGCTCAAGCTGCAAGCGAGTTCTTTCACAAGTCCAGAAAGGTTAACCATTAAGTCACTGTTTTGGAAACCGTCAAAGAGATTGTCCATCGGGCGAACCTCTTCAGCTAAGTTTTCTGAGATATGGCGGTAAAAGGCTTCCTTCATGCCGGGAGCGGCAGACAAACCCGTACCGACAGCGGTGCCACCCATGACAAGTTCCAAGCATTCCGGACGGATACGCTTAAACTTTTGAGCAGTGCGCCGCATTAAACTGGCGTAGCCACCGAATTCTTGACCAAGCGTTAAGGGAAGAGCATCTTGCCAGCAAGTACGACCGACTTTCACCACATCGGCGAATTCATCTGCTTTAACTTCAAACGCTTTTTGAAGGGCTTCGACACCGGCAATGATACTGTCAATCATCGGTAAGCACGCCAAGTGCGTTGCAGAAGGAATCGTGTCGTTCGTGGATTGCCCCATATTGACGTGGGTATTGGGATGAACGGTTTCTTGACCTTTATTGCCCGTCATCAATTCATTGGCCATATTGCCCAAGACTTCGTTCATGTTCATATTTAGACACGTGTAGCCACCGCCTTGCCACATATCAAGCGGAAACTGATCATCGAAACTGCCATCCATCGTCATATCACAAGCCTTGGCAATGGCTTGAGCGATTTCAGGCTTCATGGCGCCGACTTCAGCATTGGCTTGAGCGCAAGCTTTTTTGATTTGTGCCAGTGCTCGGAAAATTTCCGGATAAAACACAATGGGCATATGGGCTGCGCCCGAGACTTTCAGCATTCGATGGGTTTGAATACCGTAGTAGCAATCGTTGGAAATTTCCATTTCCCCGAGACAATCTCTTTCGATGCGAGTAGACATGTTCGCTCCTTGCGAAATTTGTTTAACTCACACCATTGTGAAGTCGGGCTTTATTGATTGCGAAAATTATTAGAGAAACTAACGCACAAATTAAGAGTTACTTAATCAAAGTGATGCTTTGAGGCAAGGTTGAATGAATACGCTTAAGTTGAGGCAAGATTTGCGTCTGCATAATTTCCGCGTAATCATGAGCAATCTGATCGACCAACGGGCGGAAACCTTCAGATTGCGTTAAGACGTATTGTTGGCGAACGAGATTCACATCCGCTAAAGAACGAATGGCGACACTGTCGGCAAAAGATAACCCCATAAAGAGATTCGTTGCCGGCATCAACGTCCAACCTTGACCTTGAGCAATGAGCCCTAACAACGTAGAAGATGATTCCGCTTGAAGCGTGCGAGAAGCTTCCAGACCCAAAGTTCTCAGAAATCTTGCCGTCAATTGACTGTCCCAGGAGCTTGGGTTATAGGTGAGATACGATAAGGTGTTGGCAAAAGCGGTCAATTCTCGCTTTTCTTTGGGTAATTCGCCCTGTTGCTGAGGCGCAATCAAAAGAAACTTTTCTGAGAGCACTTGGCGGCGATAAATGTTATCGACATCGGGGAAAGACACGGGGCCAATAAGAATATCGAAATTGTCCTGCAAAAAACCTTCTGAGAGACGATGCGTCATCGCGGTCGTCACAGTGATGTTTTGTACTTTTTTGCGAAGCTGTGGCAAAAGCCACGGAATGATAGTAGCACTTACGGACTCTGAGACACCTAATCTCAAGCTTGGGTAAAAATCGCTTCCAACAAGCACAGACTGCTTAAGCGCTTTAGCATTTTCAACAATCGTGAGAGCGGACTTGAAAAAGTTTCGACCTTGTAGCGTCACGCCAATGGGTCGCACAGAACGATCAATGAGTACTACCTGATACTGTTCTTCCAGCGCTCGAACGGCTTGAGACACAGACGATGGCGTTACGCCACACTCTTTTGCAGCGGCTTTAAAACTTTTCGTTTGCACTAACGCCACGTACATGCCCAAAGCATTCATATCAGGAAATGCTTTCACTACCGCACCTTCATTATTAACGCCTAAATTTTATAAGTGTACTACATTCTTTTTTGCTCTAAGAATAACATAAGAACTACTTTTTCTATACATAAGTATGTTGTATTCGGGTAATTATTCAAAAAAAATACTTTAGGATAAATTAATAGTTTTCTCATCAATACCTCCGAACTAATTATGCTGAAAGACGACCTTGACCTACCATCGTTGCGAGTTTTTTTAACAGTATGTCAAGCTCGTAATATGTCCACTGCAGCTAAGCTTCTACAGTTGACTCAACCAGCTGTTTCATCTTCCGTACAAAAACTAGAACAAACACTGGGGGTAGAGCTTTTTGACAGAACCACCCGCCCTTTAACCTTGACACCTGCAGGACGAGTTTTGATGAATAGAGCTAAAAGTATTTTTGAGTCTATGGCAGGGTTAACGGCTGAAGTTATTGAAGCCACAAAAGGAGCAAAACTTGATTTAAAACTTGCATGTTCCGACTCGATCAGTGGGTGTTGCGTTCCGCACTTTATTAAAGATCTGTTACCTAAAGTCAACTATCTTTCTGTGTACAGTGGTCAAACACCCAGCGTTTGTAAAATGCTTTTAGCTAAAAAAGTGGACATTGCTATTGCTACAGATCCAATGCACTCGGTAAAGGAAGTCAATTGCATCCCTTTGCACTCTGAAAATTATCTTGTTGTCACTCCCAAAAATTTCCCTGGTCCCTATCACACTCTTAGTGATATGACTGAACTAGCCAATCGCTTACCCGTGATTCGTTTCAATGATAATAGCCTTGATGCTGTTCAAGCAGAGAGAATTTTTAGACACTTTAAGCTTCACTCCACACGTCGTATTGAAGCTTGCACTGATTTGATGGTTCTGAGCTTGATTGCTCAAAATGCAGGTTGGACTATTATGCCTGTTCTAGGTTTATGGTTAGCGAAAGATTTTTTAGGCCAAGTAAACATTCATCAACTCAGCAATTTGTACAGTCAACGAAGTGCATTTTTACTCTACACAAATCCAGCCTTTGAATCTTTGGCATTAGAAATGACCACAATGATCAAAAATGCTCTGCGTAATACCGTTATCCCGGAGATATCTAAAGTGAATTCTGTGATGGCTAAGTCCATCTATGTCGAAGACCATTAAAAATGGTCCGGATACTGTCTATCACATTGAACAATGTGAACTTACCTCTGAAAATTCAGAGGCCTCATGCCGACAATAGTGTTGTCGTATTTAGCTAAATCAACACCAATCACCAACCGACTTATCGAATTCTTTTGCGGTATGCTTTCTGCTTATGATATGGGTCCTCTTTAAAGTTGTTCGATAAAACTTATTCTCCTCCATTTCGGGAGGGAGGAGTGATCCATGTCATTAACCAGAGGTTTTACGGCTGTTTCTATAAATTTTTTTAATGAATAAACTCATTAAAAATCAATACTATTTCCATGTCAAAGGGGTCTGATTCATAATCAGCTCGTAAGCTAATTGCTTACATCGATTTTCAACATCGATCCTTTTTACTGTGATTTATCCCGATATGCTCACGCATATCGGGATTTTTTTTAAAAACACTGAAGTTAAATTGAATTGCTCTTTATTTGGTTAAAGAATCTCAATGAAACAGATATCCCAATTAATAAAAGAGCAAATCCCCAACAAAGCGTTAAAGTGGGCCATTCCATTCGCCATATTTGACCATAAACAACAGAGAAAATAGTTTCAAACACTAACAACTGCCCTACTAAAGCCGTCGGTAATTTTGCGCTGCATGCATTCCAAAGAGTTGCTGCTAACCAAGCACAGCATACCCCAGCTAAAAGCATGAAAAACACAAATCTCCACGGTGTAACACCCAATAAAGATGGCATTGAGTCATCGAAATACCACACAGCAAGATATAAAAGAGTCGACACAGGTAACAAGACTACAGATTGAGCACAGGTCCACACTGCTGGACTAACCTTAGGATGAGCTAACAACCAATCCGCATTTCGAATCGGATACCATGTCCACATGGCCGTTGAAATTAAGCCACATGCAAGACCAAAGAAAAATGAACCAGAAGAAGCTTCTCCTTGTCTAAGAAATACTTCCAATTCTGTTGCATTAATAGCAACAAAGCCAATCACAATGCAAAGTAATGGCAATGAGAGTTTTTTCAGAGATACATAGGGCTTTCCCATGCGTTTATCTCGTTCATTCGAAATTAGTGCTACTAACACAGGAACAGCACCAAAACATATTCCTGCTACAGCCACCCCGGCAAAGGAGACCGACAACATAACAAACCAAGGTTGAAGTAGGTTTCCTATCAAAGTCAATTTCGTAGCAAATCGCCAATCTTTCTGAGATAACACTCGAAATTGTGAAAATAAACCAATCACAATTCCAACAGATACCGCCCCCATTACAAAAGCTCTCCCAATAGCTAAATACAACGAGTCATATTGCGGTAAAAAAAGAGGCATTAAATAGACTATCCCCCAAAGTGCACAGGCGCTTAAGCCATACAAAACTCCGACCAACATTGCGTGCCTCCTCCACAAATAAGCACAGAAGATTGAATGTACAAATCTACGAAAAAACGAAAGAGGAGGGCGCTTTATTAAGCGAATTAATCATGCAGTAAAAGAAATAGTTATACCGGTAGGAGGTATTGACTTTACATCTACATAATATTTCTAAAATTAAACCTAATATCTTCGATATTAGAACTCGTAATTTAGGAGGACATTATGCTTAACATTGAAAATCGTCGCGGCAAAATCAAGGAACCCCCTTCAGCAGAGGTTGTCCGTTGGATTATTCAGCCTGGCATTAATGCTGATATTGATCACGCCTATCAATGCTATTTAGATATCAACAAAGCTCATGTTTTAATGTTGGCTAAACAAGGCATCATTGCTGATGATGTTGCCAATTCCATTTTGAAAGTAACCGATGAAATGGCAAAAATGGGCAAGCAGCCCAGTTTCCCAATTGATCCGAGCAAAGAAGATACATACTTCAATCTTGAACACTATTTAATTGAACGCACTGGTTTGGATATTGGTGGTCAGCAACATACAGCCCGCTCTCGTAACGACCTTTTAGCTACCGTTACTCGCTTGTACACTCGCGATTTTTATCTTGATATTTGTGATTTGTTCAACAAGATGAGAGAGGTGGTACTTCAAGTCGCTAAAAATAATACCGATGCAGTAATGTCCGGGTACACGCACTTGCAACCATCGGAACCGATTACTTTCGCTCATTATTGCTCCGCCATTCTGTCTGCATTGGAACGAGACTATCGACGTATCAGCGCTGTTTACCAATCATTGAACCTTTGTCCTTTAGGCGGTGGATCGATGGGGTCTACGACATTTGATATTGATCGGGATATGACTGCGCAATTACTCGGTTTTGATGAACCTCTTGATAACTCGATTGATTGTGTCGCCAGTCGTGATTACGCAAGTGAATTGCTTGCAGCTCTATCCTTGGCCTGCAATACATTTAGTCGCTTCTGCTTTGACCTCTACATTTGGGCAACGCCCGATTATGGCTATGTAGAAGTCGCAGACTCTGAAGCTGTCTGCTCTTCCATCATGCCTCAAAAGAAAAATCCTTGGACGCTTGAACATGTCAAAGGTAAATGTGCTCATATTGAAGGCTTCTTCATTTCCTGCATTAATGCTATGAAGAATACCCCATATACGCACAACCAAGACGTTAACGGCGAAGGGACTTATTTCTTGTGGACAGCCCTGGTTGAAACGAAAGCCTGTCTAGAGCTTCTTACTAAGACTGTTTCAGGCATCACTTTGCATAAAGATAAGATGATCAAAACAGCTAGAGGCAACTTCTGTACGGTAACAGAATTAGCCAATTATTTAGTTCGCCATGACCACATCTCCTTTAGAGCAGCCCATGAAATCGTCGCACTCGTTGTTGACTACATGATCACTCATGATAAAAAAGCAAATGAGATTGGAACTGACGTTGTAAATGACATTTTCTATCAACTTTTTGGTAAGAAAACGTGTATGACGGATGACGACATTCAAAGAGCTCTGGATCCTGTTCTTAACGCACAATCTAAAACCGTTAAGGGCGGTACTGCTGAGAAAGAAGTCTTACGTCAATTAGCTCGACGTCAACAACATTTAGAGCAAGATCAACAAGAAAATAGTCAACGACGTGCTCATTTGTGTAACGCTAAAGAAACACTTGAAAAAGCCGTTCAAGATAGAATTTTTAACGTTTAAATTCTTTTGAACTTTAGTGTTTTGTCTCACTGACCGACATAGTTCAAATGTCGGTCAGTGCATCACGGTTAAAGGAAATCTTTATGCAAAACAAGTCTCAGGATTCAACATTAAATTCAATTTTCTTTAACCAAAGTGCCAAAATTTTCTATGCAGTGTGTGTCTATAGAAGTTTCACTGAGGCTGCGAAACAACTTGGTATTACTCAGTCGGCTGTCAGTCAATGCATCGCAAACTTAGAAAAACAGCTCCAGTTCGATCTTTTTGACCGATCTGTTCGACCTTTATGCCCGACACAAGAGGCGTTAGTTCTACGAGATCAAATTCTTCATCAAATCGGAGAATTTGCCACAACTCTTGATGCAATCCATGCAAAAAATTTTATCCAAACATCTGTCAGTATTGGAGTAATTGAATCAATCGGACGATGTGTTGGGCCTGAGATTATTTCTGGGCTTGTCGATCAAGGACGTTATGTAGAGTTGCGCAGTGGCACATCGGATCATCTATATCAAGAATTATTGAAAGATCGGGTTGACTGCATTATTGCAACCGGTCAACTCTTTGATGCAGAAAATCTAGAACGAGAGCTTATATACACAGAACCCCATATTGTCATGATGCCAAAAGAAATCGCTTCAGCTCATGCGAATTGGACATGGGAAAATTTAAACTTCTGCGGTCTACCTATGGTGAGATATAGCAGTAACACAGGTTCTGGCGAACAAGGTGAAAGAATCTTACGTCACGCCAATTTAAATCTTCCAAAACGTTTTTCTGTTGATGACAATCAGGTAGTTTTTGCTTTAGTTGCCGCTGGGATGGGATGGTGTTTAACTCAACCTATTACGGCACTTCTAGCTAAAGATCTTTTGGACAAGGTTTGTCTCATTCCAGCCCCAGCTCCTTGCACAAAACGTAAGGTCTACATTGTGTGGAAAAAAGAAACACCTCGAATATTCGCCGATGAATTAAAAGCCATTTGTAGGAAAGCTCTGAAAGCTAAAGCTGTTCCACGAATTATCAAAATGATTCCATGGACAGAAAATTGTTTCCAGTTTGATTAAGTTCCAGTATTAACGAACTGAGAGACTCAACATCAAAATCATTTATATTCTCCACGGGTCTTTCCATATTCTTGAATAATTCTCCCAACGGAGAGGCAATTTAGAGCCTTTCCATTTAGAGGTTCTTTAGGAGAAATTTCATGGCTGAAAAGATTCACCGCGGTAAGATCAAAACGGCACCGGATCCGTTGGTTGTAAAGTATTTGATTGAACCAGGTATTCGCAACGATATCAAATATCGTTTCCAAGCTTTTTTAGACTGCAACAAAGCCCACGTTTTAATGCTTGCTAAGCAAGGGATCGTTCAAAAAGAAGTTGCTCAGGCTATCTTGAAGTGCAATGCCGAAATGGCAGCTATGGGCGATGCCCCTACATTTGCTGTAGATCCAGGTCGTGAAGATTTTTATTTCAATCTTGAAGCCCATTTAATTGAAAACGTTGGTATTGAAATCGGCGGACAACAACACACTGCCCGTTCTCGCAATGACCTTTATGCTACTTGTGCGCGTTTGGCTGTGCGTCAAGCTTATTTTGACATTTGTCATGTATATAACCGCATGCGTCAAGCAATCATTGATGTTGCAGAAGCGAATAAAGATGCAGTCTTTGCTGGTTACACTCATATGCAACCCTCTGAACCCATCACATTTGCTCACTACTGCTCTGCGATCCTCAATGCCATGGAGCGTGACTATCGTCGTATCGCTCATGTTTTTGAAGGTTTGAATGTTTGCCCGTTGGGTGGTGGCTCCATGGGTTCTACCACTTGGGACATTGACCGTAACTACACTGCTGCACTTTTGGGCTTTGATAAACCCATTGATAACTCCATTGACTGCGTTGCCTCTCGAGATTTCGCAACTGATATTCTTGCAACCCTCTCAATTTCTGCCAACACCATCAGCCGTTTCTGTCAAGACCTCTATGTTTGGGCAACGCCTGATTACGGTTACGTAGAAGTATCCGACAGTTGTGCAGTCTGCTCCTCTATCATGCCGCAAAAGAAGAATCCTTGGGTTCTTGAGCACATCAAGGCCAAGGCTGCTCACATTGAAGGTTGCTTTATCAGTTCTTTGAATGTAATGAAGAACGTCATTTACTCTCATTGCGAAGATATGTGCGGCGAGTCTGCCAACTATCTTTTCCCTGGCATTGAAGAAATGAAGGTAATGTGTGAATTGATGGAAGTCAGTATTAAAGGCATCACCGTCAAGAAAGACCGCATGCTGGAGACTGCTCGAGGCAATTTCTGCACAGTAACCGAATTGGCCAACTACTTAGTTCGTCATGACAATATCAGTTTCCGTATGGCTCACGACATTGTCGCAGATGTTGTTGCATATATGATTGAACATAACAAAAAGGCTGATGAAATTGGCACGGATGTCGTCAATCCGATCTTCATGAAGCTTTTTGGTCGTACAACAACAATGACTGATGAAGAAGTTCGTGCCGCTTTAGACCCGGTGAAAATCGCTTATGCCAAGAAGTGTATTGGTGGTACGGCCCCAGAAGAGGTCTCTCGTCAATTAGCTCAACGTCAAGCTGATCTCAATCGAGATGAGATGGAATTAGCTAATCGTGAAAATAACGTTGCTGAGGCCAAGCGTACACTTGAAAAAACGGTTGCTGACTTTATTTCCTAATTAAATCTAATCATTCAGCAAAAAGTTTGCCCTGCCTTGATTTGGAAGGGCTTTTTTTATGGTCTCATAAAGACCATTCCTACAAAAAATACTTTACATGACAAATAGTTATAGTACTAACAAATCTATCAATACAAATGAATAATCTCACTAAGTCCATGTAATTCAATGAGGTTACTAATGAGAATAGAACAAGACTCTTTAGGTCAAATGACCTTACCCGATGATGTCTACTACGGTATTCAAACGGTTCGTTGTATGAATAATCACAATGTAACAGACAGAACTTTCAATGAATTACCTGAAGTTACTCGAGCCTTGGCTGAAATTAAGAAAGCATGTGCCATTACCAATGAACAAATCGGTGCTTTAGAAAGCATCAAAGCTAAAGCAATTATTCAAGCTTGTGATGAGATTATTTCTGGTGAAATCAAGAATCAATTTCCAATTAATATTTGGCGCTCTCACGGCACGGGAGCAAATATGAATATGAATGAAGTAATTGCTAATCGTGCCAATGAAATCCTAACTGGTCACAAAGGATACGACAGTATTCATCCGAATACTCACGTCAACATGTGCCAGTCTTCCAATGATGTTTATCCCACTGTTCAATCAATTGTTCTTTACCGACTAATTGGACAAGCTCTCGAAAGTGTCAAAATTTTGGAAAAAGAGTTAGGCAAGAAGGCGCAGGAATATAAAACAATTGTTCGCTTGGGTAGAACCTGTCTTCAAGATGCCGTCCCCAATACCTTCGGACAAGTCTTTGGTGGATGGCAACATTTAATCCATCGCAATCGAGTCAAACTTCAGTCCTATCAAACAGACTTTCAATCTGTCGTTCTGGGATCAACGGTTTTAGGAACAGGTATGGGTCAAATGCCTGGGTACGCAGATAACATCATGCGCAATCTTTCCGATGTAATTGGCTTCCCGGTTCACTGGCCGACATGGGATGGTGAAGTCATTGAAGACAGTGCAGCGTTTGATGGCATGCAAAACTGTGATCATCATATGATTTTAGGCGGGTACTTGAAAGCATTGACTTTTGCGGTTGCGAGAATCTGTAATGATCTCTTCATTCTATCGTCCGGCCCCAATTGCGGATTCAATGAGTTGAATTTGCCAAAAATTTGTCAACAAGACGCAGACAATCATTGGAGTGACTTTCCCTTTATTCCATCGATGATGTTACAAATCGCCCAGCAATCTGTCATTGCTGATCAGGTTGCGACATTGACACTCAATGAAAATGATAGCGATGAAGCCATCACTGATGGTGCTTGTTTTATGGCTTCGATGGAAACTTTGAATACGATTGCAGAAGGTTTTAAACAATTCGCCTTCGAGTGTATCTCTGGCATTCAAATCAATGAAAACAAAGTTCATGAAAATGCTGAAATGTCCACTTCGCTCGCTACCATGGTGAGTTCCCTCTTTGGCTACTCAGTGGGAACTCAAATTGCTCACAAAGCTTGGGATGAAGGCATCTCGTGTAAACAGGCCGCATTAGAAGATCAGTTACTCAGTCAAGAGATTGCTGATGAACTTTTTGACTTAGACAAATTAACCAATCGTCAGTCGATGGTTGAAATGTTCCGCAAATACGGCAACTTAAGAAATATCCAATAAATTTAGTAAATCGGAGCATGTTATGAACAAAATCGAGTAGGCGGAGGGGTTGCCCCTTTCCGCCTCTCACAACACCGTACGT
>CAJLGW010000003.1 GCA_905206345.1 uncultured Sutterella sp. | reverse complement strand
TCAATCACCAGATACTCACGCTTATCGGTTCATTGATCAATTTTTAAAGAACAACACTCTTTCGAGCGACAGGAATGTGTATTTTAATGATCATTCTTGGTTTGTCAAGCAATTATGAAAATTTATTTATTTTCTTTTTCGCTTGTGTCAGCCACTTCCGTGGCGACAAGTAGAGAATTATGCCAAAGCACCGTTTCCCTTGTCAAGAGCTTTGAAAAATATTTTGCGAAATGTTTTTCAGACCTTTTTTTTTTCAAATAGAGAAAACTTTTCTTTCATCTATTATCAACCCTCTGATATTTCAATGAAATTCGAGAGAGGTTTTATTATCTTACTGACTTATTTTTATTATTTCCACTACTTTTTTCACCTCTTACTACCCATTGCGGAAACTTTTTTTGCCTCCTCTATATATAGATTCACTAACAATTCTGATTCGTCTTTTTATCCCTCTTCATTATCATTACCCCATGTCATCCTCTCTTTGGATCAAAGGATTTATTGTGAAGAATTTGTCCCTTTTAGCCACGACTCTGGTTTTATTACCCACGCTGGCATTGGCTAGCGCCGATACCGATCGTGTTAAAAACTTGGTCAAACAACGCCTCAACATGGAACCGACTTCAGTGAAGGTGCTTCCCATTGGCCTTTATGAAGTGGTTACCTCCAACCACTCTCTTTTATATGTAGATAAAGATGTGAAATTCTTGGTGGCTGGCCATGTGTTCGATATCGCAACTCAAAAAGACCTCACGCAGGTTCGCTTAGATGAGTTGTCTCGTATTGACATTAAAACCTTACCTTTGGATCAAGCCTTAAAGACCGTTCACGGTAAGGGCACTCGCAACCTCTATGTTTTTGCCGATCCCTATTGTGGTTACTGCCAACGCTTAGAAAAAACGTTGAAGTCGCTCGACGATGTCACGATCTATACGTTTGTGACCCCGTTATTGAATTCCGAAGCAATGGTCAATCGCATTCTTTGTGCCCCCAATCCGAATCAAGCCTGGGAAAACTGGATGCTTGAAAATAAAGAACCGCCGGCACTTGACGCTTCATGCAAGAAAACGGGCAAAAAGAACTACGAGCTCTTTGAACGTTTGGGCTTAGAAGGGGCTCCGGCCATGTACTTCGATGACGGCAATCGTCTCGAAGGCGCAGCAAGCCTCGAAGAAATCGAAGCGCGCTTAAAAAAAATTAAAAAATAATTCCCTTTACAACAACGCCTCGCGAATTTTCACGAGGCGTTTTGCTTTGCGTTATTTCTTAGGAGGTTTTACACCGTGAGGTAACAAAACCCAAGATTTCACTTGGCTACTTTGTCGCCCAGCGACTTCACCGGCCCCGTCACCGCTTCCCCAGAAGAAGTCATAGCGAATCGGGCCTCGAATAGCACCACCCGTATCTTGTGCAACCACGGCCTTTGTAAACTTCAACTCAGGATTGGCTTGTGAGACATCGACCACCAAGGGCCAGCCCATTTCATAGAAACTGCGATCCACGGCAACGCTTCCCTCTTCAGTTAACGGCACGCCTTGTGCTCCTAAAGGACCTTCATCAGCCTTTTGATCCGTACGTTCAACAAAGAACACGTAACTCGGATTTTGATTTAAAACCTCTTGCACCTTCTTGGGATTTTTCTTAGCCCAAGCACGAATACTTTGCATCGACAATTCGTAAGGCTTCAAATACCCCTTTCTCACCAAGTAGCGACCGATGCCTTGATAGGGATGGCCGTTAACATCACCGTAACCCACTCTCATGTAAGAGCCATCGGGTAAAACAATGCGACCCGAGCCTTGGATTTGCAAAAAGAAGGCGGCAACGGGGTCTTCCACCCAAGCAATGGCGTATTGATCCAACTTTTTCTTTTTACGGTCAAGCTGTGCACGCGTGTCATACGGCACCAACTTATTACCCTCAATCTGACCTCTTAATCTCATGCCTTTTAATTGAGGATAGATTGAGGATAAATCCACCGTAATCAAATCATCGGGCATGGTGTGCAACGGGTGGATATAGGGTGACTTCTTCTTGCGACTACCGTAAAGAATCGGTTCGTAGTAGCCCGTCATCAAACCGGTATCGGTCACTTCAATCGTTAAATCTTGATTGCGTTTAACGGAAACCGTTTGGTGGGGGACAAAATTAGCGGTAAAGAAATTCTTAGCTTGTCCCTTAGCGATGCCATTGGCGGCAATGCAAACGCCTTGCCAACCTTCCTTTTTTATCATCTTTTTGCAAGACTCTTTAAAGGCAGCCAATGCCGGCTCCCAATCTGCATCATTCATAGCCGGGAGCTTATCAAACGTTGTCGGTTCCAAAATCAATGAAGCCTGACCGGGATTGAGTTTCTTGGCGGCCGCTTCATGCTCACTAATTTGCGGAGTCGTCGAACACGCCGCCACCAAAGCAGCGACGGTTGCCACAAGCAGACTGCTTCGCATTAAACGCATCTTTACCTCTAAACTTTAAAAAAATTTAATGATTGTCTGATTGTACAAAACTCACGTTACGAAGGCTTTCTCGTTTACAATTACTCACGTCAAAACTTTAATTTAAAGGGTCTTTATCATGGGTATTTTCGGTCGTCCTAAAGCTTCTGAAAGCTGTCGCATTGCGCCTTCCATTCTTTCTGCCGACTTTGCTCGATTGGGCGAAGAAGTCAGAGACGTGATTGATGCCGGCGCCGATTGGATTCACTTTGATGTCATGGACAATCACTACGTTCCGAACCTCACGGTTGGCCCCTTGGTGTGCGAAGCTATTCGTCCCCATGTCCAAGCACCTATTGACGTGCACTTGATGGTTGAGCCGGTTGATGCCATCATCCCGATGTTTGCCAAAGCCGGTGCCGACTACATCACCTTCCATTGCGAAGCGAGCAAACACATCGATCGCACCTTATCTTTAATTCGTGAGTGCGGTTGCAAAAGCGGGCTCGTATTTAACCCGTCAACCTCGCTTTCTTACTTGGATTACGTCTTAGATAAAGTCGATTTAATTTTGTTAATGAGCGTCAACCCTGGCTTTGGCGGTCAAAAATTCATTCCTTCTACGCTTGCCAAACTTGCTCAAGTTCGCAATATCATCGATGCTCACGAACGTGCAACCGGCCACAAGATCCTTTTGGAAATTGACGGTGGCGTCAAAGTGGACAACATCGGCACCATCGCTCGTGCGGGCGCCGATACCTTCGTTGCGGGTAGCGCCATTTTCGGTCAAAAGACCAAAGCGGGTTACCGCGATGTCATCACGCAAATGCGTGAAGCTATTGACCACGACATGGAAGAATTGCGCCGAGAAGAGGAACGTGAATATGCCCGCACGCGAGGCTAAAGCTCTCTTATTTGATCTGGATGGCACCCTCGTTGACTCGATTGATGATTTAGTGGTTGCCATCAATCAAACACTTGGCGAAATCAACGCACGCCCACTCACACGAGACGAGGTCACGACCTTTATCGGTAAGGGCGCCCGCAACATGGTTGAGCGCTCTTTGCGTGCGGTTTTGCTAACAGCACCTCAAGAAGATGAAGTTGAGTCCTGTTATCGAGCCTACGTGCAAAACATGAACGCGCTTGATGCCAAGTACTCTAAGCTTTTGCCTTATGTGCATGAGTCTCTTTCATCGCTCAAAGCCGCGGGTTTTCGGATGGCAGTTGTTACGAATAAACCCTCCGTTGTCATTCCCTCTTTATTAGAGCGCTTCGAGTTAAAAGACTTCTTTGACGTGGTTCTTGGCGCCGATAGTGTTGTGCATCCCAAGCCCGCTCCCGATATGCTGCATTTGGCTTGTGAGCGTTTGGGAGTTAAACCGTCCGAAGCCTTCATGATTGGCGACTCTATGAACGACGCCTTAGCGGCACAAAACGCAAAAATCCAAGCTTTGCTTCTCAAAACAGGTTACAACGAAGGTATCAAAATTGAAGATTGGGTCATAATTAATACGCCAAATTTCCCCGTCTTTGATACTATGAGAGAATTAACTCAATACCTACTTCTTCCTAAACGGAGTTAATCGTGAAGAAACTTTTATGGTTATGCTCACTTTCTGTGTTATTTCCGGTTGTCGCCGGTGCCGCCGAAAGCGTTGATGAGTGCTACAAGAGCGCCCAAACCACGGCCGCCGTTCGCGAGTGCTTGAAGCAAGAACTTCAAGAAACCCGAATTGAATACCGCTCCGTAATGGAAAAATTAACCAGCCAAGCCGGCGAACTCGATCGCGTTACCGGTCGAAGTGAAGCATTGCCCGCTCTTGAAAAAGCCAACACCTCCTTTGATCGTTACGTATCCGATCAATGTGCGTTCGATGAGACCCTCTTTGGCGGTGGCACCGGTGCCGGTGCGGCCAACCTTTCATGCCAAATTAACTTGTTGCGTATTCGCATGGGTGCTTTGGAAGCGCATCTAAACCAATAAGCTTTATGAATTTATCTTTTGATCAAGTGGCCAACGATTGGCAAACGCCTTTGGCCACTTTTTTTATGTCCGATATCGGACAATCCCTCAAATCCTTTTTAGACCAACGTCAAAAAGAAGGTGCGGTCATTTATCCGCCCAAACCTTTTTATGCGTTGGAGTTAACGCCTTTATCCTGCGTTCGCGTCGTGATTGTGGGACAAGACCCCTACCATGGTCCCAATCAAGCACAAGGCTTGGCCTTTCACGTTAACCCAACCGTTCGCATTCCGCCCTCTTTAAGAAACATTCATAAAGAACTCAAGCGCGATTTGGGGATTGCCTCTCCTTCGCACGGTGCGCTCACGGGTTGGGCTCAGCAAGGCGTGTTGCTTTTAAATGCCGTTCTTACCGTTGAAGACGGGCACGCGGCCAGTCACGCAAAAAAAGGGTGGGAGACGCTCACAGACTCCCTTTTAAAGTGCGCCGCAGAGGACGCTCACCCGAAAGTCTTTTTACTTTGGGGCGCTTATGCCCAATCGAAAAAAGCGCTCATTGAAGCAAGCGGTCAGGATCACCTTATTTTGTGTGCCAATCACCCCTCGCCCTTGTCAGCCACTCGCCCACCCGTTCCATTCATCGGTTGCGGTCACTTTTCTGAAGCGAATCGTTGGTTAGCAAGCCGTGGCGAAGCGCCCATTGATTGGGGACGCTTTTCAGATGAAGTGTGTGGGCAAACTGCACTTCCTTTTTAATCAATGAGTTAGAAAAATCCTTCAAAATTCTTTCTGAAATATTTTGCATTTTGAAAAATTTGTGGTTAAAATGCGTAACTCTTGATGGCCAGATAGCTCAGTTGGTAGAGCAGCGGATTGAAAATCCGCGTGTCGACGGTTCGATTCCGCCTCTGGCCACCATTTTTGAACAGACCACCCTTGCGGTGGTTTTTGTTTATTTGCGACTTTTATCTCATCAAACTTCAATTCTCCTCAATTTTTCTCGCCAAGACGCCCCCATTGAGTCAAAACCTTTTTAGAATAGACGGGCAGAGGATGAAAAATCCCTACTCCCTAAATAAGAAAATGCGAGAAAACCATGTCCTTCGATTTCGAAAAAATTTATATTAATGGACAATGGATTGCCAGTCAGAGCAATCATTTCATTGACGTAGAAAATCCCTCTACGCTCAAGTATTTTGCCCGCGTTCCTGATGGGAACGAAAAAGACATCGACTTGGCTGTCAAAGCCGCTCAAGCTGCTCAAAGTGATTGGGCAGACGTTCCCTTAGCAACCCGCATTGAAATGATGCAAAAAATGCTTGATATCTTTAAGACCTATCAAGACCGCATCATTGATTTAGAAATTAAAGAACTGGGTGCCCCGGTCACCTTTGCCACGCAAACCCACTGCTTGTTGCAATTTAACCGAATTGCGTCTTACATCGAAGCCGCAAAGAAAGTGGTTGAGGAAGAACCTCATCCGCTCTCAACGGTTTACAGAGAACCGTTGGGTGTTGCGGCTTGCATCACGCCTTGGAACTACCCCTTGGGTCAAGTTGTTCAAAAGGTGATTCCTGCTATTTTGATGGGTAACACCGTTGTGCTCAAACCCAGTCAACACACACCGTTGACCTCTTTCCTTTTAGTCGATGCCTTTGATCGCGCAGGGTTCCCCAAGGGCGTCATTAATTTGGTCACCGGTCGAGGCGCAGCTGTGGGTGATGCGCTTGCTGTCCACCCGTTAGTTGATATGGTCTCTTTTACGGGGTCAACCAAGGTTGGCGTCAAGCTCTCCCAACGTGCGCTTGAAACCGTTAAACACATTAGCCTGGAGTTGGGTGGCAAATCTCCCTTCATTTGGATGAAGTCTGAAGACTACAGTAGGGCCATTCCCAAACTCTTTAGTTCAATCTTTCTCAATAGCGGTCAGACCTGCACGTCCCTTTCTCGCTTGTTGGTCCCCGAAGAAGATCTTGAAGCCATTGAAAGTCTTTTGCTTGAGCACGTTAAAGCCTACACGGTGGGCGATCCCAACGATCCCAACACGCAAGTGGGCCCGCTCTCATCACGCTCCCAATTTGAAAAGGTCTCCAACTACATTCAAATTGGGATTGATGAGGGAGCCAAGATTTTAACAGGTGGTGTCCCCAAGGATGCCGATCACGGTTACTTTGTGCAACCAACGATCTTTACTCACGTGAAAAACACGATGCGCATTGCTCAAGAAGAAATCTTCGGCCCCGTGCTTTGTGTCATCACGTATAAGACGTTAGAAGAAGCCATTGAGATTGCCAATGACACGCCTTATGGCCTAAATGCTGCCGTATTCGGTCCGCGAGAAGAAGCAATCGCTGTTGCTAAAAAGATTAAGTCCGGAAACGTCTATATCAATGACGCCCCGCGCGACATCATGGCGCCTTTTGGTGGCTACAAACAAAGCGGGATCGGTCGTGAAGGCGGTTTAGCGGGATTGTTGGAATTCACGCAATTTAAGACCATTTACGATCATTCAACGTTCTAAGTCAAAAGCGCCCATCCGGGCGCTTTTTTTAATGAGCAAAAAAGTCGTTAAGCGAGTGAGAATTTTTCGTGATGAGACTCACACCGATGAAACTTAAAATACTCACCAACATGGCAGGTGCCACCGCATGCCAGCCAAACGTCGGAATTTTGAAAATTACAATCGCAAAGTAAAGCCCAAGGCCACAAAGAACGGAGGTCATGGCGCCTGCAAACGTTGCGCGCCTCCAAAATAAACCACCGACAAGAGGGCACAAAAACGCTAACTCGAGCCCACCAAAGGCAAACATGTTGATCCAAACAATGATATCGATCGGATACATGGCAAGAACCAAAGCAACAACACCTAAGATCAAAGTAGCGATTTTGGCAACGCTTTGAATGGACTTGTCTTCATCGGGCTTTCGGTTATAGCGGCGAAGGAGCAAATCCTTGATGATGGCTGAAGACGCTGCAATCAAAAGGGAGCTTACCGTTGACATGGTGGCAGCCAATGGCCCGATAAGCGTCACACCTGCCATCCAAGGCGACATGTGATGCGAAATCAAATACGGAATCATCGCATCGGTGTTACCGCCAAAGTCTGCCGCGTCCACAATGACACCGCGCGCTAAAACACCTAAAAATGTCATCCCGATCATCAATGCGCCACACACCACTGTGCTCACAATCATCGCCAAGTGCAAGTCTTGTGTGTTCTTATAAGCCATGCAACGCACAACCGACTGGGGCAACGCCACCGTTGCAAACCCAACCAAAATCCAAGCCGAGAAAAGTAGCGACAAAGGTAGAGCTCCGGCGCTCGTTGGTGAGAGGAGTTTCTCGCCTTCAGACGACTGACCGATCGTCGTCATGAGGTTGGTTAAGCCTCCTGCTTCGCTCAATAAGCCTTGAGCCAAACTGAACATCCCCACCAGCATCAAAATGGCGCAAAGCGTATCGGTAATCACCACGGCTCTAAAGCCCCCGAAAGCGGTATAGAGCACCACAACGAGACCAAAGATCAATAGCCCCCATTGGTAGTCAATGCCCGCTGCTTGCGAGACAATCTGCGCCCCACCGATAAACTGTCCCACCATCATGGTGGTGAAAAAGACAAGCAGCAATACAGAGAGCAAAACCGCAAGACTGTGGCTGCGATAACGAGAAAAAACGACATCAATGACGGTTACGGCTGAAATTCGGCGACTCACAAGCGCCATCTTCTTGCCTAACACCCCTAAGACCAAAAAGCCTGCAATGATTTGAGGTGCAGCAAAGACCACCCAACCGAGGCCATGTCGCCAAGCCACACCGGGCCCAGAAACAAAAGAACTCACCGAGCCATAGGTTGCGACCAACGTCATGGCCAACACAAAACCTTTTAAGTTTTGATCGCCTAAAAAGTAGCTTTTTAAAAACTCCGAACCGCCACTTGTTTTCGTCTTTAAAGATAAAAAGACGAGCGCAAAAAGAAAAAGAATAATCGGAATGAAAATCGTGATGGAACTCATTGACGCTCTCCATCACTGACATCTTGAAGGTCAAAGTTTTTGCAGCCAAAACGCACCAAAACAATGACAGCTATCACCGACAAAAGGTAACCCCCGATGCACGAGAGCCAAAACCACAAAGGAATGCCAAACCACGCCACTAAAGCGTCTTGGGCGAGAAAAATCGCCAACCAAAAAAGAATTGTCACAAAGCACGCCGCCCAAAGCGTCAACCGTGCCTCGCGATCGGCTTGCGCGAGTTTTTCATGATAAGAAAGGGAAGAATTATTTGTACTCATGCCTTTGATTGTAAAGCGCTTAGAGCGCAGATGTTCATCCATTTGGATTACCACGAAAAATCCCGACAGCCAAAAATGGCATGTCGGGATCATCAGTCAGAAAAAGTGACTAAGAATTAGTACTCTTTCTTGGGCAACAAAGCAGGCGTTTCACCATCAACACCCACCAAAGCCAAAGCCGTCAAACCGATCAATTGGGGACCCAAATGGGTATCGATCATTTCAAAGTATTCTTTGACGTTGTGAGCGTGTTCAGCGTGGCCGCCCGTGCACAAGCACGTCGACGGGATGTTAGCGCTCATCGGAGCGTTGGCATCGGTCGAAGAACGTGCGTAGCTCGTGCATTCAATGCCCAAAACCTTTTGAGCGCTACGAGCCGATTGCAACACGGGGCAATCATGCGGGCGCGTGCCTGCCGGACGATCACCGATTGCGGTCTTCGTCACCTTCAAAAGACGTTCCGGATCTTCGATATTCCAAGAAGCGTTTTCTTCAGCGACGGCTTCATCAAATTTCGCCAAAATTTCGGCTTCTAAATTCAACAAGCACGTATTGTCGAAACTGCGCATATCGATTTCGACTTCGCAATGTGCAGAAATCGTATTAACGGTCGTACCACCCTTGATCGTACCCACCGTCCACGTGGTCTTCGGATCCCTGGCAGGGCGCAAGTCAGCAAACTTCGCCAATGCACGACCCATGGCGTGAATGGCGCTCGGGGTCTTGTCGTATTCAGTAAAGCTGTGACCGCCCAAACCATCGATCGAGACGCGCCAACGGTGAGAACCCGTTGAGCCGTAGAGCACACGACCCACGTCCGTGGAGTCAACAGCGATAAAGCCGTCAATCTTGTTGTTCTTCACCAAGTACTTAGAACCACGGATGTCACCATTACCTTCTTCACCCACAGTACCGACAAACCAAATGTCACCTTGGGTTTGGATCTTGGCTTCTTCAAAGCAGCGCAAGATTTGCAAGATGCAGCGCAAGCCGGTGCAGTTATCACCAATGCCAGGAGCAGAGTAACGAATGCCGTCTTTTTTCACCGTCACATCCGTGCCTTCCGGGAAGACGGAGTCCATGTGGGCGCCCAAGACCAAAATCGGGCCATTGGCCACAGTGCCCTTACGAACACCGATGACGTTACCGATTTCATCCATCTTCACATCCGTCAAACCATAGGCTTCTAGGCGTTGCATCAAGCTGCGAGCACGCTTTTCTTCCTTGAAGGTCGGCGCCGGGATTTCGCACAATTCAACTTGCTCATCCATGGCACGTTGCACATCGCGCTTGGCGATTTCTAATGCTTGGGCCACCTTCGGCAATTGAGCGACTTTTTGAACATGTTCCAATACTGCTTCACTCAAAGCAGGAAGATCTTTTGCCATTGACTATCTCCTAAGACAAATTCAGACCTGTCGTCCTTTTAGAGAAAGGACAACACAAAGAAAATACCCGACCATTTCAATATGGAGGCTATAGAAGAAATTTTAATTCAAATCCAACGTTAAGAATGTGTGAAGATTTGCGCCAAAAGGTATTTGAATCAATTTTTTTGTGTTCAAGGAAATAAATCACCTGACGGGCGACCCTCACGCAATCATCAATGTGTTTATCCCCAAGATAACGCAAGGCACCATAGCCCAAGGCGGCCGCCGTAGCCTGCCCCACTAAAGGTACCCAACGAGCGGCTTGCTTGGATGACATCTTGACACCCACGCTTTTTAAAACGGTTGTGGCTAAAGGGGCAGAGATGACTTTGCCGGCCAAAAGCACACCCACCCAATTAATCGCTTCATAGACCATGACTTTTTGTGCGGTGGGCAATTGATCAATTTGACTCGGTGTAAGGCCAAACTCCTGATTGATTTGTTCCATCATTTTGATAAGAACCGTGACGTCTAAAAGCATGTCCACGCCCGGAATCGGAACAAAGGTAGTTCCTGCCGACAAAAGGGCTTGTCTGGCAACGTGTCGTTTGGCTCGCTCAACGGCAGCCAAAATACGCTCTTCGTTCGTCGGAATCGTAAGGTTATTTTGTTGGCCCATGGGGAAATGAATTGAGATGAATCTTTTTAAATTTTAAGAAATTTTTCTCCCTTTCTCAGCCCTGACGGCACTTTCCCTAGAAAAAATTTGCGTCACGTCTTAAGCTCAAGTAACATCAAGCCCGATTTATATTTTTATTTGAAATTTCAATCGTTAGGAAACACCAGTGAAAGAGTCCATGAGAGCCAAATTAAGCCGCCTTGGCCGTCGATTAGAAGAAATCGATGCCATGTTGGCTGCCCCCGACGCTGCCAATGACATGAATCGCTTCCGCGACTTGTCCCGTGAGCGTGCGGAAATTGAACCTGTCGTTTTGAAAATGAAAGAGTACGAAACGACGGAAAGTGATATTGAAACGGCCATCGAAATGCTTGACGATCCGGACATGGCCGAATTCGCACAAACCGAAATTGATGACGGTAAGGAACATTTGCAAACGCTTGAGCACGACTTAGAAGTCATGCTTTTGCCCAAAGACCCCAACGACAGCAAGAACATTTATTTGGAAATTCGTGCTGGCACGGGGGGTGATGAATCCGCCATCTTCGCCGGCGACCTTTTCCGTATGTACACCCGCTACGCCGAACGTCAAGGCTGGAGCACTGAAATTGTCTCTGCCAACGAAAGCGACTTGGGTGGCTATCGCGAAGTGATCGTCCGTGTGATCGGTGCCGGCGCCTACTCGAAATTAAAGTTCGAAAGTGGCGGTCACCGCGTTC
Source organism: uncultured Sutterella sp. (assembly GCA_905206345.1). Lineage (GTDB taxonomy): Bacteria > Pseudomonadota > Gammaproteobacteria > Burkholderiales > Burkholderiaceae_F > Aphodousia. The sequence continues at coordinate 44,742 of CAJLGW010000003.1, read as the reverse complement.
AACGCGTCCCCGAAACGGAAAGCCAAGGTCGCGTGCACACCTCTGCTTGCACGGTCGCTATCTTGCCCGAAATGGACGAAATCGGTGAGGTGGAAATTAACCCCGCAGACCTTCGTATTGACGTCTATCGTGCCTCGGGTGCCGGTGGTCAGCACGTGCAAAAAACGAACTCTGCCGTGCGTATTACGCACATCCCGACGGGTACCGTGGTGGAATGCCAAGACGAACGTAGTCAGCATGAAAACAAGGCCCGAGCCATGAGTGTGTTGATTTCTCGTATCACGGCCAATGAAGTGGCCAAACAACAAGCTCAAGAAGCCAGCACCCGTAAGAGCCTCGTGGGTTCCGGTGACCGCAGTGAACGTATCCGTACGTACAACTATCCGCAAGGTCGCGTGACCGATCACCGCATCAATTTGACGCTCTATAAGCTCGACTTCATTATGGACGGTGACTTGGACGAAATCATCTCCGCCCTTACCACCGAACACCAAATCGAGCAATTGGCTCAAATGGGTGAATAATTCGCATGGCAACGATTCGCCAAATCTTAGTAGAAGCCTCGCAAAGAATTGATCGCTTTGATGCGAGGCTTTTGCTTTGCTTTTGTCTGAATAAGCCACGCACCTTTCTCATTGCGCACGACCAAGACGAATTGGATGACGATACGCTTGAGCGCTTCTTAAGTTTGGTGGCTCGTCGAGAAAAGGGCGAACCTTTCCCCTATATCGTGGGTACTCAAGAATTTTTCTCTCGACCTTTCCGCGTCAATCCTAACGTTCTCATACCAAGACCGGATACCGAGACTCTCATTGAGCTGGTATTAGAAGAAGTGAAAACACACCCCGCTCAAACCCTTCTTGATATGGGGACGGGCTCAGGGTGCATTGCCATTACGCTTGCGCTTGAACTTCCCTACCTTCACGTTTGGGCTACGGACTATAGTGAGAAAGCACTTGACGTTGCCGCAACCAATGCGTCTTCCTTGGGTGCCAATGTTCATTTTTCTCAAGGCTCTTGGTACGACGCCCTACCCAATAAGCAGCGCTTTGACATCATTGTAAGTAACCCCCCTTACATCGAAAGCACAGATGTACATTTGAACAATTTAACATTTGAACCTATCAGTGCTTTAACCGATGGAGCAGATGGTCTGACGGACATTCAAAAGATTATTGAGGGTGCTCCCGAGCATCTTAATGCATGCGGCCTTCTTGCCATTGAGCATGGTTGGGATCAAGGCGAGGCCGTGAGAAAACTCTTTTCTGACACCTTTTGGGAAAATGTTGAAACACTCAAAGACTTGGGTGGTAACGACCGCATAACAAAAGCGCGCTTGAAAAATTAATTTCCAAACGCGCGTCGATGAACTTTAAAAATCTTACAAGCAATAGCGAATCGATCGCGTCCACCACGTGGCTACCGTCAGTAACGCAGCGATAAACAAGAACGCCATCGCAATCGAGAAGTATTCCCCGATGAAACCCAAAATGGCGGGACCGGCCATCAAACCAAAGTAACCGATCGTCGTCACAGCGGTCACTGCGGGTAACGCAGGCATACGCTTTTGGCGAGAGGCCGCTGAAATGATCAAGGGCGCAATATTGGCAATGCCTAAACCCATCACGAAAAGCGCCACCAAGCACACAGTCAAACTCGGAATCATCACCATGGCCGTTAAGGCACCTACCATCATCACAGCACCGCCCCACACGACCTTCACAGCCCCCAATTGCGTGACGATACGGTCACCGAACAATCGGGCAATGGCCATCGCAATCACAAATACCGTGTAACCGACACCGGCGTTTTCCAGCGGCATTTGGACATGCTCTTGTAAAAAGAGTGCACTCCAGTCGAGCATCGCCCCTTCAGCCAAGAAGACAACAGCACAAAGGGCTGCCAACATAATCACCGGGCCCTTGGGCATCGCAAAAGGAGCAGACTCTTGATTGACAAGCGTTGCCGAAGAGACGTGAGGCAAAGCAAAGGTCAATAAGACGCTTAAAACCCCCATCCAAAAGGCCGTTGCCCACCACATATTAAAACCAAGACTTAATGCCAAACTCACGCAAATGGCAGCAGAGACTTCACCGATACTATAAAAAGCGTGCATACCGGACATTTGTCGAGATTGGTGCGTTTTTTCAAGCGCAGCACCGTAAAGGTTCACGGAGACTTCTAAGCACCCCAACGCCACACCGTAGGAGAAAAGCGCCACGCACTCAAAGAGGTAACTCGGTGTCCAAGCCAAAAGCACCAAGGAAAGACAAGACCAGTAGCCTGAAATGGCAATCGCACGGCGGCTTCCTAATCGAGAAGACAACCAACCAGCGAGCGGCATGCCTAAAACAGAGCCCACGCCCAACATCAACAACAAAAGACCGAATTTCATCGGACCGACTTGAAGCGCATCATTGACGAACGGAATAAGAGGTGCCCAAGCAGCGATAGTAAAACCGGCTGTGAAAAAGCCGGCATAACCCGCGTAAATATCCCAATTTTTGAACGACATATAAGCCTTAAACATGAATGACTTGCCGTCAATTATCTACCTAATTATTTGATATTACGAGATTGATTCCATCAAATTTTTGATACACTATAGATTGATAGCACCTCCGGTCGAAACCCATCTATAGGGTGAGGGCAATGAAAGCGGGGGCAAGTTGCTATCTGATCAATAGAGTTGTCCTTACGCCTCAATGTCGGAGAAAATCATGGGAATTGACATCGACGAATTGAAATCCTTTGTCTACGCAGCCCAAGAAGGTTCATTTTCGGCCGCCGCTCGTGAACTCGGTCGTGCACAATCGGTGATTTCCACCCACATTGCCAACATGGAGGCTGAACTTGGTTATCGACTTTTTGTCAGAAGCCACCGACCGATTCTCTCCGAGCAAGGTGAACAACTTCTTCCCTACGCCAAGCACGTTATTAAAGAGTACGCACGCTTTGATCTGCGCGCCAAGCAAATCTATGGCGACGTACCCTTGAGCTTACACATTGGGTTAGACCACTCGTTGGGCAACAACGCCATCATGGGACTTTTTGAGAAGCTCTCCGTCACCCATCCGCAATTGCGTGTGCAAATTGAAAGCTTGAATGCGTTTGATGTGAACTGGTTTTTCAAAAACACCGAAATGGCCATGGCCATTGTGTTTTCCAATGCCACTCAATTTGAGTGCCCAGCTTTTGAAATCGCACAATTCCCGGTATCGGTTATTGCCGGTCTCCAACACCCGCTACAAACCCGCCAGCCCGCAACGGTTAACGATTTAAGAGCCTATCGCCAAATGGTTGTCACGGCTCGAGACCCTGAGTCCCCGCCTCCTGTCATTTTGAGTGACGATCCTTGGGAAGTGAATTCCGGTGCGTGGGCACTTTCTCTTGCTGCTAAAAACGTCGGTTGGACGGTTTTACCCCAACGGCAACTTGCCTTGAACCCCAACTTGGCCCGTAAAGTTTCTGAAATTCAAACCGAAGGCATTTCAATGCCTCCCGAACGATTAATGCTCTTGGTTCGCCCTGATCAAACGGAGTCCAAACTTGTCCAATGGTGGAAAAATGAACTCTTGCGCATTGTTCCAACCTTTGAGAGACGGCCTGCGAATTTCCCGTTATCGCCATCGTCACAATCGTGACTTTTGTGTCATCAAAATGACAATTTTTGCAACCATTATTTTATGGAATAAGAAAATTTTTCATTATTTTTTCAATAGGTTAAATACTGCCAAAAAGACAAGTCTATCGTTATTAAATCTTCACTGACTTGTCTTAATCCTGACATAAATGCTCCTCAAAATTACAGGGACATTGAACGATGGAGCAATTTATGTCGAAACAATTGAGAAAAACCGCTATCGCTACGTTGTTAGCCTCTTGTGCCTTACTCGGTCAAAACGCTTGGGCTAGTGCACAAAACATGGTCATTGCCATGCCGCTTTTACCCACGACGGTTGAACCGCAAGGGATTAATAACAATGCGATCGACCGCGTGATGTCTTCTGTCTATGACACCTTGATTCGTGCCAACAGCAAAACCGGCGCACTTGAGCCCGACTTGGCTCTTTCTTGGAAACGTATTTCGGCCGATACGGTGGAATTCAAACTTCGTCACGACGTAAAGTTCCATGATGGCACCCCCTTTACCGCCGATGACGTTGTCTTTTCTTTTGGCCCTGAACGCTTCAGTAGCGAAAAAGCCCCGGGGCGTCCCGCCTGGGATTTTCTCGGTGGCTTAAAGAGCGTCAAAAAGATTGACAATTACACCGTGCGCGTGACGATGAAAACGCCTGATCCCTTAGTTGCGCTTTTCTGCCCGCATGTCTGAAATCATTTCTGAGGACGATTCCAAAAAAGCCGGCTCTTGGGAAAAATGGGTAAAGAAACCCATTGGTTCCGGCCCCTATAAGATCGTTTCTTTCAAAACCTCTAACCGCTTGGAATTGTTTCGCAACGATCAATACTGGGGTGACAAGGGCGCGGCACAAAAGGTCAGTTTTGTCGAAGTACCTGAACTCTCTGCCCGTGTCGCCGGTTTGCGCTCCGGTGAATTTGACATCATCACGGAAGTACCGCCTGATCAAATCAAGCCCTTGTCTTCTGACGGCAAAGTCAATGTCATCGGTGGTCCGATCGCCAACGTCTACGGCATGGTATTTGACACGCAATCGTCTGATCGGGGATCCCCTTGGCAGTCCCCGATTTCAAAGGCAATGAATTGCTTTGCGACATTTTCTTTAACTATGAAATTCCAAGAGGCCTGGGAGACGTGACGGTCTTATGGTTTGGCGAACCCGATCACTCCAGTCACAAATTTGGCATCTGGCATGACAAGACTCGAGAAGCTCGGAAAAATGCCGATCAAGCCTTTGAAAAAATTCTTCATTGGTGGGGAAAAGAAGGCAAAGACGCTGGTATTCAACTCGTCACCATGTCTGACCATGGCCACTCAGAAATCGCCGAGTATTTCGATGTGACTTCTGTCCTAAAAAACGCAGGCTTTTCTGTTCTTACCGGTACCGATATTCGTAACGGCGCAAACCCTCAAGACGCTGACATTGTCGTCGTGGGCAGCTACGCTATCGGCTTGTGGATTAACCCTGAAATTCAGGACAAAATCGGTCAAATTCGAGACATATTAATGCAAACTCCGGAAGTGGGCATGATTTTCTCTCAACCGACTCTACAATGCTCATCAAGCACAGAAGGTAAAGTCGCAGGAACGTTCTCTGAACACTTACTTTCGAGCGACCATCGCCAAGGCGCTGATTTGCGCATCGTCCTTCATAACGACCCGCAAAGTGGTTACTCAATTGATGGGGGTGACAGTGATATTGGTTGTGGCAATCAAGGCGGGTTGTTGCCTTGTGAAATTCGTGCCATGTTAGCCATCAACGGCAATCTTTTTAGTACCGCTCCCAAAGAACATCAAGTTCCTGCTGCTCACGATGACTTTGCAATGACAGTCATGACGCATTTGGGACTTTTGGATCAAAAGGATGCCGGAGAAAAACCGTTAAAGGCTCGTGTTCTTAAAGAGGCGCTTTGCGGGGAGCAAACAAGTTCCTCTTATGTTCTTGAGCGTCTGAGCCTACAATACGGAAAGTATTCTCAATATTTGATTCGAGCTCACTATTGTGAGTGTATCTACGTTTTAGAAGGTGCTCGAGAAGACACTCTCAAAAAGCATTTAAAAAAGGATGTTATTCATGTTTGATCTCGTTATTCATGGGCAAAACGCTCCTCTTTTTCGCTCTCAAATTCAGGGCAAAACAGTCTGGGAAAAAGACAATGCGTTAAGAGTTTGTCAATTGTCCTTTGAAGAGGCTATTGAGATTCAAGAGCGCGCACAAAAAGCCCAGCTTGATGCCAATCTCGTCAAAGCGGGGCTCTCCATTAAAGAAATTCATGTGGCCGCATTTGACATGGATAGCACTCTGATTGACTTGGAATGCATTGATGACATTGCGATGCAAATTGGCGTGGGTGAAAAAGTCTCTCAAATGACCGAATTGGCCATGCAAGGCCATTTTGAATTTGCAGATTTCCTTCGTCAGCGCTCTCACCTTTTAAAGGGCGCAACTCGCGATGTTATCAACACAACGGTTTCTCATGCTGTATTAATGCCGGGTGCCTTGCGTTTAATGGAATTTCTGAAAGCAAACGGCATAAAAACTTACATCATTTCGGGCGGTTTTTCTGACATCGCACGTGATGTTTGCGAGCGTTTGGGAATGGATAACTATCTTTGCAACGAACTTGTCTTTGATAAGGAAGATAAGCTCTCGGGAGAAGTCACAGGGCCAGCCGGTGGTGAGATTATCGATGCATCAGGAAAACGCAATGCGCTTGCCGTTTTATGCATGCTCAACCACACAAAACTTGATAACGCTATTGCTGTCGGCGATGGCGCCAACGACTTAAAAATGTTGGGCGCAGCGAAGATCGGCGTTGCCTATCACGCCAAACCCATTGTCAGAGACGCCGCCCACTACCATGTTGAATTCGGCGGGCTGGATACCATCATTGATTTCTTCATTGAAGCTTGGCCTCAAAGCTAACCGTTTTTCAAAACATTTTGGGCTACCGAAAGGTAGCCCAAATTTGTTTTAGCCGTTAAGTACTTTCAATCGATTAATTGCATTGGTCACAAAGACCGTTGCACCGTATTTAATGGCTTTATCGTTAAAGTCAAATGTGTTGTGGTGAAGACTTGCTTGATGCTCTTCATCCATCAAACCGGTTCTAAAGAGGCAACCCGGACGGGCGTTCATCATGAAAGAGAAATCCTCAGCAATCATTTGAGGATACACGGGACGCAAGGCCTCTTCACCCAACCACTCTTGAACCACCGTCTTTAAGGCTTGAGCTTGTTGCGGGTGGCTGTAGAGCGACGGATAAAGACGCGTATAGTGAAGTTCTGCCTTGGCTCCATAGGCTTGAGCCACGTTTTCCACAACAAGCTTCAAGCGTTCTTCAACAAGGTCTCGGACTTCAGGTTCAAAACTACGGCACGTACCCACCATTTTCGCTTTTTGCGGCAATACACTTGAGCCCTTTTCATCACCAGCAAGCAACGCACCAAAAGTCACCACAGCGCCCTTTAAGGGATCGACATTACGGCTCACAATCGATTGTGCTGCCACGACAATTTGAGCAGCAACCAAAACGCTATCAATGGCTTCATGAGGACGTGCACCATGGCCACCCTTGCCTTCGACTGCGACATCAAAAATGTCAGCGCTAGCCATCATATAACCGGTACCGATACCGATGGTTCCAACAGGATCGGCGGGTTCACCGTGCGTCGCATAAACTTCAGCAATCGGGAACTTTTCAAAAAGTCCGTCTTCAATCATTAAGCGTGCACCAGCATAGCCTTCTTCACCCGGCTGGAAGATGAAAGCAACCGTACCGTCAAATTCATCACGATGCTCACAAAGGTACTTACAGGCAGCCAATGCCATCGTAATGTGGCCGTCATGACCGCAAGCGTGCGTGCAATTGGGAACTTCTGAGGGGTGATCGTGTTGTGCTTTTTCCGGTAACGGCAAGGCGTCCATGTCGGCACGAATACCAACCCATTTTTCTGACGGTGTACGACCTGAAACAACAGCAACAACGCCACTATGACCGATATTGGTATGGATTTCATCAACACCGTAGAGCTTGAGTGTATCAACGATACGATCGGCTGTTTTCGGAAGATCTAAACCCGTTTCAGGGAAGCGGTGGAAATCATGACGAAGCTCACTAAACTCCGATTCATGGGCTTGCATATAACTGAAAACCGAATGCGCATCACTCATGGCAAAATCTCCGAGGTAAATAAGAATTAATTTTGCACCCATTAACCCCACAAACGAAAGCGTTAACTAGGGTTATTACACTAAGTCGTGACAATCCCTGATTCTTTTTGTGGCTTTTGGGTTGAAAATGTAGCTATTGAATAACTTGGACACTCTTAGGAGAGAACACCATGCAAATCATCACCCCCGATTTTAAGGGCGAAAATAAGGGCCATTACAGTGCCGGTGTTATCAGTAACGGTACGCTGTATGTTTCCGGTCAATTGTCCATTGATCCCGATACCCGCGAGGTCTGTCAAGGCAATATTAAAGACCACACCCGCTTGGCACTCAATAATGTCGATCGTGTTTTAAAAGCTGCAGGTGTGCGCCGTGATCAAGTCGTGTTTTGCCGTGTTTATACGCCGGATGTTCAATACTGGGGCCCGATCAATGAGGTCTATGCAGAGTTCTTCGGTGATCACAAACCCGGGCGAGTGATTGTCTCAACGACCACATTGCATTTCGGCTGTTTGGTTGAAATCGAAGCAATTGCAGAAATCAAGGAGTAACACAATGGCTTTAGAGTTTGTCTGTACCCACTGCGGTAAAAAAACACCCACCACAACTAAAACCCCGCGTTGCGAATGCGGAGGTCTTTTTGAGCTCGATTTTAAAGCCCCGGCTTGGGATGAAAAGTTAATTGATCGCAATGAATGGAGTCAATTCCGTTACCGTGCATTTATGGCAATGGACGACGATCAAACGTGGCGTTCTATCACCATGGGTGAAGGGATGACTCCGGTCATTCGTTTTAACGACGATGTGATGTTCAAAATGGACTACACCATGCCAACGCTCTCCTTTAAGGATCGTGGCGCGGCAACGCTTGTCGCACACTGTAAGAGCATTGGTGTTACGCATTGTGTTCAAGATTCGAGCGGCAACGCAGGCAATAGTGTTGCAGCCTATTGTGCTCGAGCCGGAATCGATTGCGAAATATACGTTCCCGAAGGCACGAGTCCGAAAAAGATCACCATGATTGAATCCCACGGTGCTCAAGTTCATGTCATTGAAGGTACACGTGATCACTGTGCCGATGTCTGTCGTAGCCAAGTCAAAGAACGTGGTGCTTACTACGCCAATCACGTCTATAACCCTTATTTTTATGAAGGGATGAAGGCCTATATCTACGAAGTGTTTGAACAACTCAAACGCATTCCTGAAAATATTGTCATTCCTGTCGGTAACGGTACTTTGTTTATCGGTGCGATTAAGGCCTTAGAGCACCTTCACGAAAGCGGCGCCATTGACCATTTCCCAAATGTCATTGCTCTTCAAAGTGAGTTGTGCGATCCGCTCTATCAAGCTCAACAACAAGGTCTCAATGAACCCGCTTCCGTGACCCCGCAACCGACGATGGCAGAAGGTATCGCCATCGGTAAACCGATGCGCGGGAAAGAAGTGCTCGACATGATTGCTCGTCACAACATTGAAGTGGTGACGGCTCCGGAAGATTTGATTTTGAAGTGCCGTCACGAAATTGCTCGTCGTGGCATCTATTGCGAGCATACAACTGCAGCCAACTACGCTGCCTACGTTCACTACTGCGAACTTCACGGACGTACGCCCGATACATTAATCACGATGTGCGGCGCAGGTATTAAGTCCGATCATTGAAATTAACATTTATTGTTTCATTCATTACAACAATAAAACATTTGAACAATTGTTAATTTGTACATTTGATTCATAAAAGGCTTTGAAAAATCAAAGCCTTTTATTATTTAGAGAAAGAATTCATTATCTCTATGAATAGCAGCGACAGGCGCTAATTTTTGACCAATCATAACCCTTACCGGCTCAGGCAAGACACGAGATTTTTGAGAGCAAACAAACACACAGCGCATGCACAAAATGCATTTCTCGGCATCGACCTTTGAAGGATCATTTGCATCAATTGCCCCCACAGGACACAACCTGACGCACTGACCGCACTTCACGCAATTTCCGTCAATGATCGGTGTCAGTGGCGACTTCGTCCAAGAGTGATAGGGAAAGTCACCTGGCACTTTTAAGGCATCAAATTCCGTTTGAGAGAGCTTTTTCTTAGCCATTCGAGCAAAGGCCTTCAAATTCGTCAAATCGACATCAGAGGGACGATTTTGTGCGACAGTCGGCACCATCGAGTGACGTGCGACAACGGCGGCGCTTGCAATCGGTGTGCCACCGAGTTCAGACACTGTGTTATTGAGTTCTAACAGCGCATCTTCAAAGGCTCTATTACCGTAAGTAACCAAAGTAATGACTTTGACACCATTGAAAGAAAAGCTCTTTAATCTCTCAACCATCAAAGAAGGTAAACATCCACCAAAAACCGGCCCCGCTATCACCATAGGATCCTTCGGATCAAACGTTTCTACCATCAGATGCGTTTTGGTTAAATCGACAACATTAACTTTTTCCCCCAATTCAGATGCAACCGTCAAAGCCACTAGCTCTGAATTTCCCGTCGGACTAAATACCAATACATTGACCATACAAACCTCTCAAAAACTTAGAAATAGCGAACCTGCACCATGAATGCTTCAAAATTAAACGGATTCGGTGCTAACGCAAATAATTTCTGACAGAAATCACGTGCATGACGCTGATCAGCATCGAGTTTTTCATCATCTAATCGATACCAATCGATCGCACTAAAAGCGCAAGGATTCTTCTTAATCTCCAAATCCACCCAATGCGCACTCATCAAACCCACCAGACGCAATAAATCTTCATTTTGCTGCAGTTTAATCCCTGCGATGTAAAGTCCTTTGGCATCTTGATAACGATAAAAGCCTAAGCAATCGACAATCTGCATCAAAATCGGTGGCAACGATCCCTTAAGACAATAAACATCACACTCATCCAATAGCATCAACGGCGTATAAGGCAAGAGCGCAGCCAAATCTCGCAAATAGCGATCAACGTTCTTAGACAATAACGTCTCACCCAAGTACTCACGAGCAACAAAATAACGATTAATCAAATCTTCGATGACTTCTGCTTCACGCCCCAATGGAACCGTTTGCTTGTGGCTGTAATAATCAATGGCTTCACGCAACCGGCAAGCGAAAATAGCATCAACAATCAAACGATCCTCAGATGTTAATTGCGAATCTTCCATGACGTACTGTTCGTACTCTGGCTCCTCTTCAACGACACCGAAGAAAATACGAATTCGACCCGCGGCTTTTGCTTCCGATAATCTGATTTCAACAGAGCTCCAGGCTCCCGTCGAGCAAACCATTCCCAAAACCACGTCACTTTCATCTGCCCCCACATCCATTAACAATGTCGCCACGGAATGAGCGCGCATAAAAGCTCTCGGATAGTCGCGACAAATCTCCACACTCACAGCATGAAATCGTGCGGATAACTCCATCGTTTGAAATCTTTTCTCGTGCTCTAATAATTGCATCTGATACTCCAATGATCGTTGTTCACTATAACTCACTTTTACGCAGAAAACGATAAGAACTACTGCGCAGAGAAAAGCACTTCTAAATCAAACAATCTATAACTCATTATCACATTTGGTCATTTGTTCATTTCAACATATCAATAAATAACCGCTACAACTTAATAGTTTGTAGCGGCTATACAAGCTTTTGTTTTTATTGAAATAACATTATGTACAACAAATTATCATTTGTTCTTTTGTTGTTTTGTACATATGTTGCATGTTCAATTAACGATAGATCTTTCTTTGAAGAAGATCGCGAACCAAAACAGAGGCCTTTGTTCCGTGATCAACACAGTATTTCATCAAGTCCTTGTGCATTTCTTCGGGCAAATCCATCGACAAACGTTTCATACGAACTTTCGTTTCCGGCGTCTTCAAAACGGGTTTAGAACTCACTTCAACGTGCGTTTCCTCTGCACCCAAACTAACCCATTCATCCATCTTTGCCATATCTGCAGCAGAGGTTTGACGCGGCTTTGAAAACATTACTTTCTTTCCTGATGCCATAATTATTCTCCCAAAACGTTAAGAACTTCTTTTGCCAAGCGATTTACTTCACGCGTAGCGTAACTCTTGGAATCTTGCTCAAACACTGCCACACCGACCGCAGCCGATTCGGCATAAACGACGCGTTGAGAAAGCGTTGAGTCGAGTACTTCAATTTCGAAGCCCTCTAATGCGTCAACAATATCTCGGCCAATCGCCGTTTTAGCAATCTTGCGATTAATCACAAACGCTGCCTGAATTTCAGGACGATAGATCTGAGCTTCTTTAATCAGTTTGACCACTTCTTCAGCGGCCCAAACGTCGTAAGGACTCGGCTGAACCGGAATCAAAACCAAATCACTGGCCATAATGGCTGCACGTGCCAAATCCGTCACACGAGGCGCACCGTCAATCACAACCACATCTCGACCTTTTCCGAGATCCGGAATGGTTTTATGTAAATTGGGCTTTGCGCAACCCACAACCGGGAACAAAGGCTCCATTTCGTCGGAGCGACTGGCAAACCAATCTAGTGCTGACCCTTGGGGATCCGCATCGACTAAAAGAACCGACTTGCCCTTCTTTGCGATGGCAGAAGCCAGATTAACAGAAATCGTCGTCTTACCGACGCCGCCCTTTTGATTCAAGATACTAATGACTTTCATGACATTCCTTTAGAATCAATAAATGTACATTTGTGTTTCTCTGTATTTTACCATATGTTTATTTGCGTATTTGATCTTTTTTTACATTTCAATCGGTCGTTATTAGTATTTGATTTTATTAGAAATAGGTAGATTTATCATTTTGTATAACTCTAACCTCACGAGAAATATGGCTATTCCGAAAAACGGCTTATTAACACATTTGTACATTTGATGATTTACACATATAGTTGAAGAGGAGGTCAGAGATTAGTGACAGATAAAACAAAAATCCGCACAACGTTATACACGCGTGCGGATTCAAAAATTTGGTGCCTTATCGGTCATCGGTTGTACGATACGTCTCGCCATTGCCTGCCCTTATTAGTAAATAGATAAACATAGTATCCTGAAGTAAATAGCCCCCCCTACCTATCCATCAGGATACTATCTAGGATACTATTTCCTCGGACGCCCTCGGACAATATAAATGGCTAAAATAGCTGTAAGTATTGATAAATAAAGAAAAATCCGCACGCCGTTGGACGGGTGCGGATTGGTATATGGTGCCCCAAGACTGACTCGAACAGACGACCTATCGCTTACAAGGCGATTGCTCTACCAACTGAGCTATTGGGGCAAGAGGCGCTATTTTACACGAGAAAAGATCGGCGTGGGGGCTTTAGGTTTAATTTCCTCAGGCTCGTCCATATCCGGAGAAAACATCATCCCCTTTGAAGGCTCTTCTTGCGGGAACATACCGGCAACATTGCGATAAGGCACATAGCATTGCATAGCCTTCTCGCCAAAGCGAGCCTCAAAGCGAATCGCATCTTCTTCAAAAGCCAAACTATGCGTTGCTTCGGCAGAAATGTCGAAAACAATTCGGCCATCCTGAACAAATTCCATCGGTACGGTGCAGTTATCGTCAACATTAACAACGATGTAAGGCGACAGACCGTAGTCGTTACACCAGTTCCAAATGGATTGGATCAAATACGATTTAATTGAAGCTCTTGCCATAACTTCTCTCTAACGCATCTTAACGACGCATAACTTTTTCAGACGGCGTCATCGAGTCAATGAAGGATTGACGCGAGAACAAGCGTTCTGCGTACTTTTGCAACGGAGCAGCAGACTTCGGTAATTCAATACCATAGACTTCCAAGCGCCATAAAAGCGGAGCCATTGCTACGTCAAGCATCGTGAATTCATCACCAAAGATGTACTTATTCTTGACAAAAAGCGGTGCCATCGCGATCAATTGCTCACGAATGCGGCTACGGGCCAAGTTCTTTGCAGAATCAACAGCCTGACGAGATTCAAGCGTCTTCATATAGCTGAATAATTCACGTTCGAAATTAAACAAGAACAAACGAACCCGAGCACGATGAACGGGCTCAGCCGGCATTAATTGCGGATGCGGGAAACGTTCATCCAAGTATTCGCAAATGATGTTCGACTCATAGAGGAAAAACTCACGTTCTTCCAACACCGGCACTTCACCATAAGGATTCATGGTTAGGATTTCCGGCGGTACATTGCCGACATCGATGTCTTTGACCTCAAAGTCCATGCCCTTTTCATACAAAAGGAAACGACAACGATGAGAAAACGGACAAGTCGAACCAGAATATAAAATCATTTATTGACTCCTAATCTGTTTGGTGTTCGGCGAATTGTCTATAGGTAAGCACACCACCCTTCGCCGGCCAATAACGATGCTAATTCCAACATATCCATTTTAATGGGTTCAAAACAAAAACGCCATTAAATGGCGCTTTTGTTCTTTATTTTCAAATGGTTATCTACATTTAAAGAGGATTGTCATCATCAACAAAAATGCACTCAATTCCCAATGTTTCTTCAATCCAGTTACCTAACGCACGAATACCCAAACGTTCCGTTGCATGATGCCCACACACCAAATAGGGAACGCCGCTTTCTCGGGCCATGTGCGTTGAGCGTTCAGCCGCTTCTCCGCTGATATAGACTTGAGCGCCTGCAGTAATCGCATCTTCAAAGAAATTTTCCGCCGCACCACTGCACCACGCAACACGAGTAATGTCACCCGTCCGATTTCCTAAAACAAGTACTTCACGAGATAATTGTTCAGACAAATATTGCGTCAATTGCTCTAACGTCTTAGGTGCAATCTCGCCCATCCACAAGAAGTTTCCCTCTGAGGTCTGCATGCAGTTTTGAGCATTTAAAAGTTTGCCTAGCAGAGCGTTGTTACCAATCTCTGGATGAGCGTCAAGGGGCAAGTGGTAACCGATTAAATTGATGTCGGCACTCAAAAGAGTCTTCAATCGACGATGCTTCGTGCGAACAATACACGGATTTTCACCCTTCCAAAACCAACCATGGTGAACCAAAAGCGCATCGGCTTGAAGTTCGACCGCACGATCAATCACTGTTTGCGTAGCGCTCACGGCCGTCACGATTTTCTTGATTTCAGACTTCCCTTGCACTTGTAAACCGTTGGGCGCATAGTCTTTAAAGAGCTCTGGTTTCAAAAACGCATTTAAAGCGCCTAGGAGATCATCACACTGCATAGCAAGCCTCACATATTAATTTGCAAAAAAGCCGCCCTTGGAGGCCTTTTTAATCGGTCTATTCGGAGTCAGTCTCTGGAGCAGTTTTCCCAAAGAGCTTCACCATCCAAAGACCAACTTGATAAAGAATCACTAATGGCAATGCCAAAAGGCATTGGCTTAACACATCAGGGGGCGTCACAATAGCGGCAATAATAAATGCCCCCACGATGACGTACGGACGAACTTTCACGAGAGTTTCGTAATGTGCCACACCCATTCGATTAAGAACCATCACCACGATCGGCACTTCAAACGTCATGCCGAAAGCTAAGAACATGGAAATAACAAAACCAAAGTAGGCATCAATATCAGGGGCGAAATTTACGCTATCGGGGCTAAAGCCTGCGATAAACATAAAGACCATACGAAACACCACGAAATAGCAATAAAGCATCCCCAAAGCAAACATCAGCAAGCTTGAGAAAAGGATCGGCCAAACGAGGCGCTTTTCACGCTTATACAACCCTGGCGCAACAAATGCCCACAATTGGTATAAAACGATCGGCAACGAAATCAAAAAGGCCAAAAAAAGCGTGACCTTCAAGGGGACAAAAAACGGAGCAACAACGCCCGTAGAGAGCATCTTGACACCTTGAGGAAGTGCTGCCATCAAAGGCAAACTCAAGAAGTCAAAAATTTGCTTCATAAAAGGTGACAGACACAAGAACACAATCAAGACGGCAGCACAAGCTCGAACAACGCGCGTGCGAAGTTCCAGAAGATGCTCCATCAGAGGTTGCTCTCGATCAACCAACTCGTCTTCGGAGGTTTCGAGGGGTAATTTCTCGGTTGCCATACAAAATATTTAACGGTAAATACGCGGACGATTAACACGTGCACGAGGCGCATAACGTCGGTTATAACCACTCATTGCCTTGCGTGGTAAAGCCAGTTGCTGACGCAACTCTTCGAGCTCACTGACAACGTCATCAAGCGAGGCCGAGGGCTTATAACGTTTAGGAACGTACTGAGATTGGAAACTGTCTTCCGTAGACTCACCCAAGTTCCAACCAAAGGGATTATTGGTACGAAATGACGAAGTTCGCTTGGCGGGCTTCGGTAACGTCGCTTCGCTTTGATTGAATTCGGCATAGGGATCCTTGGTCGCAACCTCTTGGGAGGCATTTTGCTTCAGTGCAGAATTGACCGCTTGCGTTTCGCTTTCAAGCGTACTTTGCACTTCCGTTAAAGAACTGCGAAGGCTCGCCGCCTGCGAAGCAAACTGCTCACGAAGTTTTTTCACTTCTGAGAGCTGCGTTTCTTTATCAAAGTCATTTTTGACTTGAGAGATATAGCCCTGAGCTTTGGCCAACAAACGCCCCGCCGTACGTGCCACTTCGGGCATACGCTCGGGACCAAGAACGACCAGCGCAACAACGCCGATCACCAACAGTTCGGTAAATCCAAAATCAAACATGAATGAACTAATCAACCAGCAAGAGCCCAAAAAGGGCTCTTACCCACTGAAAATTACTTCGTTTCAGTCTTGTCTTTAGCTTGGATGTCAATGGCTTCGGCTGAAGCAGATTGATTCGTCACTTGCTTGGTGTCTTCAGCTTTAGCTTCGGCTTGGCCTTCATTGAGACCTTCCTTAAAGCCCTTGATACCGCTACCTAAATCGCGACCCAAGTTCTTCAACTTGCCCGTACCGAACACAAGCACAACGATCAATAAAACAACCAACCAATGCCAGATGGAAAAGCTACCCATGCTATTAACTCCTACGCGGCCACGGTTGCGGTCCGCCCATAACGTGAATATGTAAATGTCCCACTTCTTGTCCGCCATCGCGACCTGTATTGATCACGGTGCGGAAACCATTAGCGCAACCTTGCTCTAAAGCCAATTGCGGAACAAGCGCAAGCATTTTACCCAAAAGTGCCGTATCTTCGGGTTGTGCATGAGCCAAAGACTCCAAATGTTTCTTCGGAATCAACAGAAAATGAATCGGCGCAGCCGGATTGATGTCATGGAAGGCCAAAACATCTTCGTCTTCATAGACCTTCTTACACGGAATATCACCGCGGATGATCTTGCAGAAAATACAGTCTTGCATGCTTACTTTCCTTTATTACGAAATACGTTCTATCTTTGCACCAAGTTTGGACAATTTCAACTCCATATGGTCATATCCGCGATCGAGGTGATAAATTCGATCAACGATACTTTCACCACTGGCGACCAATGCGGCCATCACAAGGCTAGCTGAAGCACGCAAATCCGTGGCCATCAAATTGGCTCCAGACAAGGCTTCAACCCCCGTCACCACGGCCGTATGACCTTCAACAGAGATGTTAGCTCCCAAACGTTGCAATTCCGGCACATGCATGAAGCGATTTTCAAAAATCGTCTCCGTCACTCGCCCCGTGCCTTCAGCAATACAATTCAATGCCATGAATTGGGCTTGCATATCGGTAGGGAAACCAGGATGCGGAACCGTACGGACATTCACGGCTTTAGGACGATGATCAATGCGGGCACGCACCCAATCTTCACCATACTCAATTTCGCCACCGGCTTCACGCAATTTGTCCATCACCACATCAAGCGTGTGAGGTGAAACGTGCGTAACCGTCACATCCCCTTGCGTCATCAATGCGGCTACCAAAAAGCTACCGGCTTCAATACGATCAGGAAGCACCGTGTAGGTAGCGCCGTGAAGAGCCTCAACACCTTCAATCTCAATGATCGGCGTGCCGGCCCCCTTAATCTTGGCGCCCATCGCAATTAAGCAATTGGCCAAATCCACCACTTCCGGTTCGCGAGCGGCATTTTCGATAATCGTAACACCATCGGCTAAGGTGGCAGCCATCATCAAGTTTTCAGTTCCACCCACCGTAACCATATCCGTCACAATGTGAGCACCCTTTAAACGCCCCTTTGCCACCACGTAACCGTGTTCAATATGCACTTCGGCGCCCATGGCTTGTAAGCCCTTGATGTGTTGATCCACCGGTCGCGCACCAATCGCGCAGCCCCCCGGCAAACTCACTCGAGCCTCTCCGTAACGAGCCAACAAGGGGCCCAAAACCAAAATCGAAGCACGCATCGTTTTCACCAAATCATAAGGTGCTTCGAGCGTGGTCAAATCCTTGGCGTTTAAGATAACCGTTTCATCTTGGCTATCGACTTTGGTCCCGAGCCCAGCTAAGAGCTTATTCATCGTACGAATGTCAGACAATTTCGGTACGTTGTGAAGCACCAAATCTTCTGCGGTTAACAAAGCTGCCGCAAGAATGGGTAACGCAGCATTTTTAGCGCCCGAAATTTTCACTTCACCGGCCAAACGGCAACCGCCCGTTACTTTAAGTTTTTCCATATCAATTCAACTTATTAAGTCTTTTACGATGTGAGCACTTCAACAACACCATTTGCGCTTTTGAAGCATCTCACCTCAACACAAAAAGATTTTACCGACTAGTCGGCGATCACGCTTAGAATCCTGCACGAAAAATCGGACCTTTGAATAACCCAAAGGTCCGAAAGTGTGCGTAAATGTTTCAGAGGGTTTGAGGCGTATCCTTGTGACAATACGCTCGAATCAACTCTCGAACGCCGTAGAGTTTTGCCAAACTCCACATGCCTTCGGGAAGATTAACAATCTTTGGACTCAACCCTTTTTGTTGGGCCGATTCCAGCCACTTAAGAATGAGAGCCAAGAGCGCACTGTCGGCCTGTTCAACGCCTGTGCAGTCAAACACTTCATCACCGGCCGCAATGGCTTTTTCGGCTTGGGGTTCCAACTCACTCATATCATTAAGAGTGACAATTTTTTTAGAAATTAACACAACCCAAATCCTGAAAATGTTATTACTTGCTTGCAGTCTTTAAGCGCTCTTCCATGCGACGAATCAAACCGTCAATGCCTTCTTGAGCGGCAATGTTGCCATATTGGCTACGATAGTTACTCACCAACCAAACGCCCTCAACATTAACGTCAATGACTTGCCAACCCTTGTCTTTGATGTTACGAAGACGATACACCATCGTCACTTCGGGCTTGCTGTTATCGCTCTTAGACTTCATCCCAGTGCGGACAATGGCTTCCGTTCCGTCATTTTGACCGTGCGGCAAAACACGCACCACTTGATCGGTTGCCAAGCTCAAACCGCCTGAATAAACGGAAATTAACGTTTCACGGAACAAAAATTGCAAACGATCGCGTTGTTGCGGCGTCGCTTGGCGCCACTTCGGTCCCACAGCCATGCGCGTCATGCGCAAAAAGTCGACATTGGGCATCATTTTTTCATCAACAAGACGTTCAACCGCCTTTTTATCCCCTTTTTGCACTTTGGGATCCGCGGCAATCGCAGTCAAAATTTCGTTGGAAACACGTTCTACAAAAGCTTCCGGCGATTCAGCAGCCTGCAAAGCAGGTGCACTCACCAAAAGCATCAAAGAACCCACAAGGGTTAAAAGCGTTCTGCGCAACATCATTAAAAATTCCTAATTAAAACTCTTCGTCTTCGAATTCATCCGCCGGCAATTCAATCGGAGGATTGCCATCCCAAACCATGCTTAAACGGTGTTGGAGATAAGCATCGCGAATTGCAACATAGGGATCCAATGCCGTTCCAAGCATGGCATCGGTTGCCAAAAGTTGGGCACGTTCATTGACCATGTAAACACCAGAAGCTGACCAACCAAGCCAGTGCCACTCTTGATCGGCTTCGCTGATATAAGTCATCGGATTCATGGCAACTGAAACACCCTTGCCAATACTGTCACGAACAGTGCTATAGCCCAACATCGGCCAAACGATATAAGGACCTTGTGGGACGCCCCACTTGCCTAACGTTTGACCAAAGTCTTCCGGTGCATGGGCAAGATTCCAATGAGAAGCCACATCAAAAATACCAACCACACCGATCGTAGAGTTCACTAAAAAACGAACGAAGCTCACGCCACCATCGGCCAACTTCCCTTGCAAAAGGTTATTGAGCGTATTATCAAGTTCACCCAAATTTTGAAAGAAATTGCTCACGCCGGTTTGAACGGGTTTGGGCACATACTCAACGTAGTTAATTGCCAACGGATGCAAGATCAACTCATCGAGCTTCATATTGAAAGCATGCGTTTGGCGATTCACTGTTTCAAAGGGGTCTGCCGGATTCTCCCCCGAATGAGGAGGAACAACGGCACAACCCACCAAACTTGTCGCCAATGTCACACCGAGTACGGAATGTTTCAAAGAAAACGACATTAGACCTTATTCCTTGCTCTTATTTTCAACAAAGCTGTACATGAACTTGCTGACCATTTGTTCAAGCACCATAGCGGATTGCGTACGGTGGATCTTGGAACCCGCACCCAACACTTCCTCATCAGCACCGGCCACCAAGCCAATGTATTGTTCGCCCAACAAGCCAGAAGTCAAAATTTGTGCTTCGCTATCGGCGGGGAATTCAAACCCTGCATCAATGCTCATCACCACTTTGGCTTGGAACATCTCATTATCAAACGTCACGCTCTCAACTCGGCCCACAACAACACCGGCACTTTTGACCGGTGCACGAGATTTCAACCCACCGATATTGTCAAACAAAGCCTCAACCTGATAAGACTTTTGACCAAAGGTGAAACTGCCGAGATTAGCTGCCTGTAAGGCGGTAAAAAGCAGTGCAGCAAACCCCATGACGACAAATAAGCCGACCATCAACTCGACACTGCGTTTACGTTCTGAACGTCTTTCCATCTGAAAGCCCCTTTTACTTACTAAACCGAGAACATCATGGCTGTCATAATGAAGTCCAACCCTAAAACCATAAGGGAGGAGATCACAACGGTACGCGTCGTCGCTCTCGAAACGCCTTCGGGCGTCGGACGTGCATTGTAGCCTTGATAAAGAGAAATTAAACCGACCGCAATGGCAAAAACCACAGCCTTGATAAGACTGTTGCCAATATCGGAGAAAATGTCGACTCCGGCTTGCATCTGCGACCAAAATGCTCCACCGTCAACGCCAATCATGACCACGCCGACAATCCAAGCACCAAAAATGCCCACTGCGGAGAAAATACTGGCCAAACACGGCAAAGAAATCAAAACGCCCCAAAAGCGAGGTGCCAACACACGGCGAACGGGATCAACCCCCATCATTTCCATGGCTGCCACTTGTTCACCCGCACGCATCAAACCGATTTCTGCCGTCAAGGAGGTTCCTGCTCGACCTGCAAACAATAGCGCCGCAACCACCGGCCCCAATTCACGCGTCAAACACAAAGCAACCATGACACCCAGGGCCTGTTCGCTACCGTAATTGACCAAAATGAAGTAGCCCTGCAAAGCAAGCACGAAACCCACAAACAAACCGGACACCGCAATAATCAAAAGCGAATAATTCCCGATAAAGTGGATTTGCTGACAAACCAAGCCGAAACGCGACAAAGAAGCGGGCAGCTCCTTAAAGAGCTGAACGGCAAAAATAGCCAAACGCCCAACGTGACGAACTTGATCAAGAGTCCATGCGCCTAAATCCATCAATGCTTTCATCTCGAACCTACCCCAAACTCTTGAGCAATCGGGACGGCCGGATAGTGGAATGCCACAGGACCATCAGGCTGCGCTTCAATAAACTGCCTTACGTACGGATCGGTCGAAGCACTCAATTGCTCAGGTGTACCTTCACCCACAATACGACCCGAAGAGATCATATAAACATAGTGCGCAATCGCAAACGTTTCCGGCACATCGTGCGTCACGATAATACTGGTTGCCCTTAACGCATCGTTTAAGTCTCGAATTAATCGGGCAGTAATCCCCATCGAAATCGGATCCAACCCTGCAAAGGGTTCGTCATACATGATCAATTGGGGATCAAGCGCTGTTGCACGAGCCAAGGCCACACGGCGCGCCATCCCGCCGGAAATTTCGCTTGGCATCAAATCGGCCGCACCACGAAGCCCCACGGCGTTTAATTTCATCAGCGCCATGCGAACAATCAAATCTTCGCTCAAAGAGGTTTGTTCTCGCAACGGAAACGCCACATTGTCCAGCACGGACATGTCGGTAAAAAGAGCACCAAATTGAAAAAGCATCCCCATGTTTCGGCGAGCTGCATAAAGCGAAGCTTTGTCATTGGGATCCAATACCTGACCATCAAAGAGCACTTCCCCTTCATTGGGTTGCTCCAATCCCCCAATGAGTTTTAACAATGTGGTTTTGCCCATGCCTGAGCCGCCCATGATCGCAACCACCTTGCCACGACCAAAGCGCATGGTTACGTTATCGAGAATAACCCGCTTTCCGTAACCGAACGTCACATTGTTAACAACAACCAAATCACTCACAGTGAAACCTTCCAATAATGACTGAATTTACATTCAGAGGACAATATTATATCGACCTATCCTCATCTTCGGGGTGATTAAAAACAACTGATTTGTAAGTTCAAACCCCTTATCAGAACGGCCAATCCCCCTCTTCTGAAACTTAACAAATACAGCATATCTGAACTGCAATTTTTTTGCCCATGAAAACTTTTCTAATCACACTCTAAGTGTTTAAAAACGCAACAGAATTCGATAAAATAACGAGTTTTAATAGAAATCCTTCAGACTTGTTACAGCTCGTTGCCAACAAATATTTCCAAAGTGCACGCGCTTCAGTACCATTAGTCTGGATTGGTTCAACTCTCTTTTGAGCCTTGGCGCAATATTCGTACTCGTTGCAATGAAAAAGAAAACGTCTTCCCAATCTTTCGGGTTTAAAAAATTATTAAAGTGGACTTGCCTGGCTGGCGCCGCTGTTGGTGTCATTGGTGTTTCCGTTGGTCTTGTGGCCTTTTCTGTTGTCTACTATCGTTTGCCTTCCATCGAAGCCTTAACGGAATACCGCCCCAAAGTGCCGCTCCGCATTTACACCGCTGACGGTGACCTCATTGGCGAATTTGGCGAAGAACGACGCGACTTTGTGCCCATTGAAGAAATGCCACGCCACATGCGTTTAGCGATTTTGGCGGCCGAAGACAACGGTTTTTACGAACACTCCGGTATTGAATTCATGGGGTTTGTGCGTGCTGCCTTAGCTAATATCTTAACCGGTCGCAAGGGTCAAGGTGGCAGTACCATCACGATGCAAGTGGCCCGAAACTTCTTCTTGAGTTCAGAGCGAAGCTACACTCGTAAGCTTTACGAAGTCGCCCTCTCGCTCAAGATTGAACAAAATTTAAGCAAAGATAAGATTTTTGAAGTCTATGCCAACCAAATTTTCTTGGGTAACCATGCTTACGGTTTCGGCAGTGCTGCCAAAACTTATTTTGGTAAAGACTTAAGAAACGTCTCCATTTCTGAAGCCGCCGTGTTAGCAGGCCTTCCTGTGGCGCCCAGTGCCTATAACCCCCTCGTTAACATGAAACGAGCCACCATGCGTCGCAATTACGTGTTGGGCCGTATGTTGCAATTGGGCTATATCGATGACATCACGTACGAAAGCGCCTTAGCTCAACCCATTGAAGTTCAAGCTGCTTCAGCCCAATTGAAAAAGACCACGTTGCTTACTCAAGATTTGCACGCTGGTTATGCCGCCGAATTAGCCCGCATGCTCTTGGTGCCTTACTTTGGCGATGTCATCTACAACCAAGGCCTTAATGTCTACACAACAATTCGTAGCAAAGATCAACGCGTAGCGAGCTCTGCCGTTCGAAAAAATCTCGTCGAATACGACCGTCGCTATGGCTATCGCGGTGTTGAGCGCTATGTGGATCTGTCTGATCCCCAAACTCGCGATGCCAACATCCGTCATGGCCTCTCTCAAGTTGTCTCCAGCACGAACCTTTTGCCCGGTGTCGTCACGGAATTGACCCCTAAGAGCATGAAGGTGCAAATTGCTAACAACGATGTGATCACGCTCGATGCCCAGGGCTTTGAGTTTGCTAAGCGCTTTATTGCGCAAAAGGGGCAAACACTCAACGGTCGTTACAAAGACGGCGAATTGCGAGTCGGAGCCATTGTCCGTATCACACAAGATAAAAAGGGACGTTGGTCTTTAGGGCAAATTCCTGTTGTTGAAAGTGCCTTTATTTCCGGCAATTTTGAAACGGGTGCCATTTACTCGCTCGTGGGTGGCTTTGACTTCAAACTCAATCAGTTCAATCACGTCACACAAGCCTCCCGTCAACCGGGTTCAAGCTTTAAACCCTTTATTTATTCGGCTGCGCTTGATAAGGGCTTTACGCCGACAACGGTGATCAATGATGCACCGATTTCCATTGATCCGCGTTTAACGGGCGGTAAACTTTGGGAACCGCGTAACTATGATCGTCGTTTTGACGGCCCGAT
Source organism: uncultured Sutterella sp. (assembly GCA_905206345.1). Classification (GTDB taxonomy): domain Bacteria; phylum Pseudomonadota; class Gammaproteobacteria; order Burkholderiales; family Burkholderiaceae_F; genus Aphodousia. The sequence continues at coordinate 20,433 of CAJLGW010000003.1, read as the reverse complement.
GACGCTTGCCACGGCATTGAAAAAATCAAAGAACTTAGTTTCTGTTCGCATCATGCAGGCCATTGACCCCTATTATGCGCAACAATATCTGACGAAATTCGGTTTTGATGCCAAGGACCATCCTCCGCTTTTAACAACGGCTCTTGGCGCCGGTTCCGTCACCCCATGGGAAATGCTCACCGGTTACTCAGTCTTTGCCAATGGCGGCTTCTTGGTTCAACCTTACCTCATTGAGAAGGTCACCGATAGTGAGGGCAACGTGTTGATGCAAGCGCATCCGCGCGTCGCGGGACAAGACGCACCGCGTACTCTTGATGCTCGTAATGCGTTCATTATGAATTCGTTATTGCACGGTGTGGCCACTGATGGTACGGGCCGTCGAGCAGGCAATGCCCTCAAGCGTAATGACATCGGTGCCAAGACCGGTACAACAAACGACTCTGTGGACGCTTGGTTTGCGGGTTATGCCGGTAACATCGCCGCTGTTGGTTGGGTCGGTTACGACAAACCCAAACCCTTGGGTGCAACGGAAACCGGTGGTGGTTTGGTCTTACCGATTTGGGTTGAGTATATGCAAACGGCCCTAAAGGGCGTGCCGGAGTACTATCGTCCACAACCTTCTGACGTCATCAATATTGACGGAGACCTTTACTATGCTGACCAAGCCCACAACTCGGTGCAAACGTTAGGTCTTGGCGAATCCACCACGCCGGAAGAGGTAGATCCGATCAGCGGAACGATTCGCGATCAAATCTTCTAACGTTTTGATTTCAGCCCTACAAAAGCTCGACCTTATGGCCGAGCTTTTGCGTTAAAAGACCCGACAAAACATCTTCAATGGTTTGTGACTTGGCGGCTTCCACCCAATGAGCATCAATCCAATCAAAACGGTAGCCACCCTTAAGACTTGCTAACCAAATCTGTTTCATGGGCGTTTGCTGATTGATAACAATCTGAAAACCATCCTCGGTTTCAATGGTGAGGACATTTCCCTGGCGCTCAATATCCAGATCTTCACCTAGAGCTTCGAGATAAGCCTCAAGATCATCAAAAGTTTTTTGTGCAAGTGCGATAAACTCTGTTTCTGTCATAGTTAAATTAATTTGAAAGTTACTCTTATGAACCGTTTTAAAATTTTAGCGATTCTTGTCAGCTCCATTTTACTGACAGCATGTGGCCTCAAGAGCGGTCTTTATATGCCTCAAAAGGCACCGATGCCGACAGAGTCTATCGAAAGCATCGAAAATACGACGGTTGACACCCAACAAGGCACTCAACCATGACATTGGCCGTTGCCTACGGAGACTTTTATGGCTGATACATTTTTGCCGGGGCCGCAATGGCACTACTGCGGCAATGACCTTTATTGTGAAAACGTCAAGTTGGCAGACCTCGCACGAGATTACGGTACGCCCCTTTACGTCTACTCAAAAGACTCTATCGTAAAAGCTTACGACGCTTACACGCAAGCTCTAAAGGGCTTTCCGCATCTCATTTGCTATGCTGTTAAGGCCAACTCCAATATCGCCATTTTGCAATTGCTTGCTCAATTAGGCAGTGGCTTTGATATCGTTTCTGCGGGAGAGTTAACTCGTGTCTTGCACGCCGGTGGCAATCCTCAGAACGTCACATTTTCCGGCGTTGCCAAAACAGAGACCGAAATCGAACTCGCTCTCAAAGTCGGTATCAAGTGCTTTAACGTTGAGAGTATTCCGGAACTTTCTCGCATTGAAACGGTTGCTGCACGCACCAATTGCATTGCACCGATTTCTGTTCGTGTAAATCCTGATGTGGATGCGCACACCCACCCCTACATTTCAACGGGTCTTAAAAACAACAAGTTCGGCGTTGATTACGATGAGTGCCTCGCACTTTATCGCCACGCACATCAAAGTCGTTGGCTAAAGGTTGTGGGCATTGACAGTCACATCGGCTCTCAACTCACCGACATGTCTCCGTACCTTGATGCGTGTGACAAAATCCTCGACTTAGTTATCCACCTTCAAGACGAAGGCATCACGCTTGAGCACGTTGATTTTGGTGGCGGTGTCGGCGTTCGATACCAAGATGAAACGCCCTTAGACATCACAGAGTTGACGCGTCAATTGCACCAAAAAATGATTGACAGAGGGTTAGGCCATTTATCAATGATTTTTGAGCCCGGTCGCTCCATGGTTGCTAACGCCGGCGCCTTGCTCACAACGGTGCAATACATCAAGAAAACGCCTGTGAAGAACTTTTTAGTGGTCGATGCCGGCATGACGGAGATGATGCGCCCAGCCCTTTACGAAGCCTGGATGCCCATTCTTCCAATTCAAATTCAAGAACACTTGACGGCTCAGACTTACGATATCGTGGGTCCTGTGTGCGAGTCGAGCGACTGGTTGGGTAGAAAGCGTGTTCTTAAGACAGAGGCGGGACAGTGCCTTGCCATAACCGTTGCGGGTGCTTATGGCATGAGTATGGCCAGTAACTACAACTCCCGTCCGCTAGTGGCTGAAATTTTGGTTGATCAGGATCGAAGCTTCCTGATTCGTCATCGTCAAAATATTGAAGACACTTGGCAATTAGAGCGTCTTATTTAGGTATTTACACAAAAAGCCCCTCGGTGATAGTGTTTTCACTAGTGCCGAGCGTAAATCTTGGTGATAGAGTTGCCTCATTCAATAATTATTGTTTTAGGAAATCTTTATCACCATGGATTGGCTGAGTTCTTTACTAACCAACCCTGACTCCATTGCACACATCCTTTTGGTTTATTCCATTGTGATTGCGCTTGGAATGGGTTTGGGAAGAATCAAAGTTTTTGGCGTTTCGCTCGGCGTCACGTTTGTGCTGTTTGCCGGGCTGGCCCTTAACTACTTTGGCTTCCAAGTCAACGGTCAAGTTTTATCGTTTATTCGTGACTTTGGTCTTATCTTGTTTGTCTTTTTTATTGGCTTACAAGTGGGCCCCTCCTTTTTTGCCTCCTTTAAATCCGGCGGCATTATCCTCAATGGCTTAATGATTTTGGCTGTTTTATTGAGTTTAGTGGTCACGATTGCTCTTTACTTCATGTTTGCCGACACGTTGAGCTTGGCTCAAATGCTCGGTGTTCACTACGGTGCCGTGACCAATACGCCGGGCTTGGGTGCCACACAAGAAGCCCTTGCCTATATGGGCTACCAAGGTGAAGATATCGCCATTGCTTACGCCTGTTCCTACCCCTTAGGTGTTGTTGCAATCATTGGTACGGCTATCGTTTTGCGCTTGATTTTCCGCATTGACATGAAAGAAGAAGACCGTCACTGGGAAGAAGAAGAGCAAGCCAGTAACGCCGCTCCGATTTACTTCCATGTAACGGTTGCTAATCACGCATTGGAAAACCGTAGCATTCGAGACATCCGACAATTTATCGGGCGACCCTTCATCTGTTCTCGCATCATGCACGAGGGTGAGATTTCCAGCCCAACGGCAACCGCTGTTGTTCATGTCGGCGACAAAGTTCGTATTGTTTCTGCTGAAGAAAATAAGAGCGCTATCGTTGCGTTCTTTGGTGAGGAAGATACAGAAATTGACTTGGCAACGGAAAACAGCCCCATTACGTCACGTCGTATTGTGGTAACGCGTCCCGATGTCAACGGTATCTCCATTGCGGATTTGCACTTAAGCCACTATGACGGCATCAACGTCACTCGTATCTACCGTGCCGGTATGCAGTTATTCCCCTATCAAAGCCTGCATATTCAAATGGGCGACCAACTCTACTGTGTGGGTCCAGAAAACTCTTTGGCTCGCTTAGAGGCACGCTTGGGTAACAAGATTAAGTACTTGGAACACCCCAACCTCATTGCCATTTTCATTGGCATCACGATTGGTATTTTGTTCGGTTCTTTACCAATTGTCATCCCAGGGATGCCCGTGCCGTTAAAGCTTGGTTTGGCAGGTGGCCCCTTGATCATCGCTATTTTGCTTGGTCGTTATGGGCCGACCTTTAAGTTGGTCACTTACACAACGTCTTCGGCCAATCTTATGGTACGAGAACTCGGTATTGCGCTCTTTCTAGCCAGTGTTGGGTTATCTGCAGGGACAAAGTTCGTCGATGCCTTAGTGGTTGGTAATGGTCCTTTGTATGTTGTATTGGGCCTCTTTGTGACTATCATCCCGTTGATTATCGTGGGTTGCATTGCACGTCACTACTTTAAGATCAACTACCATAGCATCGTAGGTCTTTTAGCCGGGGCCACAACGGATCCTCCCACTTTGGCCTACGCAGCAACCTTGTCTGAGAAAAATAGCTCGGCCGTGGCTTACTCAACGGTATATCCGCTTGCCATGTTCTTGCGTATTTTGACCGGTCAATTGGTGCTACTCATCATGTGGAATTTCGTCACCATTTAAAGGTATTGAAATTCACGAAAAACCTCCCCACTATTGAAACAATAATGGGGAGGTTTTCACATGTCCCCTTCTTACGTGTAAGATTGCAATTCGATCATTGGATTCAAATTAATTTAAGAGGTAATTGCCTTGAGTTTATTCGACAGCGCTCGTTTCCGTTTATCGGTTTCGCAAATCTCGGGTCTCCCGACCATGGAAGTCCCAGAAATCGCCTTTGCAGGCCGCTCTAACGCCGGTAAATCAACGACCATTAATGTTTTAACTCGTCAAGGACGTTTGGCATTTGCTTCCAAGACGCCGGGGCGTACGCAACTTATTAACTTCTTTTCGTTGACAAAGAAAAACGAAGAAGGCGGACGCACGCACGTGGCTGACCTCGTGGACTTACCGGGTTATGGCTTTGCTAAAGCAGCTGAACAAACGCGTAAAACGTGGTCTGAGCTCATCGGTGGTTATTTGGCTGATAGAAGTAACCTCACTGGCATTGTCATCGTTATGGATGCCCGTCGTCCTTTCATGCCGACCGACCAATGGGTTATTGATTTTTTAAGCACCCGCCCCGTTCGATTGCACTTTTTGCTCAATAAGGCCGATCAGCTCAATAATCAGGGCAAAAAAGATGCCCTTCGCCAAGCCCGCGAAGTGGCAAAGCAAATGGGCCCTCACGTCACGGTGCAACTTTTCTCCGGTTTGAAGCGTGAAGGCGTGGATGAATTGCGAGAAACACTTTTGAAGTGGATTAATCGCGAAGAAATCTTAGACGTTGAGTAATGATTAAAAAAGCATCGAAAACCTCGATGCTTTTTTATTGTAAAGGCTTCCTAATACCCACGAACCTTTCGTAGCTCTCTGCCCTCACGCTTAGTGGGACGACCTTTAGTCGTACGATCCATTGCGGGTTCTACAGCAAGCTTACGCATCTGTGCGTTTTGCTCTCGTCTCATACGCCCGGCTTCTGTTTCCATGTACATCAACTGAGCTGTTGCTGCTGGCCCTCGTTGAAGATTAAAGCCTGCCACGAGAACTTCATATATGTCTTCACCTCGGTGAATTTCGAGCCGATCGGACAATTTCACCTCTTTAGCGGGCTTTACACGCTCGCCATTGACGCGCACCCGTCCCAATTCAATCGCTTCTTGCGCAAGACTACGAGTCTTGAAAAAGCGAGAGGCCCAAAGCCATTTATCGATTCGTTCGGAATTTAATTCAGCCATTTCTTGTTTATTTCTTCAAAGAGCATTTAAAGGCCGCACAAGCGTTTTTTCTAACAATTTAATGGATAGATATTACCAAAAGTCTAAAAATGCGATATAAGCGATTTTGATGGCACTTACGAAAAAAGGGAAAGTTCTAAGAACTCTCCCTTTCGCAAAAACTCAAGCTGCTGCTTAAGTTAATCGCTATTATTCAGCCTTGGCTTCCGTGGCTTCTTCAGCAACCGGAGCGGCCTTTTCGACCAATTCCATGTAAGCCATCGGAGCATTGTCACCAACGCGGAAACCCATCTTCAAAATACGGGTGTAGCCGCCGTTGCGGTTTGCAAAGCGCGGGCCGATTTCGTTAAAGAGCTTCGTAACCATTTCACGATCGCGCAAACGGGCAAAAGCCAAACGCTTGTTAGCAACGGTCGGTTCCTTACCCAACGTGATCATCGGTTCGACGACACGGCGCAATTCCTTGGCCTTGGGTAACGTGGTCTTAATAGCTTCGTGACGCAACAAAGAGTTCATCATGTTGCGGAGCATAGCGAGACGGTGAGCGCTGGTGCGATTTAACTTACGTAAACCATGACGGTGACGCATTTTTAATTTCCTTATAAATAGTTAGTCTATTGATTCTCAAAGAGAATCGTTATCCCATCTTCTTCTATCCAGACTGAGTCTGGCGGGCGGGTAACTGAGCCAGAGAGACTCAAGGGACGAGATTGTAACCTCTCGTCCCCGATTTAGCAAGTGCTAAAAAATTAGTGTTGGTCCAAACCGGCAGGCGGCCAGTTTTCCAACTTCATACCCAAGGTCAAACCGTGAGCAGCCAAAACTTCCTTGATTTCGTTCAAGGACTTACGGCCGAGGTTCGGAGTCTTGAGCAATTCGTTTTCCGTACGTTGAATCAAGTCGCCGATGTAGAAGACTTGTTCACCCTTCAAGCAGTTGGCAGAACGGACCGTCAATTCGAGGTCGTCAACCGGACGCATGAGGATCGGATCGAGCGGCGGCGGATTGTTGACATCTTCTTCAACCGGGCTCTTACCAGCTTGTTCGCTCTTGATGGAGCCAAAGACGCTCAATTGGTCTTGGAGGATGTGAACGGATTCACGCAAAGCTTGTTCCGGATCGATAGCACCGTTGGTTTCGATCGTCATCACCAACTTATCGAGGTCGGTACGTTGAGCCACACGAGCAGCGCTAACTTCGTAGGCCACGCGGCGGATCGGGCTAAAGGAAGCATCCATGATGATACGACCGATCGTGGTCTTGGAGTAGTCGTCACGGAAAGCGCGCATATCACCGGTTTGATAACCGCGGCCCTTTTCAACCTTAATTTGCATGTCAAGCTTACCGTTGACAGCCAAGTGAGCAATCACGTGATCCGGGTTAACAATGGTCACGTCATGCGGCAAATCGAAGTCGGCAGCCGTCACAACACCTTCAGAATTCTTATGCAACGTCAACGTGACTTCATCACGGCCTTCAAGCTTGAAGACAACGCCCTTCAAATTCAAAAGAATGTCAACAACGTCTTCTAAAACGCCATCGATTTGAGAGTATTCATGTACAACGCCGCTGATTTGAGCTTCAGTGGGAGCATAGCCGACCATGCTGGCGAGCAAAATGCGACGCAAAGCATTGCCTAACGTATGACCGTAACCGCGTTCAAACGGTTCGAGCGTAACAACAGCGAGATTGGGATTATTTTCATCGACCACAGCTTCGATGGTGGTCGGCTTCAACAAGGTGGTGTTGGCCATTTTTTGTGACTGTCCTTTCAATACCCTCGGCTCGTTACACCGATAAGGCTGATGGATGGTCTGGGGCTTAAAGGAAACAATGCGACCGGTGCCCCAAAACGGACCGATCGCACTGAGATTGTATCAGGATTAAAAGCGATTCGCGCACTACACGAATCGCTTTCATCAACCCGATTAACGAGAGTAAAGTTCGATAACCAAAGACTCGTTGATGTCTTGAGCGATTTCATCGCGGGCCGGAACAGCCTTGAAGACGCCTTCAAACTTCTTAGCGTCAACAGAAACCCAAGCCGGGAAACCGATTTGAGCGGCAAGTTCCAAAGACTCAGAAATACGAGCTTGCTTTTGGGACTTTTCTCGAATGGAGATAACATCACCGGCCTTGACACGGTAGGAAGGAATATTGACCTTATTACCGTTAACCAAAATGGCGCAGTGGCTCACCAATTGGCGAGCTTCAGCACGGGTAGAACCAAAACCCATGCGGTAAACAACGTTGTCCAAACGGCTTTCGAGCAAAGCAAGGAGCAATTCGCCCGTGTTGCCCTTCATGCGTTCAGCTTCGGCGAAGTAACGACGGAATTGACGTTCGAGAACGCCATAAATGCGCTTAACCTTTTGCTTTTCGCGCAATTGGTTAGCGTAGTCCGACTGACGAGCACCGGAAGTCTTACCGTGCTGGCCCGGTTTGGTGATCGTGTCGGTACCCTTGCCAACTTTGCTGGCCAAGGAGCGACGCGCGCTCTTCAAATTAAGGTCACAACCCTCGCGGCGCGCGAGCTTGAGTTTGGGACCGGTATATCGTGCCATTTAATATGCCTCTCTTATCCTGTGAACGAGTCACATTCAGTCTGCCTATCCTCATAGGCGGACGCGGGATTAGAAAAAATTAGACGCGACGACGCTTGGACGGACGCACACCGTTGTGAGGAACGGGGGTCACATCTTGAATCGACGTCACACGAATGCCAAGCGCATTGAGCGCACGCACACTAGATTCACGGCCAGGGCCGGGACCCATGATGCGAACTTCGACATTCTTTAAACCATATTCGAGAGCTTGACGACCAGCTTGTTCGGCGGCGACTTGCGCGGCGAACGGCGTGGACTTACGAGAGCCCTTGAAACCTTGGGCGCCAGAAGACGACGCAGCGATAGCGTTGCCTTGGCGATCGGTGATCGTGATGATCGTGTTATTGAAGGAAGCGTGAACGTGCGCGATACCTTCCGTAACGACCTTCTTCACCTTCTTGCGAGCACGTTGCTGAGCAACTTGCTGACTGCTAGGAGATTTGCCAGCCATTGTTATCCTTTATTACTTCTTAAGTGCGACGCCAGCCTTCTTCGGGCCCTTACGCGTACGAGCATTCGTACGAGTACGTTGACCACGGACGGGCAAGCCGCGACGATGACGCATACCACGATAAGTGCCTAAGTCGATAAGGCGCTTAATCGAGAGTTGAACTTCACGACGCAAGTCACCTTCAACGGTGTACTTAGCGATCGCATCACGAATTCGTTCGAGTTCGGCGTCGGTGAGATCTTTAATTTTCTTGGTGTATTCCACGCCAACTTCAGCGAGAATATCGCGAGCACGAGAACGGCCGATGCCATAAATGGCAGTCAAACCGATTTCGGCGTGTTGGTTCGGCGGAATATTAATACCGGCAATACGAGCCATCTTTTACCTCTTTAGCCTTGACGCTGTTTGTGACGCGGATCAGTACAGATCACACGAACAACGCCCTTGCGCTTAATGATCTTGCACTTGCGGCACATTTTTTTGACCGAAGCGTTAACCTTCATTGTTTTCTCCAACCGTGTTAGTCACGGATTATGCTGTCCACACGACAGGAAGTTCAGGATAGTACACCCTTTTTCCCGACTCGGCAAGTTTTTCCAACAACGTAGTGCATCATTGAACACAAAACCGAGACAAAAATGTGAAGTGGAGAATCTCCACATTCACACTTTTGCGTGTCCTTGAGGCCTGAAGTATGGCCTCAAGAGGACGATTTGTTTTTCAATCTAACGGATTAAATACCCGTCGGACCAAAGCCCTTGAAGTTAGTCTTCTTGAGCAAATTCTCATATTGTTGCGACATCATGTACGCTTGCACTTGGCTCATGAAGTCCATCGTCACAACAACCACGATCAATAATGACGTACCGCCAAAATAGAACGGGACATTGAAACGAATATTCAAAAATTCAGGAACCAAACAAACGAACGTCAAGTAAATCGCACCGCCAAGCGTCAAACGCAATAACACCTTATCGATGTAGCGAGACGTTTGTTCACCGGGGCGAATTCCAGGGACGAACGCACCACTCTTTTTCAAGTTCTCTGCCGTTTCCTTCGGATTGAAAACCAATGCCGTATAGAAGTAAGCAAAGAACACAATCAACGCAGCATAAAGCAACGTGTAAAGCGGTTGACCCGGAGACAAGGCAGCTGCCAAGTCACGGATCCAACGGGTTGAGTCACCCGAGGTGAACCAGCCGGCTAACGTAGCCGGGAACAAAATCAAGGATGAAGCAAAAATCGGAGGAATAACACCCGACATGTTCATCTTGAGCGGCAAGTAAGAGGTTTGACCACCGTAGAAGCGGTTACCAACTTGACGCTTAGCATAGTTCACAGTGATACGACGTTGACCGCGTTCGATAAAGACCACGAAGGCCGTAACGACAGCGACAATGGCGATCACGAAAATGGCAGATAAGGGGCTGATAGCACCGGAGCTGACCAATTGGAATAAACCAGAGACAGCAGCAGGCAAACCCGCAACGATACCGGCGAAAATGATAATCGAGATACCGTTACCCAAACCGCGTTCGGTGATTTGTTCACCGAGCCACATTAAGAACATCGTACCCGTCACCAAAGAGACGATCGTCGTGAATTGGAACATAAAACCAGGATTCAAAACGAGGCCAGGTTGGCTTTCGAGTGCGACAGCGATACCGAACGCTTGGAAAACGCCCAATGCCAACGTGCCGTAGCGCGTGTATTGAGTGATCTTACGACGTCCAGCTTCGCCTTCTTTACGCAAGCTTTCAAGCGAAGGAAGCACGTAGGACAACATCTGCATAATAATGGATGCAGAGATGTACGGCATGATCCCTAACGCAAACACTGAGAAGCGCGATAAAGCGCCCCCAGAGAACATATTAAAAAGACCGAGGATGCCACCTTGTTGCTCGTTAAAGAGCTTGGTCAACATCTCGGGGTCGATACCGGGCACCGGCACATGAGCGCCGATGCGGTATACGACTAGGGCAAGCAACAGGAAGATAATGCGACGTTTAAGGTCGCCGTACTTACTGCCGCTTGCTTGGTTGGAACTAGGGCTAGTCGCCACGTTGTTCCTCCTAATACGCTAATTACTCTTCCACAGAGCCACCGGCGGCTTCGATAGCAGCCTTGGCACCCTTGGTAGCACGCACACCACGCAACACGATCTTGCGGGAGATTTCACCCGAAAGAATCACGCGAGCGGACATAGCGAGCGGAGAGACGATATTGGCGCTCTTTAAAACGTCCAAATCGATTTCTTCCACAGACAAGCCTTGGAGTTCGTTCAAACGAACTGCTTCACAGAAGCGACGCGTCAAAGACGTGAAGCCGCGCTTCGGAAGGCGACGATGGAGCGGCATTTGACCGCCTTCGAAACCAACCTTGTGGAAACCACCAGCGCGAGACTTTTGGCCCTTGTGGCCACGGCCTGCGGTCTTACCCCAGCCGGAACCAACACCGCGACCGACGCGGTGACGAGCGCTCTTAGAACCCTCTGCAGGTTGCAAAGTATTTAATTGCATCATCTACCCCTATTACTCGGCACGCACTAAGTACGCAACCTTGGTGATCATGCCACGAACGGCCGGCGTGTCTTCGAGTTCACGCGTTTGATTGATCTTGGACAAGCCTAAGCCACGCAACGTAGCGCGGTGATCAGCTTTCGTGCCGATCGGGCTCTTCACCAACGTAACTTTAATGGTCTTCTTTGCCATCTCGATACTCTCCCGGGATTAACCCAAAATTTCTTCGACCGTCTTACCGCGCTTAGCAGCAATTTCAGCCGGAGAACGAAGGGATTCGAGGGCGTTCAACGTTGCACGAACCATGTTGTAGGGATTCGTAGAACCGTGAGCCTTAGCCACGATATTGCGAACGCCCATTGCGTCAAACACAGCACGCATCGGACCACCAGCGATGATACCGGTACCTTCCGAAGCCGGAAGCAACATCACGCGAGCAGCACCGTGGTGACCTTCAACAGCGTGGTAAATCGTTCCGTTGTTGAGCGGAATCTTTTCCATGCTGTGACGAGCACGTTCCATTGCCTTTTGAACAGCAGCCGGAACTTCACGGCTCTTACCCGTACCCATGCCAATGCGGCCGTCGCCGTCACCAACCACCGTAAGAGCGGCAAAAGCCATAATGCGGCCACCCTTAACAACCTTGGTAACGCGGTTAACCGCAATCATATTTTCACGCATGCCGTCGTCGATAGCGTCGACAGCCGCATTCTTTCCTTGAGCCTTAGCCATAAGTCCCTCTTAGAACTTCAAGCCAGCTTCACGCGCGGCTTGAGCCAACGCAGCGATGCGGCCATGAAAACGGTAACCAGAACGGTCAAATGCACACGTTTCAATGCCGGCGGCCTTAGCCTTTTCAGCCAAACGCGTACCAATCAACTTAGCGGCATTAATGTTGCCACCACGACCTTGTTCGTTTGCCAATTGAGCGCGAACTTCGGGTTCAACAGTCGAGGCCGAAACCAAGACGCGACCACCGTCAGCGCTGATAATGCTGGCGTAGATGTGCAAGTTCGTACGATAAACCGTCAAGCGGTCCATCTTTTGCATCTTAATACGAGCACGCGTAGCACGTGCACGACGCAGACGACTTTCTTTCTTATTGATCATTTCAGTCTCCGCCCCGATTACTTCTTCTTCGTTTCCTTGATCACGACGTGTTCGTCAGCATAACGAACGCCCTTGCCCTTATAGGGTTCCGGCGGACGATAGCCACGAATGACAGCAGCGGTTTGACCCACTTTTTGCTTGTCAGCGCCCTTGATCACGATTTCCGTTTGACTCGGGGTTTCAGCCTTCACACCAGCCGGCATCTTGTGCACGACAGGATGAGAGAAGCCAAGCGACAAATTCAACGTGTCACCACTGGCTTGAGCACGGAAGCCCACGCCAATCAAAGTCAACTTCTTTTCGAAGCCAACGCTGACACCCACGTTCATGTCGTTGATCAATGCACGCATCGTGCCGGAAGCAGCGTTAGCTTCGCGGCTGCTGTCAACAGCTTCAAAGTGCAAATGATCACCGTCTTGCTTGATAGCCACCAAGGCGTTGAGCTTCAAGCTCAATTCGCCCTTCGGACCCTTCATCGTGATCGTGTCAGCCGTCAACTTGCATTCGACGCCCTTAGCAATGATCACCGGGTTCTTAGCGATTCGCGACATTTTCTATCCTCCTCGCTTATTAGGCCACGTAGCAAATGACTTCGCCACCGATGCCAGCTTCACGAGCCTTACGATCGGTCATCACACCCTTCGGCGTAGAAACGATCGCAACACCCAAGCCATTCATCACTTGCGGAATCGTTTGGTGGTTCTTGTAAACACGGAGGCCCGGACGAGAAACGCGTTCAAGGCGTTCGATAACGGGGCGACCAGCGTAATACTTCAAACCAACGTGTAATTCAGTCTTACCGTTGTTAGCAACAACCGTAAAACCATCAATGTATCCTTCATCCTTCAAGACTTGGGCGATAGCCACCTTCAGCTTGGAGGAGGGCATAACCACTTCCGTCTTGTCGACAGTTTGACCGTTACGAATACGGGTCAACATATCGGCGATCGGATCACTCATGCTCATGATAATCTCCTCGCTTACCAGCTAGCCTTGATGAGGCCAGGAATATCACCGCGCATTGCGGCTTCACGGATCTTACCGCGAGCTAAGCCGAATTTGCGGAACGTGCCACGGGGACGACCCGTCAAACCGCAGCGGTTACGCATACGGCAGGGGCTTGCGTCACGGGGCAACAATTGTAATTGTTGACGAGCTTCCATCTTTTCTTCGAAAGAAGCAGAAGCATCGTTGATAACTGCCTTCAAGGCAGCGCGCTTTTCTGCGAACTTGGCGACCGTAGCGGCACGCTTCAAGTCACGGTTAATCAGTGCGAGTTTAGCCAATTCACACCTCGATTAATTGCGGAACGGAAAGCGGAAAGCAGCGAGGAGAGCCTTAGCTTCTTCGTCGGTTTTCGCAGTCGTCGTGATAGAAATATTCATCCCACGGATCTTATCGATCTTATCGTATTCGATTTCGGGGAAGATGATTTGTTCTTTAAGACCGATGTTGTAGTTGCCACGGCCGTCGAAAGAGCGACCAGAGACACCACGGAAGTCACGAACACGCGGGAAAGCGATCGTAACCAAGCGGTCCAAGAATTCATACATGCGTTCGCCACGCAAGGTCACCATACAACCGATGGGCATGTTTTCGCGAATCTTAAAGTTAGCGATAGCCTTACGGGTCTTGGTAACAACCGGTTTTTGACCAGCAATCTTCGTGAGATCAGCAACAGCGTTGTCGATCAACTTCTTATCGTTAACCGCTTCGCCGATACCCATGTTCAACGTGATCTTCGTGATACGAGGAACTTGCATCGTGGTCTTGTAACCGAACTTCTTGGTGAGTTCGGCAACAATGGCTTCACGGTAGAGAGTTTGGAAACGAGACATTATCGATTTACCCTCTATTAAGCCTTAGCGCCAACAACACTGTTGTCGCTCTTAAACACGCGAACCTTCTTACCGTCGATTTCCTTGAAACCAACACGTTCGCCCTTACCAGTAGCCGGATTCACGAGCATGACGTTAGATTGATCGATCGGCATAACCTTGTTTTCGATGCCACCGGCCGTACCCATCATGGGGTTCGGACGACGGTGCTTCTTAACAACATTAATGCCTTCAACCGTCACGTGACGATCGTCAACGCGGGAGAGCACGGTACCGCGCTTGCCCTTGTCTCGGCCGGTGATAACGATAACTTCGTCACCTTTACGGATGCGTTGCATCGCGCGTCTCCTTACAAAACTTCCGGAGCCAAAGACACAATCTTCATGAATTGTTCCGTACGCAATTCACGCGTAACCGGTCCGAAGATACGAGTGCCAATCGGCTCAAGCTTAGAATTAAGTAACACAGCGGCGTTACCATCGAAAGAGATGGAGGAACCGTCTGCACGACGAACGCCCTTGGCGGTGCGAACTACAACAGCGTTGTAAACTTCACCCTTCTTGACGCGGCCACGCGGAGCAGCTTCCTTAACCGTCACTTTGATGACATCACCAATGTTGGCGTAGCGGCGCTTAGAACCGCCCAACACCTTGATACACATCACCGAACGAGCGCCCGTGTTATCGGCCACGTCCAGTTTGGTTTGCATCTGAATCATGATTTCCTATTTCCCAACTTATTCCGCTATGCGGATAGTATTGGTCCCGTAATTGGGAGGAAGCACAATACCCTTGCTTCGCTGAAGCCCGGATTTCCGGGGTGCTAGGCAAAAATATTGCACCTGACAAAACAGTTGAGGCTAACTCGTGAGAGTCAACCTCAACCACGAAGCCGCAAGTATATCTAAGAAAAAGAAAACTTGCAAGCCTTTTTTGAATTAGATGATTTCGGCCTTCTTCAAAACCTTCGTCACCGTCCAAGACTTGGTCTTGGAAACCGGACGCGTTTCGGAGATTTCAACCGTATCACCTTCCATCAAATCGTTAGCTTCGGTATGAGCGTGGTATTTCTTAGAAACAACCACGAACTTGCCGTACAACGGATGCTTAACTTTACGTTCAACCAAGACCGTAACCGTCTTTTGCATCTTGTTGCTGACAACTTTACCAACTAACGTACGAGTTAACGTCGTTTTTTGAGTTTCTTGCATCATTTCGAGGCCGCCTTTTGAGCGAGAATCGTGCGAACGCGGGCGATTTCTCGACGCGTCGTGCGCAACTGATTCGTGTTTTGAAGTTGTTGCGTACCGTGTTGCATGCGTAACTTAAAGTGAGCATGCATCAAGTCAGCCAATTCCTTCTTAAGCGCAGCCTCATCCATGGCGCGCAATTCTTTTGCGTTCATTGCCGTCTCTCCTTACATACCGATTTGGCGGACAACAAACGTGGTCTTGATCGGCAACTTGGCAGCTGCGAGAGCGAAAGCTTCGCGAGCCAAGGCTTCATCAACCCCGTCCATTTCATAAAGCACACGGCCCGGTTGCACTAAGGCCACCCAGTATTCCGGATTACCCTTACCGTTACCCATACGGACTTCGGCAGGCTTTTCGGAAATGGGCTTGTCCGGGAACACGCGGATCCAAACGCGACCACCACGCTTAATATGGCGCGTGATAGCACGACGAGCGGCTTCGATTTGGCGAGCCGTAAGACGGCCGCGTTCGAGAGCCTTAAGACCAAATTCACCGAAGGAAACGTTGGCACCACGCGTGGCTAAACCGTAGTTACGGCCCTTTTGATCCTTGCGGTACTTGCGTCGATTAGGTTGCAACATCGCTTATTCTCCGTCTTTAGAAGCAGCCGGGGCAGCCTTCTTAGCACGACGAACCGGCTTCTTATCAGCCTTTTCGCCGTCAGCGGCACCAGCTTCGTTCGTCACAGCCTTACGCGTGCGGCGAGCGGCCGGCTTACCAGCGCGGTCACCAGCAGGGCGGCGAGAGCGACGATCTTCACGTTCGTTCTTTTCTTGAGCTTGCGTGTCTTCGGCATAGCCGTCGCCACGGTAAACCCAAACCTTAACACCGATAATACCGTACGTCGTATTGGCTTCAGAGAAACCGTAATCGATGTTGGCGCGCAACGTATGAAGCGGCACGCGACCTTCACGATACCATTCCGTACGAGCGATTTCTGCACCGTTCAAACGACCAGCGGACATGATCTTGATGCCTTGAGCGCCCAAACGCATAGCGTTTTGCATAGCGCGCTTCATGGCACGACGGAACATCACACGCTTTTCGAGTTGTTGCGTGATGCTGTCAGCGATCAATTGAGCGTCGAGTTCAGGACGACGAACTTCTTCGATGTTGACGTGAACAGGCACGCCCATCATCTTTTGAACTTCGTTCTTCAAAACTTCGATGTCTTGACCTTGCTTACCGATCACAACACCCGGACGGGCGGAGAAAATCGTAATACGAGCGTTCTTAGCAGGACGTTCGATCAAGATACGGCTAACAGAAGCGTTCTTCAACTTCTTTTGCAAGAAGCTACGAACCTTCAAGTCTTCGCCCAACGTACGGGCGAAATCACGGCCTTCCGCGTACCAACGCGAGGTCCAGTCACGCGTCACAGGGAGACGGAAGCCGGTGGGGTTAATTTTTTGTCCCATAATTCACCTATATTACTTGTCACCAACAGACACGTAGATGTGGCAGGTTTGCTTGTTAATACGCGTACCACGACCCTTAGCGCGAGCGCCGGAGCGACGCAACGTCGTAGCCTTTTCCACGTAGATCTTCGTCACGCGCAAATCGTCGATATCAGCGCCGTCGTTGTGTTCGGCGTTAGCGATAGCTGACTCAAGTGCCTTCTTAATAATGACGGCAGCTTTCTTTTGCGTGAACGTAAGAATGTTCAAAGCCTTATCCACGGGCTTACCGCGGACGAGGTCGGCGACCAAGCGGCCCTTTTGAGCCGAGAGACGTACGCCACGAACAATAGCAGAGGTTTCCATTATCTAACTCCTACTAGTTATTTCTTGTCAGACGCGTGACCCTTAAACGTACGGGTCAAAGCGAATTCGCCCAACTTGTGGCCGACCATGTTTTCATTAACGTACACCGGGACGTGTTGACGGCCATTGTGGACGGCAATCGTCAAACCGATGAACTCAGGAAGAATCGTAGAACGACGAGACCAGGTCTTGACCGGACGCTTGTCACGGCTAGCTTGGGCGGCTTCCACTTTCTTCATCAAGTGCCCATCAACAAACGGGCCTTTCTTTAAGGAACGAGACATTCTAGGCCCCCTTATTTACGGTTTCGGCGCGAAACGATCATAGAATCGGTGCGCTTGTTGTTACGAGTACGGTAACCCTTGGTGAGTTGACCCCAAGGCGTAACCGGAGCACGACCCGTGCCAGTACGGCCTTCACCACCACCGTGCGGGTGATCCACCGGGTTCATGGCAACGCCACGGACCGTCGGACGAACACCACGCCAGCGCTTAGCACCAGCCTTACCGAGTTCGCGCAAACTGTTCTCTTCATTGCCAACCATACCGATCGTGGCGCGGCATTCGATGTGGATCAAACGCACTTCGCCAGAGCGCATACGAACTTGAGCGTATTCGCCTTCACGAGCGATCAATTGAGCAAAAGCACCAGCGGAGCGGACCAATTGGGCGCCCTTACCCGGCTTCATTTCGATACAGTGAATCGTAGAACCGATGGGGATGTTACGCAAAGGAAGCGTGTTACCCACTTTGATCGGAGCTTCTTGACCATTCATCAATTCGGCGCCAACCGTCAAGCCCTTCGGGGCAATGATATAGCGACGTTCGCCGTCGGCGTAGAGCACGAGAGCGATGTGAGCGGAACGGTTCGGATCGTATTCGATGCGTTCAACGCGAGCAGCGATACCATCCTTGTTACGCTTAAAGTCAATAATACGATAAGCCTTCTTGTGGCCACCACCCTTATGACGGCAGGTGATGTGACCATTGTTGTTACGGCCAGAAGAACGGTTCTTCTTTTCGAGAAGAGCAGCAAAGGGCTTACCCTTGTGCAATTCGGCGTTAACAACCTTAACAGCATGACGACGACCGGCCGACGTCGGTTTCAATTTGACGAGAGCCATTACTTCACCTCTGCGAAGTTAATTTCTTGACCAGACTTCAAGGTCACGTAAGCCTTACGCTTGTCGCTGTGCTTACCGGCGAAGCGACCGAAACGGGCCGTCTTACCCTTGATGTTGACCATTTGAACGCTGTCAACTTGCACCTTGAAGAGCAATTCAACAGCAGCCTTGACTTCTTGCTTGGTGGCATCGGCAACAACGTGGAAAACCACTTGGCCGTTCTTTTCGCCAACCATCGTGCTCTTTTCAGAGACGACCGGAGCAAGGAGCACCTTCATTAAACGATCTTGGCTCATCATCCCCACATCTCCTCAAGCTGAGCGATAGCGTCCTTCGTCACCACGATCTTCTTGTAGAAAATCAAGGAGAGCGGATCAGCATAACGCGGCATAACCACCAACACGTTCTTCAAGTTGCGAGAAGCCAAATAGAGGTTTTCGTCAACTTCCTTGGTGATAATCATGGCCGATTCCAAGCCCATAGCCTTCAACTTTTGAGCAAAAGCCTTGGTCTTCGGCGTTTCAGCGCTGATAGAGTCAACAACAACCAAGCGACCGTCAGCAACCAACTTCGAGTAGATCGAAGCCATGGCAGCGCGGAACATCTTCTTGTTGACCTTTTGGCTGAAGTTTTCATTCGGAGTGTTCGGGAAAGCACGACCACCACCACGCCACACGGGGGAGGAAGTCATACCACTACGAGCGCGGCCCGTACCCTTTTGACGCCAGGGTTTCTTGGTCGAATGATGAACGTTAGCACGCGTCAATTGAGCGCGGGTGCCTTGACGTTCGTTAGCTTGATAAGCCACCACGATTTGGTGAACCAAAGCTTCATTGTATTCACGACCAAACACGGCGTCGGAAGCTGCCAACTTGGCAGATTCATTACCTTGTTCGTTCAGGACATTGAGTTCCATTGATTGCTCCTTAAGCCTTCACAGCCGGACGGACGATAATCTTACCGCCCTTGGCACCGGGGACTGCACCGCGAACAAGCAACAATTGACGTTCGACGTCAATACGAGCCACCACGAGGTTTTGCGTCGTGCGTTGCACGTCGCCCAAGTGGCCAGCCATACGCTTGCCCGGGAAAACACGACCCGGATCTTGACGATTACCGATAGAACCAGGTGCACGAGTCGTCACGGAGTTACCGTGGCTAGCACGGTTGGACGAGAAGTGGTGACGCTTGATGGCGCCAGCAAAACCCTTACCGATCGTGACACCGGTCACGTCGACCTTTTGGCCAGCCGTGAACATTTCCACGGACAACGTGGAACCCACCGTCAAATTGGCGAGAGCGTCAGCTTCGATATGGAACTCTTTGAGCATTTCACCAGCTTCGACACCAGCCTTAGCATAGTGACCGGCAAGCGGCTTGCTCACACGAGACGGCTTCTTAGAGCCGAATGCGACTTGAATGGCATTGTAGCCGTCGTTTTCTTCCGTCTTCACTTGCGTGATACGGTTACCAGCCATGTCGAGCACCGTAACGGGAATGGATTCACCATCCTCGGTAAAGATGCGCGTCATGCCGATCTTACGACCAACTAAGCCGAGTTTTTCACTCATTGTTATCTCCACCCCGGCTACGATTGGCCGGGACCATTTTTTAAGAAAGATCGTCAGAAAAATCTCTATTAATTTTTCTTAACGAGAAAGGCGCGATTGTACCTTGCAATTAAAAACCTTGCAAGTCAAAAGCAAAAAATTATTGTACCTTGATTTCGACGTCCACGCCGGCAGCCAAATCCAACTTCATCAAAGCGTCAACCGTCTTATCGGTCGGATCGATGATGTCCATCAAACGTTGATGCGTACGGATTTCGAATTGGTCACGACTCGTCTTGTTAACGTGCGGGGAACGCAAAATGTCGAAGCGTTGGATGCGAGTGGGAAGAGGAACAGGACCGCGAACCACAGCGCCCGTGCGCTTGGCCGTGTCAACGATTTCTTGAGCTGATTGATCAATCAACTTGTAATCAAACGCCTTAAGGCGAATACGAATGCGTTGAGATTGCATTTCGATTTTTCCTTATAAAAGAACACTAAAGAACAATAGAGGACGCCGAGTATAACCCCGCGTCCTCTATTTGTCAAATAAATCTCAGTAGTTAGCTGAAATATTATTCGAGGATCTTGGCAACCACGCCGGCGCCAACCGTACGACCACCTTCA
>CAJLGW010000002.1 GCA_905206345.1 uncultured Sutterella sp. | reverse complement strand
GAGGTTCGTCTCGAAATCTTTTGTGGCGTGAGTGACAGTCGTTTGCCGCTTTTGCAGAGAAAGGGTTCTCGGCAGAAAGCGAACGAAAAAGCTCATGTTAGGTCAAAAGAAACCTTCTCTCTTAGAGGAGTTGTTTAGCGTCGCTGTAAGTAAGGGCAGGAACAACGAATTGCGTCTCAGGCGTCAAGTAGGCTTCAATCACTGCACGAATGGATTCGGCAGAACCGTGACTGGGCATAACGTTTTCCGGCTTTCCGCCCATGGATTTGGCGCAGGCGGCACGCAGAGCTTCAACACGAATAAAGGGGTATCGGGAGGCATTATCAAGGGCGTTTTTTGCAGCGACTTTAGCTTTAAGGCTCATGCCGAGCGGGTTTTCGTTAAAGCATAGGAGCATAGGATTTTTTGCCGTTGGAGCGGCAAAAGGCGGGACATCAACCACAGGTTTAGCATGTGCGGTTGAACTCATCACTAGGGCGCCCGCTGTCGCACCTAATAATTCGCGTCGATTGAGTTGCATGATAATTTTCCTTTCCGAACTGTTTTCAGGGTCGCTATTCAATAGGGGCGCATACCCTTGATAAAAAATTCTACGCTTGGCGTTTTCGCGACTGAATAAAGAAAAATAGTTAGTTTCCAAGCATTTTCAGGGGAAAGTAGACGAATTTGCTTAAGCAAAAATGCAGAGAATTGAGAGAGAAATCAGAAAAATTCGATAGTGCATATCGGAAAAATTCTATAGTGCGCTATGGAAAAATTCTATAGTGTATGTGGGAAAAATTCATAACTCTATGTTAGAATTTTTCTAAACATCGGCGGAGAAAATATATGTACCTATCTAGAACGATTGAAAAAGAGATTCCTGGTTTATGTAAAAACTTTAAGGTCCTTTTGGTGACGGGGATGCGACAAGTTGGAAAGAGCACTCTGTTACAACAGCTCAGTGAAAAAAATCGTAGTTATGTCTCTTTGGATAACTATGACGATTATCAATTAGCAGAAAATGCTCCAAGTGTTTTCTTTCGCCAACACGAACTACCTCTCGTTATTGATGAGATCCAACGTGTTCCTGCCTTATTTCGTCAAGTAAAAGCCGAAGTCGACAAGTCGATTGAAGGAGGGCGAGTTTGGATTTCTGGTTCTCAACGATTTTCTTTGATGAAAGGTGTGGGAGACTCTTTGGCGGGGCGCTTGTTTGAAGTGCATTTGATGCCGCTAAGTATTTACGAACGTGAAGGTAAGGGTTTGATGCAAGTGCCTTATGTTCCTAGTGACGACTTTAAGAATGAACTTTCTCAAAAGTCGCCTCAACAAACATGGAAGGTTATTTGGCAAGGTGCTTGGCCAAAAGTTATTGGAATGAGTCAAAAGGAGAGAGCTCAGTTTTTTGAAGCCTTTATTCAAACTTTTATTGATCGTGATATCCGAACATTGGGCAACATTGAAAAAGTCATGGATTTTAGAAAATTTATGATCGCTTTAGCCATGAGGACTGGTCAAGAGCTTCGTTTGAATAAATTAAGTGAGCTCACCGGTGTATCAGCACTCACGGCGAAACGTTGGCTTTCCATTGCCGAAGCAAGTGGAATCATTTATTTGTTGCGTCCCTTTTCCACAAATGCAACAAAGACCTTAACAAAGTCTCCTAAAGTCTATTTCACTGATACGGGGTTGGCTGCTTATTTGTGTGGATTTTCAACGCCGGAAGAATTGCAACAAGACATGAATGCCGGGGCTTTCTTTGAAACTTTTGTTGTTATCGAAATTCTCAAAAGTTGGAGACACAATGGTTTTGAGCCTGACTTGTTTTTCTACCGTGACGCTAAAAAGCAGTCTGAAATTGATCTGTTAATCCATGCTAATGGTGCTTACCATCCTGTTGAAATTAAGATGTCTGGTCATCCGAACTTTGCAATGACTCGCCATTTTGATGAGTTAAAGGGGATGGGAATTAAGATAGGTCAAGGAGCCGTGATTTGTAATACCGAAGAGACTCGCTATTTGAGTGATGATGTTGTTGCTCATTCCATTTGGAAAATCTAGAGCAAAGTTAAAAGAGGTATCGAAAGAACCCCCGATACCTCTCAGATATTGAATGAAAGTTAATTAACTAAGTCCGTTAACTTTTTTCGCAAAGCTCACAAAAACCTTCAAAGCCACAGGCAAGTTCGTTTCATCTTGCACATCGAAGTCTGGACGGTGGTGGCCCTTATGTTCGCAACCGAACATGAAGAAACCGGCTTGACCGCCGTGATTAGCGATGCGACGGATGTGCCAAGAGCAGTCTTCTGAGCCAGAAGCTGCGTGCGTACGCGGTAACACTTTGATGTCAGGAACATCGTGCATGGCTTCTTCTAACTTATCGAAAAGCTTCGGGCAGGGAACCAATGTCGAAGTTTCACCCACGCATTCAACCTTGGCTTCCACTTGATAGGCTTTTTCAACGCCGGCAATGATGTGTTCGACATTGTCAGCCAAGAAGTCGTTGACTTCTTGCGTTTCTCCGCGTACTTCCATTTGCATGGTGGCGTGAGCGGCAACAATGTTTCGACCTTCACCGGAAACCAACTTACCGATGGCCACACGGGAGGCACCATCGCCGTGACGGGGGATGCCTTGGATCATCATTGTGGCGCAAGCGGCTGCAACAAGAGCGCTGTGACCCTTGTGAGGAGCGTTACCGGCGTGAGCTTCCAGGCCCTTAAAGGTAATGTCAAACTTAGATGAAGCTAAAAAACCACCGTCCATCACAGAGACTTCACCGCTCTTGCAGGAGCCACCAACGTGGCTGCCGACAAACCAATCGATATCGTCCAAAATGCCGGATTCAGACATCGGACGGGCACCGTGAACACCTTCTTCGGCCGGTTGGAACAAAATCTTAAACTTGCCGCAAAGTTCATCTTTGTGATCAACGATCCAGTGAGCAAGGGCTAAGCCCGTCGCGGTATGAGCATCGTGGCCGCAAGCGTGCATGAGACCCGGGCGTTCGCTCACGAAACCGAGTTTGGCGGGTAAGTGGCTGGGATCGGTGGATTCACGAATGGGGAGAGCGTCCATGTCAAAGCGGAAACCCGTCGTGGGGCCGGGACGCCCCGTATCAATAATGGCAACGGCACCCGTGTAGCCTTCGCATTCATCGATAAAAGATTGCGGAACGCCTTGTTTGACGGCGCGGGCAATGGCGTCTTGCACCAATTGTTCATTGCGACCCATGACGAATTGGGGATTGATCACTTTCGTGCCGACCAAATAGGGGATGCCCCAGTCTTTGAGTTGGCGGCAGACAAGCCACATCGTTTCAAATTCCGTCCAACCTTCTTCGGGGCGACGGTGAATAGCACGGCGATTGGCGACGGCTTCTTGGATGTATTTATTCAACATTGAGAACTTCCTTTTAATCAAAGAACGTAGTCATTATCGTACTGAAATTTTGGGGATGATATAGGGGAAGTTCTCAAGTGAGTTAACTGTTATCACACTGTGATCTACTCCCCTTTGAAAAGGGAAGCTTCTAATTCAGTAGCTCTTGCGAGACCACTTTCCTGCTTCGTTGCTGATTTGACTCTTAGGGATAACTCCCTTTGAGCACACATAAGCTCCACAGGCATCGAATCGGGGCGATCCACCCCTACGTTTACGTCACTGAGAGTGCAGTCGGTTTGGCCGACTTCACTCTCAATAATCGTTTCACCTTTTTCTCTGACCATTGTCCTTGACTCACCAGCCAAGCACCAGCTTGGCGGATATTGAGCGCCGCATTCTCATCGGCATTCATGTTCATCTGGCAACGTGTGCAGCGGAAGACCGATTGACTCAATCGATTTTCTTTTGCAGTGCAACCGCAGTGGCTGCACTTTTGCGAGGTGTAAGCACTCGGCACTTCAATCACCAGCTTATGCCGGCAACGTGCCTTGTACTTCAAATAGGCTTGAGTTTTTGCCCATGCACTGCCTAAGATTCCTTTCGTCAGCCCTGCCTTGGCTTTTGCACCATTGCGCAACGGTTTACCGTTGGCATCGTACTTTGCCTTGGGCTTGGCCGTCATCCCCTTGATATTGAGATCTTCAAAAACGAAAAGTTCAATATCCGGTTGCGAGGCCAATTGATGACTGACTTGATGAGCAAAGTCTTGTCGCACATTGCTCTCATACTGAAAACTTCGTGCTACTCGACGTCGCATCTTTCGACTGTTTTGACTACCTTTTTGTCGGCGAGCCAAAATTCTTTGGTAGTGCTTGCGACCGCGTTGTTTACGCTTGATTCGCTCTTGTTGAATGTCGAGCAATTCATAATGCTCGCCACAACTTGATTGAATTTTGCGCGCCACACCACGATCAAATCCTAACGTTTTATCCAACAATTCCTCATAGCCCATCATGGCCAAGCGATCGGCCATCTCCTGATCGGTCTCCGGGTATTGACCATCATCGAAATTGAACGAGACGGTCAATGCACGTTGACGACAGGTTACGTAAACCGTGACCGGCATCTCAAACGATTGGTGAGCTTTGAAAAGCATACGGCCACCCGGTTTAGATTTACTGCCAAACATCAATTCATACCATTGAGCTTTGAGTTTTCGAATTGAAAAATACGATTTCGTCAAAAGCAAATGGCGGTCAGCGTTTTTGATGGGATGAACACGAGGTTTAGACGTCAGTCCTTTTTGAAAACGCTTGTAGGCCTGATAATGAAGATAAGCACCGACACCATAGACACCACTGGGAACGCGTTTAACCCAAGGAACAACGGCAAAATCGATCATGTGAGAATACTTTTGATCGACCTCGGGACGAGGAACGGAAGAGATGAACTTTCGGTCAAAGGATTCGAAATATCGAGCCTCTTCAACCGAAGCGTTGTAAACGAGCATTTGTGCAGCAGAAAACGTGAAGTAGGCACTGCGTGATGCGTCATCGACAAACTTAGCTTTGAATTTACGCCCGATAATCACTTGATAACCCCAATAGAATGAAAGATCATTGGTTGATGCTACATTATATCAATAATTATTATGAATTGCAGTAATTCATCCCCGCAATTATTACGGGGATTTCTAACTGGTTTTCTTTAATCGCTCTTGCCACAGCTCGGTGGCCACACGATAAAACGCATCAAGGGAATCTGCACCAATTCTGGGGAATCCAAAGAAAGTCCAGACCCATTCACACTGTGCCAATAAGTCATCCGTAAGTGGTGTAGCGCCGGCTTGTTTACTTAATTTTTCACTTCGATCGTTTAAGACCAAAGGAATGTGCATGTAGTGAGGAACGGGGAAGTCCAAAGCGCGATAGATGGCAATTTGGCGCGCCGTGTTATCGATGAGGTCAGCGCCTCTGACAATGTGATTAATCCCTTGATCGTGATCGTCAACAATGACCGCCAATTGATAAGCAAAAAGGCCATCGGCACGTTTAATGACGAAGTCGCCCACTTCTTTTTCAACGTCTTGTGTGAAGGGGCCCATCCATCGATCGGTAAAGGAAATCGGGGTACTGTCGGTTAAAAAACGCCAAGCACGAATGGGTTTATCTGTACCCGCACGGCAGGTGCCTGGATAGTGATTGGGGTTGGTGCTATTGATGTTGGCTTTATTAATGTCGGAGCGTGAGCAAGAGCACCCGAAAACGTGGCCGTCACGTTTGAGTTTTTCAAGAATTTCTTCATAGCGATCAACTCGATCGCTTTGAAAAATAATCGGCGAGTCGCTCGGCATCTCAAGTCGTTTTAATGTCTCAAGAATACTTTGCGCCCACTCCTTTTTACAGCGAGTTTGATCGACGTCTTCAATGCGGATAAGCCAACGACCGTTGTGTGCACGCGCATCCACAAAGCTTGCAATGGCAGCTGCAAGACTTCCTAGATGAAGATGACCGGTAGGGGATGGGGCAAAGCGCCCGACGTATTGAGATTGCATGAGGGTAATTGTACGGGAAAAAATTCCCCGGCTTCCCAAAAGAGGCCGGGGATTGACTCAATCAGCTAGCTGATTAGTACTTGTCGAAGTATTCTTGGATCTTCTTCGGATCGCTCGTCTTCGTCAAAGCCAATTGCAAGAGCACACGAGCCTTTTGCGGGTTCAAGTATTGACCAGCAACGAAACCGTACTTAGCATCATCGATTTCAGCAGCCTTCGTGGCAGAGCCGGTCGGAACGCGCGTAGAACGAACCACGGCGACACCGTCCTTAGCAGCCTTTTCGAGGATCGGGAAGATGTTCTTGTGGATGTTACCGTTACCAACACCAGCCGTCACGATACCCTTGTAGCCAGCCTTCAACAAAGCTTGAAGCGGCTCAGCAGGAACGTTGGAGTAGTTGTAAACGATACCGACCTTCGGCAAAGCGTTCAACTTAGAAACGTCAAACGGCGTCTTGGTGGTGTGAGGCGTTGCAGGCGTGTTACCAAAGTGAACCTTGGAGTTGAAGATGTAGCCCATCGTGCCGAAGTTAGCACCTTGGAACGTTTCAACAGCGGTCGTGTTGGTCTTGATAACGTCACGAGCACCGATGATCTTGTCGTCCATAGCAACCATCACGCCACGGTTTGCAGCTTCCTTGCTAGCGGCAACAACAACAGCGTTGTAGAGGTTCTTCGGACCGTCAGCAGACAAACCGGTAGACGGGAGCATAGCGCCGACGAAAACGATCGGCTTGTTGCACTTGGCCGTCAAATGAACGAAGTAAGACGTTTCTTCCATCGTGTCCGTACCGTGGGTAACCACGAAACCGTCGACCTTGTTGCAGTCTTCGTTAATCGTCTTAACGAGCTTCAACCAAACGTCATCGGTCATGTCTTGAGAACCGATTTGAACAACTTGCTTCGGAATGACGTTAGCAACTTCAGCCAATGCAGGAACGGCAGCGACCAAATGGTTAACAGAAACCTTACCTGCCGTGTAGGCCGTACCCGTAGCGGATTGACCGGCACCGGCGATCGTACCACCCGTAGCCAAAACTTCAACGTTCGGCAAAGCCATGGCGGTAGCACTAGCGGCCAACAAAGCAGTGGCCAATAAAGTACGTTTCAATTGCATAACAGCTCCTCTTTATTTGTTAAGTTATGCGACTGACTGTCGTTTTTTAATAATCAGTCGGCAATGAGAGTTTTTCACTCACTCAGGTGATGTTAACCAAATCTTTTGCGTTTTTTCGTGGAATCCGAGCGTTATTTGCTTTTAAGCAATGTCTTAACAATTAAAAAATAACAGAAAAGCTAACTCGTTGAAAAATAACAATATTTATATTTTGCATAGTCACTTTTACCTATCTGATTGATTATTAGAGACTTTCCATTAGTGTTAAGGGTAACTTCTAATTTGACAAAATTCTAAATAACATTAAAATACCAAATTCTTAAGTGCGCCGGTAGCTCAGTTGGATAGAGTACCTGGCTACGAACCAGGGGGTCGCGGGTTCGAATCCTACCCGGCGCACCACTTAAGATTTTTTTGAAGAGGGAGCCGTGAGGTTCCTTTTTTTTGTTTCTGTCGCTAGCAATAGTGTTGCAAACTATTGCACCCATAACTTTCTTTAATCTTTGATTCACATCTTTTCTCTAAATCACTTAATATAGATAGCAGGAATTCATTCTGTTTCCGAAGGAGAAAATCATTATGGAACTCAAAGGTACCAAGACCGAGAAGAACTTGTGGGATGCTTTCGCTGGTGAATCTCAAGCTCGTAACAAGTACACCTACTACGCTAGCCAAGCCAAGAAAGACGGCTACGTTCAAATCTCCAATATTTTTGCTGAAACGGCAAAGAATGAAGAAGAACACGCCAAGCTTTGGTTCAAGCTCTTACACGACGGCAAAGTGCCGACCACTGAAGTGAATTTACAAGACGCTGCCAATGGCGAAAACTTCGAATGGACCGATATGTATGAACGTATGGCCCGCGAAGCTCGCGAAGAAGGTTTTGACGATATCGCTGTGTTATTCGAAGGCGTAGGTGCCGTGGAAAAAGAACACGAAGCTCGCTATTTGAAGTTGTTGGAACGTGTTAAGGGCGGTATGGTCTTTACGCGTGACGGTGACGTGATGTGGAAGTGCAACAACTGCGGTCATATCCACTTCGGTAAGCAAGCTCCGGAACTCTGCCCGGTCTGCGCTCACCCGCAAGCCTACTTTGAAGTATTGGCACAAAACTACTAAGCCGATTCTTTTTAGAAAGCTTAGTTAAGTCAGGCCTGCTGCAGCATATCGCCTCAGCAGGCCTTTGTTTTGGTGTTATTTGTGGCGACAGCAGCAACAGGTCTTTTCTTCGCAAGCCACGCCAAACCCGATGTCTTCGATGGCTTCTTTCACCTTCGGCATATCAACGCCCATGGCTTCCCAGCGGGCTTCGCCCGTGGCCAAATCAACGGTCACACCCTTGGCACCCGGAAGGGCTTCGAGCGCTTCTTTAACCGCAGCAACACAATTTTGGCAGTGCATACCTTCAACTTGAATCTTGTTCATTTTTTTGTCTCCAAAAGAACTTTTCTCTAGAATTATATCAAATGAGATTCATTCTCAAATAAAACATTACAATTACTTGCAACCTTAAAGTAACTTTAAGGTGTAGAGTGCACATTAGTTGATAGTCAAAGGAGTCCGTCATGCCTGACGTGCGGGTCGATCTGAAAATTAGTGGTATGCATTGCGCGGCTTGCTCATCACGTATTGAACGCGTGGTGGGTAAGCTCGAGAGCGTCAAGTCGATTAACGTGAGTTTGCCGACGAACCGTGCAAGCGTTTTATTGGGTGAAGAAGAGGATCGTGAGACGGCGTTAAACACCATCATTGCCAAGATTCAGAAGTTGGGCTTTGGTGCCGTACTCGATGAAGATGAAGACTTGGTGGCGGCTTGGCAGGCTGACCAGCAAAAGGCGGTGGCCGATCTGCGTCAACAGCTCAAAGCTCTTTGGCCGATGATTTTGCTGGCAACGATTCTTTTGTACGTCTCCATGGGGGCAATGGTGGGCTTGCCATTGCCATCTTTTATTGATCCTCATACGCAAGCGACCGGATTTGCCACGTTGCAATTGATTTTGGTAGCGCCCATTTTGTATTTTGGTCGACACTTTTATCGTGACGGGTTAAAGAGTTTATTTAACGGCGCGCCTAACATGGATAGCCTTGTGGCCGTGGGCACGGGCGCAGCCTTTTTGTATTCGCTTTACTCTTGGGTGACGATTGTGGCAGGCGACGTTGCGGCCGTTCATAACCTTTACTTTGAATCGGCAGGCGTTTTGTTGGCAATGATCTCTATTGGCCAATACATGGAGGCTCGTTCGAAGCGCCATGCGAGTGAAGCCGTAGGCTCCTTAATTCGCTTAGTGCCTCAAACGGCACGACGTTGGGAAAATGGGCAAGCCACCGAAGTGGAAATCAAGACGCTTCGCTTGGACGATCAAGTGTTGGTTAAGCCCGGAGAACGCATTCCGGTTGACGGTGAAATCGTTGAGGGGCAAAGTGAAGTCGACGCTTCGCTTTTAACGGGTGAAGCACTGCCCGTGGCGGTAACGTTGGGCGATAAGGTGATTGCGGGCAGTGTCAATGGCTCCAACCCCTTAATTCTCAAAGTGACGCACTTGGGCAACGACACGGTTTTAGCGCAAATGATTCGTATGGTGCGTTCCGCTCAAGGCACAAAAGCGCCGGTTGCCTCACTTGCCGACCGCGTGAGTTTTTACTTTGTGCCCGCCGTCATGGCGCTTTCCTTGTTGACCTTTTTCGCCTGGGCGATTTTCTCCGATGAACCACTTTCTTTAGCCGTGAAGGCAATGATTAGTGTCTTGGTGATTGCTTGTCCGTGCGCCATGGGGTTAGCCACGCCCACCTCGATCATGGTGGCAACGGCGCGTGGTGCCCAGTTGGGCGTTCTGATTAAAAATGCGGCAGCCCTAGAAATGGCCGCTAAAGTTGATGTTGTCGCTTTTGATAAAACGGGGACGTTAACTTTGGGTGAACCGCGAGTTTTGCAAACGAAGACTTTTGGTTCCGTCACTCAAAGCGATGCTCTTTGGTGGGCCGATTGTGTGGAAACGCGCAGTGAGCATCCGTTGGGTAAAGCGTTTGCCAAGGCCAATACACGCGAGGTGTTGGACGTTCAACCCACGGTTTATCCCGGCATGGGGATTGGTGCTGAAGTCAACGGCCATCAAATCCTTTTAGGCAACGTGCGTTTAATGCATGAGATGAACGTGGACATTGCCGAAGGGATGCCTTTCTTGGAAGAACTCTTAAAAGAAGCGAAGACCGCGCTTTTGTTATCGCGAGATCAACGATTGGCCGCAATTTTTGCGATCAGTGACGTTGTGCGTCCGGAATCCAATCAAGTAATTAAAGCCTTGCATCAATTGGGTATTCGTACGTTGATGATCACGGGGGATAATCGCAACACGGCTGAACACATTGCTCAAACGTTGGGGATTGAAGAAATTCATGCAGAAGTGTTGCCTCAAGACAAGGCAAGAATCATTGGTGAGCTTCAAGCCAAGGGCTTGAAAGTGGCCATGGTTGGCGATGGTTTAAACGATGCGCCGGCACTTGCACAAGCCAATACCGGTATTGCCGTGGCTGAAGGGGTGGACGTGAGTGCGCAGGCCGGTGACTTGATTTTAATGCGTCACGGCCTTGAATCGGTGTTGACCGCCTTGCGTTTATCCAAAGCAGCGTTACGCAATATCTACCAAAATCTTGGTTGGGCCTTCGGGTATAACATTTTGGGAATTCCCGTGGCAATGGGCCTTTTGCATGCGCTCTTTGATGGTCCCATGCTCTCGCCCATGATTGCAGGAACCGCCATGGCGCTTTCATCAACCTCTGTGGTGATGAACGCTTTGAGATTAAAGCTTTTCAAGTGATCAATGAATCAGAGGCTCAACGTAGCGCCAAATAAAAAAGCAAATTGCACCGATCGCTAAGCCTCTGAGCAAAAGCATCACTAAGGCAAAGAGTCGCCCCACGCCTTCCATCAAGGTTTGGGGCGATGTTTCTTTAGTGGGCTTTTTGTTCTTTGTCATTTTTGAGCGGTTTTTGGACTTTGTCCCAAGTGGCGTGCCAGCAAATAAGGGAGCCAAGCACAACGAAACTCACGCCTTGCCAGAAACTGTAGGTGAGCTCTGCGCCAATCCAAAAGGAAGCAAAAACGCAGGAAATCACCGGCGTAAAGTAAGAGGCAATGGCCAATACGGTCATGTTACCGTTAATCGTGCCGTGCGTCCATGCAGCATAGGCAAGACCGGAGGTAAGGCCCCCGATTAAAACGCTCAAGGTTCCTTTGAGTGTGACTTCGGGCGACCCGCCGACCCCTGCTAACCAAAGTCCCGCAAAGAGCATGCAGTCGATGCAGAAGATCAACGTACTGCAGTTTTGACCGTGAGACCAAGCGCGGGTCATGCTACAAAAGAGTGACCAACTCAGAGCACCGAAAAAGGCCAAAATGTAGCTGATGGGGTTGAGCTTGAAGTGCGCAATAAAGTCTGAGATAGAAGGATTACCGTTACTGAGAATCCAAAAGATCCCACAAAAACTCATCAAAGCCCCGGGCACAATCCAAGCGCGAGCGCGTTGTCCGTTAAAGACAATGGCGCAGACAATGGTCATCGTCGGCCACAAGTAGTTAACCATGCCGACTTCCATGGTTTGCGTGCCGCCGTCAGAAAAATAGAGCGACAAACAAAAGCAGATGGTGGAGAAGTTGGCAACCGCAATACCGAAGTATTTGTAGCGCTTGGGCATCTTTTCAAATTTGGGCAAACCCACTAAGAAGAAAAGACTGACGGCGGCGACTAAATAGAGCAGGCACTGCCCTTGGGCAATACCAAAATTTTCGGCGATTCCTCGAACCAAAGACACGCTCGCGCCCCACATAATGGGCGCAAAAAGACCAATAAGCGTAGCACCGACAGGAGAGCGAAATGAGATCATAGATCACCGAAATAAGAATAAGAAACGGAGGGTGGATTGTCGACTTTTTTCTCTAGAAAAACAAGAGCCGCTCAAGGCATTTTTGAGTGGCTCAAGTGGTTTTGCTAATTGTGATGTTAACTAGTCGTAAAGGTCTTTATAGAAACCGCCGTAAAACCATCGATCACTCGAGGGTAATTCACGTGGAAGGACATAAAGATTGGATCAGATAAGTTTGTTTGTAGCTTGTGATTACGAAGGTAGATTCAATGCAGTTTGTGAGATGTTCTATTAAAATAAATATGTGTATAATACACACTGTTGAGTAACTAGGAGCCAACCATGGATAGTTCCACGGTTATCAACAAGCTTAAGGAAAATGGTTGGAGACATATTCGAACTAAAGGAGATCATTGGTATTTCAGGAAGGATGGGGTTCAAAGACCTACGTGTGTTCCTCATCCAAACAAAGACTTACCAATTGGAACTTTGAAAGCGATAGAGCGCCAAACAGGTATAAAACTTAAGTAATGTTGGTTGGACAGGAGATTTTGCATCTCCCGTCCAACTTCCCAAGTAGGAGAAACGCAATGAAATATCCAATTGCAATTGAAATTGGTGATGATAAGCACGCATACGGTGTCGTTGTACCTGATTTGCCTGGTTGTTTTTCCGCAGGTGATACTCTAGATGAAGCTTTCGAAAATGCAAAAGAGGCAATTTCGGGGTGGATTGAGCTTGAGATGGAGGAAGGACATGCTATCCCTCAACCATCATCTATAGGCGAAATTTCTAAACAAGAAGACTTCAAAGGATGGTTCTTTGGAGTGGTTGACGTTCAACCTGAAAGTCTTTCAGATAAAGCACAACGAGTGAATATTACCTTATCGGCTAGAGTTCTCAGACGTCTTGATTATTTGGCAAAGCAATCAGGGGATACCCGCTCAGGCTATATCACGAGACTGGTTATCAGTCACGGTTAAATGATTCGTGTTTTTGGTTTTGCTAACTTTGACACGAATTGATTACTTTGATTGAGACCTTCTAGGGTTGACTGTCATACGCAATTTAAGCCACCGTGAGTGCAAAAGATTAGTGCGCTTGCAGTGGCTTTTTCGCAACTATTTGCCGAGAGACTTAATGACGTGCCTCACCACTCCAAAACAAATCCACTCATCATTTTCATCGGGGTAAATGTCAGCGTAAAGTGGGGAGTGACTTTCGGGGTGTAAATACACTTGTCCTTTAGCATCCTTTAATAAGCGCTTCACGGTAAATTCATTGTTGACTTGCATGATCACAATGTCACCCACACGCTCTTCTCGGCTGCGATCGACCACCAATAAGTCACCTTCATCGATGCCGGCTTCAACCATGGATTCGCCTCGAGCTCGCAAAACAAAAGTGGATGCTTCATTGTCAATGAGCAATTCATTGAAGTCGATCCCTTTGTCTTTATATTGTTCGGCCGGAGACGGAAAGCCTGCTTGTACTGGAGAAAACCCCATGGGGACTGAGGCAGAACTTGTAATTTCAACCGGTACAAATTCGTTGCGATCGTACCCGTCAATCATTTCATTGTTGGCAACCGAAGGATTGGTTAAGAGACTTCTGAACCAATGATTGCCGCCTTGTTGTTTAAAGACTTCGTATTGCTCTGCGCTGACTCGAACCTGAATCTTAGCCTCCATGGTTTTCTCGCCTATGGGCTTGGCCCCGGCACCGATTCGAGCGCCACCGCGTCCTTTTTTCTTTTGTTCCACCATTTCTTTTCACTCTTTTGATTATGTATGCTTATTCTAATTTAATCGGAAGAAAAAATCATCATGTATGCATTAATTGACGGCAATACGTTTTACGCCTCTTGCGAAAGGGTCTTTCAGCCTAAACTCAACGGTCGTCCTGTTGTGGTTTTAAGTAACAATGACGGTTGCATCGTGACACTGACAAAAGAAGCGAAAGCGCTGGGATTAAAGCGAGGAACGCCTTTATTTAAAGTCAAAGACATTATTGAAAAGCACTGTGTCGAAGTCTTTTCCAGTAACTACGAACTCTATGGCGATATGTCCTCTCGCATGATGAACACCATCGCTTCTTTGGTACCTTCCGTGGAAATCTATTCCATTGATGAGTGCTTTGCCGATTTAACCGGTTTGACGGATTTGACCGAGTTGGGATACAGCATTCGACGGCGTGTTTTGAAATGGGTGGGGATTCCGACGTGCGTGGGGATTGGTCCGACAAAGACTTTGGCAAAACTTTGCAATCACATTGCAAAAACCTATCCCTCCCTTCAAGGCGTTTTCAATTGGGCCAATTTAACACCGGAGCGACAAACAAAAGCCTTAGCCAGTATTCAAGTGGGAGAAATTTGGGGAGTCGGTCGGCAACTGTCAATGCACTTGGCGCAAATGGGGGTTATTACAGCGTTGGATTTAAGAGAGATGGACTCGCAACTATTGAGAAAGCATTTCGGAGTGACGCTTTTGAGAACTCAACAAGAATTGCGCGGTGTGCCGTGTATTGAACTGGAGATTGCGCCGGACAATCGCCAGCAGATTTGCTGTTCTCGGTCTTTTGGAAAGTCTTGCAAAGAGTTTGCCGGCATCATGAGCGCACTCGCCAAACATATTGATGAGGCCGCAAGGCGCCTCAGAGAACAAAAGTCAAAGGCCTATTGCCTGACGGTCTTTGTGTATTCCGATCGTTTTCGTACCGATCAACCGCAACACATCATTGAGAAGACCGTTCGACTGAAGTACCCGACAACGGATACGTTGCTTTTGAACCAATTGGCGCATTTAATCGTCAGTCACGCGTTTCGTGTAGGGATTGGGTACAAAAAGGCCGGCGTTATTTTGTCGGAATTGGTCGATGAAGAGGAGGAATTCTGTGTTGATCTTTTTGATCAACCGCCAGCGAACACTGAAAAGCGACAAAAATTGATGAAAGTGATGGATCAACTGCAAATGCTCTACGGCAGAAACACGCTTCGCACGGGACTGACTGCGTGGTCGGAAAGCGCCAATATGAAAAGAGAACACTTGTCACAATGTTATACGACGAGAATTGCTGAGGTGTTGGAGGTTGGTTAGGAATTTTTGGAGTAGAAATGCAAAACGGACCGCAAAGGTCCGTTTTTGAATTCTGGCGGAAGGGGAGGGATTCGAACCCTCGATACGGATAACCGTATGCCGCCTTTCCAGGGCGGTACATTCAACCACTCTGCCACCCTTCCAAGGTGTCTGTGACAAGGTTGAAATTATACGGGCCAATCTTAAATTTTCAAGTCAAATCAACAAAAATTTTTCATTTTCTTGAAAATAAAAAATAAAACTTACCGCAAAAACCTACTAACACAATGAAATCAAAAGATTTTTCAGAAAAACAAACGGACCGAGATGGTCCGTCTATTTTTTGGCGGAAGGGGAGGGATTCGAACCCTCGACCCTAATTAAGCCTTGCAGCGTTCAATGAAAGCTTTCAATTCGCCCGGCGTTTGAACTTCAACGATGCGATCAACCTCAACACCATTTTTGTAGAAGATCATGGTCGGGATATGGGCTAAATTGAATTCTTCGTGCCAGTTGCCACCGCGTTCGCCCACGTCAATGTGTGTGAAATACACGTCGGTGAACTCTTCAGAAAAACGCTTGTAGAAGGGTTCTGCACGACGGCAGTCGATGCACCAAGGGGCGCCGAACGTGATGATGCACATCGGTTGCGTTTGAATCGTTTGTTCGATTTGGGATTTGTCTAATTCATGAATCATGATTAAGTCTCCTAATTAACCTCCACAATCATATCGGATTTCGATGTAATAACAAAACACTTCTGGCAAGCAAATGTAAGTTGGAAAATTTAAAAATTGAATACCAAAATTCGCTGCGTACATAACAAAATCCGACAGCATTTTGGCTTGTCGGGCTTTTCAAATGAGGGGACTCATTATTGCATGAGCTTCTTGCCTTTTTCGACGGTTTCTTTTGAGAAATCAACAACTTTGTCTTTGAGCTCTATACCTTTATCCTTGAGCTCTTCACCTTTATCCTTCAGGTCTTCTGTGATGTCTTGAGCTTCGTCCTTTCGGTCTTGCAACCATTCCATGCTGTCTTGGTAGCCCTTGGTGATACAGGCTTGGCTTAACGTCATGGCTTTACCAAGGCCTTGCGTTTTGGCGACGTCTTGAATGTGATCGATTTTGCAGTTGCTCTCGGACGGATCCGTGTCGCTCGTACAGGCCACTAAGAGGCCGACCGCACTGGCAATAAGGGCTAGGGTTGTAAGTTTTTTCATACTTTTGCTCCTTCGGTCGATTCGACCATGGGATTGTTGTTGACGCATTTCATTCTATCAATGTGAGTACCGAGAACCTGTTTGGATTTGTTAGCGAAGATAACAAAGTTCGATAAAGACGACGTTCTGTGGCAAACTTTCTGCCCATCAAGAATTTCATGATGAAAGGTAAGAAAAGATGCGAGGTTTATTCATTACGGGAACCGATACCGATGTCGGTAAAACGTCAGTTACCGTTGCACTTTTAAAACGACTTTTAAAGCATCAGAAAACCGTTACGGCCATTAAACCCGTTCAAACCGGTTGTGTGAGAAATGCACAAGGTTTGATGGCGCCGGACGTCTCCGAGTATCTCCAAACGGGCGCAAAAGCTTTAGTTTTAAAAGCATACGAACCCGCCTGTTCCCCTGATTTAGCAGCAGAGCTCTCAGACGAGACTTTAACGATTGACGCTTTAATGCAAAGCTTTGCCAATCAGGCAATTGATACCGATGCCTTTTTAGTGGAAGGGGCAGGTGGCCTATTTGTTCCTTTGAATTCTGAAGAAACTATGCTTGACTTCATGCAAAGGATGCAATTGCCGACGCTTTTAGTCGTTGGCAATAAATTGGGTTGTTTAAATCACGCCGCCTTAAGTCTTGAAGCGCTGAAAAATCGAGGTGTATCCGTCATCGGCATGGTGCTTAACCGTGTACGCCCTGAAACCGATTTGGATGCGGGCGCAGGTGACGACGTTGAAAATCAAAAGCGATTCTTGAAAAATAACGAGAAGTCACTTAAAGCCTTAGGTGAACGCACGGGCGTGCCGCTCTTAGCCACGATTGGTTATCAAGCAGACGGTCAGATGGACGATGCATTGCTCGAGCCGGTGATCCAAGCTTTAGATACCAATCAAACCAACGATTTGACCGAATTAATGGCTTTTGATCGTGAGCATCTCTGGCACCCGTACACCTCAACCACGAATCCCTTGCCCGTGCAATGCGTTAAAAGTGCGTCGGGACGCACGATAACGTTAAAGGACGGTCGCACCTTAATTGATGGGACATCGTCTTGGTGGTGCACGATGCACGGCTACTCGCATCCGCAATTAATCAATACGCTTCAGCACCAAGCAGGGCAATTGTCTCATGTGATGTTCGGGGGCCTCACGCATGAACCGGCGATTCGTTTGGGTCAAAAGCTTTTAAAGCTCGCTCCTCAAAACTTGCAACACATCTTTTATGCCGATTCGGGGTCTGTGGCCATTGAAGTGGCCCTTAAGATGGCGGTTCAATATTGGCGTGCGTTGGGTAAGACGGATAAAACCTTTTTCTTAACGCCTCGCGGCGGTTATCACGGCGATACGCAAGGCGCTATGCAAGTCTGCGATCCCGTTGAAGGCATGCACTCGTTGTTTAGAGGAATTTTGCATGAACAAATCTTTGCTCCGAGACCTGACTGCGCGTTCGATGAAACGTTTAACCCCGACTCTTTAGAGGCGATTAAAGCCATTCTTAAAGAACGTTCTCACGAGATCGCCGCTGTCGTTCTTGAACCGATTGTTCAAGGAGCGGGCGGCATGTGGTTCTATCACCCTGAGTATTTAAAAGGCATCCGAGCATTGTGTGATCAATACGGCGTTCTTTTGATTTTGGATGAAATTGCTACGGGTTTTGGTCGTACCGGTAAAACGTTTGCCTGCGAATGGGCCGATGTTCAACCTGACATCATGTGCATCGGCAAGGGCCTGACGGGCGGGATGCTGACGTTATCGGCCACATTAACATCAAGCGATGTGGCTCAAACCATTTCTCGCACCGACAGTGAAACGGGGGGTGCCTTTATGCATGGCCCCACTTTTATGGCCAATCCTTTGGCTTGTGCCACGGCGTGCGCCAGTCTTGATCTTTTCAATGAAATGCCTTGGAAAGAGAAGGTCGCCCATATTGAAAGCGTTTTAAAGGAACGTTTGGAAGTTGTTCGCTCAGAAGCCGGGGTTAAGGACGTTCGTGTTTTGGGTGCAATTGGCGTTGTGGAACTCGACGGGGCGGTTAATACAAGAGCGCTTACGGCTTATTTTGTGGAGCACGGTGTTTGGGTACGTCCCTTTGGTCATCTCATTTATTTGATGCCAGCCTTTACGGTAACGGATGACGAATTAAAGGCGCTTTGTGATGCGGTGGTCTCTGCCGTGAAAGCGGAGGTTTTCAAATGACCGCTTTTTTGCTCTATGTCGCGCTTTTTCTTGCTCTTGCCTTTTGGGATGCAAGGAAAGTTAAAACCGCTTCGAGTTTTTTCATCAATAGCCAACAATCTTCTCGCACTCAGGTGAGCTTCTCTCTCATTGCTTCTTGCGTCGGAGGGTCTGCCACCATCGGGATGTGCGGTTTAGCCTATCAAGTCGGGATGCCCGCGTTTTGGTGGCTGGGGTCAGGTGCCATTGGGTTGGCGGTTCTGACGCTTTTCTTAGCTAAAAAAGTAAGAAACGGGGAAGCCCTCACGATGCCCGAGATGGTCAAGCGTGACTTGGGAACGCCCGCTCATAAGGCCATTACGCTCACGATCTTTATCGCGTGGATTGCGATTCTTGCCGCTCAATTTGTTGCGATGAGTCAGGTGATTGATCTCTTAACGGGATGGGGCACACAAAACGCTTTAATTGCCGGCTCACTCTTTATTGTGGCCTATACACTTTTGGGCGGTCAGACGTCCGTGATGAAAAGCGATGTGTTGCAATTGATCGTGATGATCGTTGGGCTTTTGCTCTTACTTTTTTATGTAAGAAGTGATGTAAGCGTCGCGCTTCAAAGAACTGCCTTTGAATTCACCAATGAATCTTTTGGTCTCTCAAAAGTAACGTACTTCTTGCTGCTTTTGGGCGGAAGTTACGTGGTCTGCCCCATGCTTTTTTCTCGCTTTATGAGTGCGAAAAATGAAATAGTCGCTGTGCAGTCAGGTTGGATTGCGGTTGTCGGTCTTTTCTTAATGACCGCTTTAATTGTCGTGATTGGCTTAGCTGCCCAAAGTGCATTGCCCACGGGTGTGGCTTCCGATAAGGTTTTAATGGAACTTGTTGGGATGTTGCCTCTTTGGGGCCAAACGCTATTGCTCTTAGCGTTGATGAGTGCCATTTTGTCTTCTGCCGACTCGTGTTTAATCACGGCGGCAACGGTTTTAAGTAATGACTTATTCCGTCGCCCCACCATCGGTTTTTCCCGCTTTTGTATCGTGATCATTGGCGCGTTGGGTTTCATTTTGTCTTGTGGGGATAGAGGAATCTTAGGATTACTTTTGATGGCCAATAACATCTATGTTTGTGGGGTTGTCGCGCCTGTTTTTGTGGCAATGGTCAGTGGAAAAGCACAAGACGTTCGTTGGGCCTTAGCCGCTGTTGTTGTGGGGGGCACTTTGGGATTGGTTTCTGAAGTGACTCAAGTGACCATGGTGAGTTATGTCGCCATTCTTTTGTCGATCGTTATTTCCATCATCGCCATGAGACAAGGCAAACAAAATTAATTGTTAACACCAATGAAAATCGCCCGAAGCTTTTTTGGCAACGGGCGATTAACTTTTTAATGTTGTTTGACTTTGAGTTCTACCTCATCAAAGGTATTCATCATCGTCTCTGAGGGTTTAGACCCGAAGCGGCTCACAAGATAAATGGCAATTGCGCCAAAGATAAAGCCTGGCAAAATTTCATATAAAGCAAAGAAGGCGAAGTGGTGCCATACAACCACAGTCAAACCACCCGTGATCATGCCGGCTAAAGCACCGTTTCGGGTCATTCCCTTGTACCACAAACTCATTAAAACCACGGGACCTAAAGAAGCACCGAAGCCCGCCCAAGCGTAGCTCACAAGACTTAACACTTTACTTGTCGGATCTTGTGCGATGTAAATAGCGATTAAAGCAACGGCTAATACCATGGCGCGACCAAACCACACCAATTCCCACACTTTAGCATGCGGACGAATGAAGGCACGGTAAAGGTCTTCTGTTAAGGTGGAAGAACAAACTAACAATTGGCAAGAAAGCGTACTCATCACCGCCGACAAGATGGCAGACATCAAAATGCCGGCAATCCACGGATTAAAAAGCACTTGAGCTAAAACGATGAAAACGCGCTCCGGGTTTTCAACGACGGCCCCGGCGACAGAGGCGTGTTGCGCAAAAAAGGCAGAACCGAAAAAGCCCACGCAGACAGCGCCGCCCAAGCAAAAGAGCATCCAAAGAATAGAAACGCGTCGAGCGTTGGGCAACACGTCCAAAGATTTCGCTGCCATAAAACGAACCAAGATGTGAGGTTGACCAAAGTAGCCTAAGCCCCAAGCCAACAGACTCAAAACGCCGATGACTGTTTGACCGGTTGTGAGCGACAACATATTGG
This sequence comes from uncultured Sutterella sp., assembly GCA_905206345.1. Classification (GTDB taxonomy): domain Bacteria; phylum Pseudomonadota; class Gammaproteobacteria; order Burkholderiales; family Burkholderiaceae_F; genus Aphodousia. Next base: position 43,767 of record CAJLGW010000002.1, on the reverse strand, counting down.
CATCAATGGCTTTGACCTGGTTAAGGGCAACGTCTAATCCACCCAAATCGATACAAACGGCAAAAGGCGTCACAATCAACGCCAAGCACATCAATGCTGCTTGGATTGTATCGGTCCAACTTACTGCTAAAAAGCCTCCGATAAACACATAGGAAATCGTGGCAATAGCCCCCAACCAAAGGGCTGTTTCATAGTCCATTTGGAAGGTGTTTTCAAATAGGCGAGCACCTGCAACCATGCCGCTTGCAGCATAAATCGTGAAAAAGAAAAGAATCAACAACGAAAAGCAAATGCTCAAGACTCGATTATGGTCTTCAAAGCGCTTTGTTAGGTAATCTGGGAGTGTGAGGGCGTTGTTGCAGCGTTCTGTATAAAGACGTAAACGAGCGGCAACCCAACGCCAGTTAAAGTAAGTACCGATGATCAAACCAATGGCAAGCCAGCTTTCAGAAATCCCGTGTAAGAAAACCGCTCCTGGTAACCCCATCAAAAGCCAACCGCTCATGTCGCTTGCGCCGACACTTAAAGCGGTCACAAGGCTGCCAAAACGCCGACCACCCAAAATGTAATCGTTGAAACTCTTTGTATATCGCCAGGCCATTAAACCAATACCCAACATGACGAGAAGGTAACCGCAGAAGGTGATGGCGGTAGGATTAAAGTTTGTCATTGAATGCTTTCTTATATGATTTTTTGGGGAAAACACTAATTATGACTGAAGTGAGTTTCGATTTCATATTTTTTTGAAGTTTGTGGGTACTGTTACGTAGTTATGAATGGTAATGGTTAAAAATTAGCGAAAAAACAAGGGGAAAACACTGTTCGAATTGTTTCTTTGGGGTGTTAGAATCAAATGAGAATCCGGAGACCAAAATGATTATTTATCAGACAACAGTCGGTGGTTTTTGCGACAGCATTCTTGATACAGAACTCGTTGATGATCTTGAAAAGCAATTCCATAAGCACTATGGACATGGCGTTTCTCCTAGTGAACGAAGATCATGGGAGAATTCACTCAATGCCATGGATAAAGTTTTGAGACGTTCCAGAATCCCGGAGGATTTTGGAGTAGCCCTCGAATACGGTGTTCCTCAAACGTCTAAACGTATTGATTTCCTCATTTCAGGTTACGATGAAAAACATCACCCATCTCTCATCGTGGTTGAACTAAAACAGTGGTCGACATCTGAAGTAGCAGAAGAGGACGGACTTTTGTTGGCTGTTCGAGGCGGACATCGTGGCCCCACAAAAGGCCCGCATCCTTCATATCAAGCATGGTCGTACGTTGAATTAATAAAGAACTTTAATGAAAACGTATATAACCAATCGATAGACCTTCAGCCATGTGCTTATTTGCATAATCATCACACTGATAATCACCCAGCGGTTTGCGATGAACGTTATAAGGTTTATTTAAATAAAGCTCCGGTTTTCCTTAAAGGATTGCCCGAATTAATGAAGTTGGGGCAGTTTATTAAAAAGCATATTAAAACCGGTGATCGTGGAAAACTGTTTGAAGTTTTGGAAAGTGGTCGGATGCGACCGTCAAAACCCTTGGCCAATGTTGTTAAAAATATTTTGGATGGGAAAAGAGAGTTTGTCCTAATTGATGAACAAAAGGTTGCCTATGAAACGATTTACGCAAAGGTGAAAAGCGTTTTAAAAGATAAAGAGAAATCTAAGTCAGCCTCTAAAGAAGTCATTATTGTCCGTGGTGGTCCCGGAACGGGGAAAAGCGTGATTGCGGTGAATTTACTCTCGCGCTTGACGGGCGATCAGATTATGTGCGCTTATGTGAGTAAAAATGCAGCGCCGCGCGCCGTGTATCAACAACGCATGAAGGGTGGGAATTATCGCGCGTCTGCCATTCGTCATTTATTCCAAGGGTCTGGGGCCTTTGTTGATAGTCCTAAAGATTTCTATGATGTTTTGCTTGCCGATGAAGCGCACCGTTTAAATGAAAAAAGTGGTCTTTATGGTGTCGATGGCGAAAATCAAATCCTTGAAATTATTCGTTCATCAAGAGTGTCAGTATTTTTCATTGATGAAAACCAACGCGTAACAATGAAAGATATTGGTACGGAAGATGAAATCAAAAAGCATGCTAAAGCGTGTTCTGCCAATATTACTTTCTGTGATCTCGTTTCTCAGTTCCGTTGCAATGGCAGTCAGGCCTATGTGGACTGGGTTGATGATGTTTTGGACATTTCCAAGAATAATCAACCACATGATGAATTGGGACTTGACGTTCGAATCTTTGATACTGCACAGGCTATGCACGATGCCATTAAAGCTCGTGAGGCAGAAGCGAAATCGGCTCGTGTCGTGGCCGGTTATTGCTGGAATTGGGTAAGTAAAAAGAAAGACGAATACGATATTGTGCTCGATGACGGCGCTTACCAAAAGAAGTGGAATCTTTCGTCTTATGGCTCTTTATGGGCAATTGAGTCTAAGGTTGATGAAATCGGCTGCATTCACACTTGCCAAGGCTTGGAATTTGATTACATTGGCGTCATTATCGGGCCAGATCTCATTGTTCGTGATGACCGAGATCTCACGGATGGGAACGCTCGAGCCGGTACGGATCAAAGTCTTAAGGGGTGGAAGACGCAACTGAAAACTGATCGGCAGGCGACACTTAAGCGAGTCGATGAAATCATTAAAAATACGTATCGAACTTTGTTGACTCGTGGTATGAAGGGGTGCTACATCTATTGTGAAGACGAAGAGACTCGTGAATACTTCAAAGCAAAACTCAAAAAATAGATAGATCAAAAAAGAGCTTGAAAGACCAAAATCCTTCAAGCTCTTAATTTTTAAGCGTTGGTTAAAGATTAACCAAGCGTCTTGATCGTAGCGGACTTCTTAGCCAAGGCAACAGCGATTTCGCTAGCCTTCACCATGGAGGCGACAGGAATAAATTCGTAGACGCCATGGAAGTTAGAACCACCCGTGAAGATGTTCGGGCAGGGGAGGCCACGAGCAGAAAGGCGAGCACCGTCCGTACCACCGCGGATGGGTTTTTCAATCGGTTCAATGCCGCAATCACGATAAGCGTCGCGCACGATATCCAAAACCTTCGGAGCCTTTTCAATGTATTGACGCATGTTTTCGTAGGAGTCAACATAGCGCAATTCAGCACGACCTTCACCGTAGATTTCGTTGAAGCGTTCAACGGTCTTTTGGAGATACTTCTTCTTCAATTCGTATTGAACACGATCGTGGTCACGAACGATGATCTTCACGTAGCTCTTAACGCAAGAACCGTTCATGGCGTTGGGGTGCATGAAGCCTTCACGGTCTTCCGTGCATTCCGGAGAGACAACAGCGGGGAGCATATCGATGAATTTGGCCATTAAGCGGATGGAGTTGACCATCTTGCCCTTAGCCAAACCCGGGTGAACACCCACACCGTGGACAGTCACGTGAGCCGTGCCACCATTGAAGTTTTCACTTTCAAGAACGCCCACTTCATCACCGTCAAAGGTGTAAGCGTATTGGGCGCCAAAGTGTTCAATGTCAAAGTTTTCCGTGCCACGGGCGACTTCTTCGTCAGGCGTAAAGCCTAAGCAGAGCTTGGCGTGCGGAACTTCCGGATGAGCCATGACCCAAGCGGCCATTTCAACGATTTCAGCGATACCGGCTTTGTCGTCAGCGCCCAAAAGGGTCGTACCGTCCGTGAAGACCACGTCTTGACCGGCATACTTCACGATTTCGGGGAATTCCTTGGCAGAGAAAATAATATTTTGTTCAGCGTTAAGAACAATGTCACCGCCTTGATAGTTGATGATTTGCGGCTTCTTGTCAGCGCTGTCGCTAGCGTCAGGAGACGTATCCATGTGAGCGATAAAGCCGATGGCAGGGCAAGCTTCGTAGCCGGGCGTCGCTTCAATCGTGGCGTAAACAACACCTTCTTTGCTCATGTGTGCGTTTTCAATACCCAAACCCTTGAGTTCATCAACCAAGAATTCGGCAAGCTTGAGTTGCTTGGCGGTAGACGGTGTTTCTTCGCTCGTTAAGTTTGATTGCGTGTCAAACTTGATGTAATTCATGAAGCGCTTTAACACGGTAGGCTGTTGTTCCATCGTTATCTCCTGTGGATAAAAATGATTAGAAAAACGGTGTTTAATGAATGCCAATATAGGCAAAAACACGTAGATTGTACGCTCACTATGATAGTCTCAAATATAGGTAAAAACTACTAGAAAATTGGGAGTAAAGTTTTTAAGTTGTAAAGAGTCGCAGTTACTGCAAATAGGACGAATTTAATGAGAGAGAAAGCCAAAATGACGCATGAAGAAATGGTTAAACGTTGGAAGCAAGATCCAGAATTTCTGAAAGAGTGCGAAGTGGTTAAAGCAGAGATTGAATCATTGATGACAAGGTTTGAGGTGCGTGAGGACGAAAGACAAAATGTATCCGACGTACCGATGCGTAAACCTAAACAAGAGTAATAGAAAAGAAAACCGCCACCAAGATTTAAGAATTGGTGGCGGTCGGTTTGTTCGATTAGACAGATTAAAGCTTCTTAACGAACTCTGACTTCAATTGCATGGCGCCAAAGCCATCAATCTTGCAGTCAATATTGTGGTCACCATCGACCAAACGAATGTTCTTAACCTTCGTGCCAATCTTGAGCATTGAAGAGGCGCCTTTTACCTTGAGGCTCTTAATAATCGTGACAGAGTCGCCATCAGCAAGGCGCGTACCGTTGGCATCTTTGACGATGAGTTCGTCAGAGGCTTCACCGATAGCTTCATCAGCAGTGTTCCACTCATGAGCACATTCAGGGCAAACAAACATGCCGTTGTCTTCGTACGTGTATTCGGAATTGCATTTCGGGCAATTAGGAGTCGTCATTGTATTGGTGTCCTTAAAAGGGCATTAATAATGCGCGCTATTGTAACGTATTGAAGACAAATAGGTATTGGAAATATTTGAACAATTGCTGATTGTCTACGACAAGTTTAAATAAGGGAGAGCAGAGAAGGTTAAGAGAAGTTTTTATTCACCAATGTGGGATATACAAAAACGTGGTAAGAATTTGGCCAAACACCTCAACGAATTTTGATCAAATACCTCAACAAAAATCAGCCAAATACCACAACTCGAAAAAACACATTTAAATCAAAGGGTTTCGTCTCCTCAAAAATGTATACGTTTAAGTTTGTTGGACGAAATCAAATGTGCATCACTATAAATTTCGCAATAATTATTTTTACCGTGGTAAAATTTACAGCGGTAACAAAGTGAGGGTTGTATGAAATTTTTTGATCGCATTAAAGAACGACAACAATTGCAAGGGGCGCTTGCGAGAACACTGAGCTCCGGTTCTCAATTAACGGTAGTCACCGGTCGTCGTCGCATTGGGAAAACAAAGTTAATTTTGAATAGTTTTCCCGATGAAGTCATGGTGTATTGGTTTGTGACACGCAGCAACGAGGCGATGCTATGTGGTGAATTTGCTCAAGTAGCTACTGAAAAATTGGGCGTACTGATTCCTAATGAAGTGAAAAATTTTTCAAAGTTGTTTGAATTGGTGATGCAGGTGGGTCGTCATCAATCTTTCACACTGGTTATCGATGAGTTTCAAGAATTTTTTACCATAAATGCTGCTGTCTTTAGTCAAATCCAGTCGATTTGGGATCAATACAAAGATACAACGAAAGTAAATTTGATTGTCAGTGGGTCTGTTCATTCATTAATGAAAAGAATTTTTCAAGATGCTCATGAGCCGCTTTTTGGTCGTGCCTCTCAAATAATTCAACTTCGACCTTTTCGAACAGACGTTCTTAAAGACATCTTGCAGACGTACAATCCTCAGTACACGTCGGAAGATTTGTTGGCGTTATATGCGTTCACAGGTGGCGTTCCCAAGTACATTGAGTTGTTGATGGATCGTGGGTGTGTAACCAAGGATCAAATGATTGAATGCATTGTTGAACCGGGGTCATTATTTTTGACGGAAGGTAGGGATTTGTTGGTGATGGAGTTCGGTCGTGACTACGGAACGTATTTTTCGATTATTTCTTCTATTGCAGCAGGTTTTACGACGCAAGGACAAATCACATCGCTGTTAGGGGGCGCTTCAATTGGTGGTCAATTAAAGAAACTCGAAGAAGAATATGAATTAATCCAAAAAAAGCGTCCGATTTTCGCAAAACCTGGCAGTCAAAATGTCCAATTCGCATTAAAAGATCAGTTTTTAAGATTTTGGTTCCGATATATGCACAAGTATCGTTCGTTAATTGAAATGGATCAATCGCAGGCTCTGAAAACAATCATTGAAAGAGATTACACGACGTTCACAGGGCTTGCGCTGGAGGATTATTTTCGAGAAAAACTCCGGGAAACCGGTAAATACCTTATGGTTGACTCTTGGTGGCAAATGAAAAAAGGTGAACCTCAAGCCGAGATTGATATCGTAGCCACAGATTTAACGACAAAGGTCGCTTTTGTTGCTGAAGTTAAGCGCCAACGGAGTCAGTTTAGAGAACGAGAGTTTTTGGATAAAGTGGAAATTCTCAAAACCAAAGAGATGAGAAATTGGACATTATCACCTCAACCTTCTTGTTTGACTATGGATGATATGTAGGTGGATGGATATGAGGCTACCAAAGGCAGCTCCATCGGACGATGCATTTGTGTGTTGTCTAAGCTCTTTGTCGATAGGCTTGTAGCTCATCGTCAAAACTGTGAGGCTTTTTGTGGGGCTAAAAAAATAACAGGCCTCAAAGGCCTGCTACTATTGAATCCCTGGCGGAGGAGGTGAGATTCGAACTCACGGAAGTTTTAAGGCTTCGACAGTTTTCAAGACTGCTGCATTCAACCGCTCTGCCACTCCTCCATAGGAAGGCTGAATTTTATACGAAAAGCACACAAAATTGCAATCTTTAGATTGAATTTTTCTGCATTTATTTTTTGTGTAACAGCATTCATCAATAGATCAAATATTGATATACTTTACACAGTTTTGTTAAGGTGTATCTATGCTTGCCTATATTCATAAATTATTAGAGACTCCGATTGATTCTTGGGGATTAATCTTTTTAGGAACAAGTCTTGCGCTTTTGATTTGTGTTCTGCTTTTGCTGACGAAGTCGAAAAAGGACGCTTCTGTCGAAGATTTAAACCGTGTGCTATTGGATTTATCCAATGACAATCAATTAAAGATTCAAAATGCGCTTGGCAATCAAGGCTCTCAACTTCGAATGGAGTTGGATGCCAAGCTCAGCCATTTGAGTCAAGATCAACAACAGCAGTTTTTGGGCTTTGCCAAACTTATTCAAAACATGAGTCAACAAAGCACAACGCTTCAAACGCAAAACCGCCAAGAGGCCAATCAACAGTTGAGTTTAATGACGCAAAACATTGCCAAAGAACTCTCTGATATCCGTTCGACGTTGAATAACCAGTTGCAATCGCTTCAAGCCAATAATGATAAAAAGCTTGAGCAAATGCGTACAACCGTTGAAGAAAAGCTTCAATCGACATTGGAAATGCGCTTATCGGAAAGCTTTATGCAGGTGAGTAACCAGTTAAAGCAAGTTGAAAGTGGCTTAGGCGAAATGCGTGCGCTGGCCAGTCAAGTCGGGGAACTTAAACGCGTGCTCATGAACGTGAAAACTCGCGGTACGTTTGGTGAAGTGCAACTGAAAGCCATTTTGGATGAGATCATTCCGAATCGCTACGAAGAAAACGTGGCGACGATTCCAGGCAGTCCGGAGCGCGTTGAGTTTGCGATTCGTTTGCCGGGGCAAAGTAGCGAAGCCCCCGTTTTGTTACCGATTGACTCTAAGTTTCCGGTAGAAGACTATTTGCGAATTGAACAAGCGCGTGAAGAAGGCGTTGCCGAAGACATCGAAAAGTATTCCAAGGCGTTGGATACGCGTTTGAAGAACGAAGCCAAGAAGATTCACGAAAAATATGTGAGAGTTCCCTATACGACGGAATTTGCCATATTGTTTTTGCCGAGTGAATCGCTTTACGCTGAATGTTTGAGACGCGTTGGCACAATTGAAGAAATCCAACAACGCTACCGCATCACGGTTGCGGGCCCAACGGTTTTAAGTGCCCTGCTCAATAGCTTACAAATGGGCTTTAAGACGTTGGCAATTCAAGAGCGAAGCGCTGAAGTTTGGAAGATCCTCGGGAACGTTAAAACCGAATTTAATAAGTTCGTCGAAGTGATTGACAGAATGGATAACAACGTTGATACGATGAAAAACACACTTGCAAAGGTTCGAACTCGTACAAATGTAATGGAACGTCAATTAAAGGGGGTGGAGGAGTTGTCAGGCGAGAAAAAATCCGATACCCTAGAGAGCCCTAACGAAGGAGTGTAGTGTGAAAAAACTCATGCAATGGGCAATCATGTTTGCCTTAGGCGTAATGGTTATCTGTGTGGCTGTGCAATTGATTGTTGCGGTTGCTAAAGTATAGATAAATCAACTAACCAAGGTTATCGGTATGTCAGAAGAAGGTTTTGTTTATATCCTCATTAACGATAGTTTTAGAGAGGATTGGGTAAAAATTGGTAAGAGTGCTCGTCCTGTTGATATCCGATCAAAGGAACTTGATAACACGGCTGTTCCTTTGCCTTTTTCTATCTATGCAACGATGAAAACGGCAAAGTACAACGAGGTTGAAAAATTAGTTCATAAGACGATTGATCGATTAACGGATTTGAGAATACGACAAAATCGAGAGTTCTTTAATGTAGCACCATCGGTAGCTTTGGACATTTTCCGAGATATCGCTCTAACAATTGATGATGCAGTAATTACGACGTACCGTAATAATCAGCCGATTAAAAATTCTGAACTGATTCAAGCTACGACTTTGACTCAAAGAAAACATCCGAGAAAGCGTTTTAAATTCAGCATGATTGGTGTTGAAATCGGTGAAGAAGTAACTTTCGTGCCGACGGGTCAAGTTGTTCGAGTTTCTAGTGATGACTCAATTGAGTTCGAAGGGCGTATTTATAAGTTATCTCCTTTTGTTGGAACCTTTTTACCAGAAGATCAACAAAATGAATCAGGCGCTTATCAAGGGCCTAAATATTTCTCATACAAAGGTCGGAGACTTTCGGATTTGAGACGAGAAATGGAGCCTGACACTGACGAATAGTCAGAAAAAATGAAGGTCAGAAAGTGGATAATTCTTTCTGACCTTTAAATTTGTCTAGGATTTACAGCGCTTCAATCAACTCAACGATTTTGTCACCCATCTCGACCGTGGTCGCTGGCGTTCGATCTTTTGAGACCATAAGGTCGCCCGTGATCGTCCCGCTCTTAATCGTTTCAATGACGGCCTTTTCAATTAAGTCGGCAGCCGCCTCTTCGGCAAACGAGTAACGAAGCATCATGGCAGTCGAAAGAATCTGTGCAATGGGATTGGCAATACCTAAACCGGCAATGTCAGGGGCAGAGCCGCCCGCCGGTTCATAAAGGCCAAACGTTCCCGTTGAAAGTGACGCAGAGGGCAAAAGTCCCATAGAACCCGCAATGGCAGCGCACTCATCCGACAAAATGTCACCGAAAATATTGCAGCAGAGCAACACATCAAACTGAGAAGGATTTTTGATGAGTTGCATCGTTGCATTATCAATGTAGCAGTGGTCAAGCTCGACATCAGGGTATTGTTCGCTCACTTCGCAAACGACTTTTCGCCATAGCACCGAAGAGGCTAAGACGTTGGATTTGTCGACGTTGGTTACTTTGCGGTGTCGTTTTTGGGCGAGTTTAAACGCAACGTGTGCGATGCGTTCAATTTCGCTGCGAGTGTAGCGTTCGGTATCAAAGGCGCATTCATCAGCGCCTGACCCGCTTTGCCCTTTGGGTTGAGCAAAATACAACCCGCCCGTAAGCTCTCGAACCACGACACAATCGTAGCCTTTAGTGATGATGTCGTGACGAATCGGACTGATGGCTTCCAACCCCTTAAAAACTTTGGCCGGTCGGATGTTAGAGAAAAGATTGAAGTGTTTTCTCAAAGGCAGTAAAGCACCGACTTCGGGACGTTTACTTTGAGGAAGGTCTTGCCATTTTGGGCCACCGACGGAACCAAAGAGAATGGCGTCAGCCGCTTCGCAGCCCTTTACCGTCTCATTGGGCAGGGCAACGCCTGTTGCATCAATTGCCGCACCGCCCACAAGGTAAGACGATAACTCAACGTTAAATTCAAAACGACGGGCCGTTGCTTTTAAAACTTTAACGGCTTCTTGCATGACTTCGGGGCCAATCCCGTCGCCAGCGAGCACAGCAATCTTGTAAGTTTTTGCCATGATTAATCTCGATTCAATACAGCTTCAATGCGTGCGGCAATGTCCAAGACCTTTCGATCTTCCCATTGGCGAGCACCGATGGTAATACCGATCATTTCCTTGTTTTGACGCTGACCGATGGGGAGCGCAATGTAAGGGGCTTGTCCCACTGCCCACCAAGGCACAAAGCCCACGGCAATAATGGCATCGGCCGTGGCGGTGTAGAGTGTGTCTTTAATGGCTAAACGACAATTTTCAGTCCCTTCTTTTAAGGCACTTAAATAGTCGCTATTGGTTAAGTCTGGGTCGTACTCCAATGCGCCTTCCAAGCGATTGATGCCATAGGGGTGGTGTTGATCTCGCATACGATAGAACTGGACAAGTTCTTTAAAGCTCGAGGGGGTTTGACCGTTACCCCATTGCGACAAGAATTTATCCATGTCGCCCTGAATTTCCGTAGAAGAAATGCGCTTGTAATGCGTTTCAACGGTCTTTAACGGCGCTTCAACAATCTTGATATTCACTGTCTTGCAACGAGCAATTAAATTCTCCAGCGCAGTCTTTTGTTCCGGATCGAACCCTTCTTGCGGCACCAATAAGGCCACACGAATCGGCGTTTTGCTCAAACCCAAATCCGTTGTTAAATCTAAGTCGGCAGGGCAATGATCGGTATAGGGATCATCAACATCAGGGCCGGCTAAGAGCGATAAAAGACGAGCTGCCTCATTGACCGTACGCGCGGTTGCTCCCGGCGTATCTAAGGAGTGAGAAATGGGAACGACACCCGTGCGAGAAATAAGACCAACGGTCGGTTTCATCCCGACCACGCCACAAGCCATCGCAGGAATCACAATACTGCCGTGCGTTTCGGTGCTCACGGCGGCATCACAAAAACCGGCAGCAACGGAAATGCTTGAACCAGAACTTGAACCACCGGGGGTTAAATCTGGATCAATGGGGTTGATGCCTTGGCCTCCTAATTCAGAATATCCCATCGGCATGGATGTACTGACAAAGGCTGCCAGTTCACTCATCGTGGTTTTACCAAAGGGGTGAATGCCCTTGGAGCGCATTTTTTGAATACAAAAGGCATCTTTATCGTTTTTAAGGGCCTTAAACGCCATGGAACCTGCAGTAGCTCGAAGACCATCCACGCAGATATTGTCTTTAACCAAGACGTGCCATTGGGCTTTGGGATCGGGTTCTCGCCATTGAGCAACGGCATGGAGTTCCCAATTGAATTCTCGAATGCGTTTTTCTAACAATTCGGCTGTTAGCGCAGGACCTTTGTAGAGTGTATCCATGGTGCAGTTCCTTCTGTCTATCTGTCTAGTCTGACATGAATTAACTGCAATAACAAGAGGGGAAAAATGCTTAATTTTGGGCGTTTGCTAGCCATTGAGAGAAGTCATCTCGCCGCATGACTTCAATACCGAATTTTTTCGCTTTGCCTCGAGCCTTAAGCACTTTTTTATCTTTACTTACCAAGAATCTGGCACCGGACATGACGGCTAATTCGAAGAATTTATCGTCATCGGTGTCTTTGCAAAAGCGAGTATTGGTTAGAGGTTCTGTCACCACCTCCACCGTCTTTAACCAACGCATTAAGAGTACGTTTTGTCCATCGGGTGTGAGTTTAAACATGGTACGTGAAATGACATCGGCGAACTCACAGAAAGTTTCAACGTGACCGATCAAACGAATTTGGTGACTTTCAAGTGAATTTAGAATGGCTTCAACGTGCGGGTCGTGAAAGACCCACAAGTCTAAAAGAATGTTGGTATCGAGAATGCAAATGGGGCGGGCATCAACCAAAGACGCCTCAAAAAGTTGATGAGGCGTCCGGTTTAATTGATCAATGTAGAGCGATTTTTGCTCAGGACTCATCGCAAAAGGTCGCCCACGGCACGAGCTTCGTCGATCAATTCGTTTTGTGTGATCGAAATGCGACGACGTACTTCAGGCGTGAGCGGCAAGTCACCGATGATCTTGTAGTCAGCATTGCCCGGACAGAAGCAGGGGAAGCCGCAGATCAAGCCACGCGGAATGCCGTAGCTGCCGTCAGAGGGCACTGCCATCGTGACCATACGGCCGTTGCTGCCCATGATCCAATCGCGCATGTGATCGATGGCGGCTGAAGCTGCCGAAGCGGCAGAAGAGGCACCACGAGCCTTAATGATTTGAGAGCCGCGCGTAGCGACGTTCTTTACAAATTCTTCTTCCCAAGCAGCGTCCCAGCCGTTTTCAATGCGCTTATTGTTGACACGCAAGAAGCGGAGATCAGGATACATGGTGTTGCTGTGGTTGCCCCAGACAAAGACTTGGCCGATGGAAGAGACGGGCACTTCAAGCTTTTCTGCAACACGAGCCATGGCACGGTTTTGGTCCAAACGCATCAAAGCAGAGAAGCATTCGGGCTTAAGCGACGGGGCATTGCGTTGAGCAATCAAGGTGTTCGTATTGCAGGGGTTGCCAACAACCAAAACACGCACATTGCGATCAGCACGTTCGTCCAATGCTCGACCTTGGCGACGGAAAATTTCACCATTGGCGCGCAAAAGGTCTGCACGATCCATGCCTTCTTTACGAGGAGCGGCACCGACCATAAAGACGCAATGAGCGCCGTCAAACAATTCTTTTTCATCGGTGTGAGCAGACATTTCAGCCAGCGTCGGGAAGGCGCAGTCAGCCAATTCCATCATCGTGCCCTTGAGGCGTTGTTGACTTTCAGGGGTGTTGCGAGCAAGTAATCGCAACTCAACCGGTTGATCATTACCAAAGAGCTGACCCGAAGCAATGCGGAAAAGTAAAGAGTAACCAATATTGCCGCAAGGTCCGGTGATAGCAATACGAATCGGATTAGCCATGATGTTTTGTCCAATGAAGAGGAAATCGATTTTGAAATTATAGAATTATTGAAAATGTTTTTCGTACAGAGATCGAAGTAATTCAGAGAATATCTTTTATAGGGTAGACACTATGATTTGAGCTTCTGCTATTTAAAAATAGTATTTAAGAGTTTATTAAGCAAAACAAAGAGTTGTTAATTAGCTTCAGGATCAATATTTGAATTTATCCAATCTTTTATTTGCAGTTTATTTATTGAGTTTGTAAAATTGAAATAACCGTCCAACGAGGTTAGCTTCATTCCTCGTTTTTTATTGGGTGGTTGTGCTTTGGTTACCACTCAATCTTTCGGGGGACAAAATCAAAGCAAAATGGCCCGGAATTGCAGTCCGAGCCACTTAAAGGAAGATTGATAATGAAGCGACAATCAATCTCTTCCGCTAGTATATCAAAACGAGTTAAACGATGGGCGATAAAGTTGCTTATCGGATTGATTTTGTTATTGATTTGCTAGGCGCGTAAGTAAAAGGCCTCGGTAGTCCCGACTATCGGGGCCTGCGTGTTTCTGTGGTTATAATTCTCTCTCAATGAGTTAGGAAGAATTGGCGGTCATTTCTGAGAGGATATCGACAAGGTAACGTGTCGGCTAGAAACAGCCTTTCGCAGGACATTGGGAAATCCTAAAGAATCGTTACGGTTTCCAAAGACTTTTTATCTGAAGTCCATTAAAATTTATCCGTTATATTGCTAAATTAATCCCCATTGAAATGAAGTCTCTTATTGCCTCTTTCGTTTGTTTGTCTTTGGTCGGTTCCGTGATGGCAGGGCCCTTGATTGCGCCTTCTGGCCCCACGCCCGAGTCTTTGGGTTGGAAAGCGGGTGAAGTGGCACCCAGCCCCTTGGTGCCTCGCTATTCCGATCCGCGTTTTAAGACGAAGGCCGAAGCCATCAGTGCGAAGCGCGTCGGCGAGGAAGAGTTGCAACGCTGTGCCAAGATTCGTTTGCACCAAACGGCGCTTTGCAATGAGAAGATTCTTGTCAATCAATGCATGGGTAAGGCTGAAAAGGTTTTGCGTGAACGCGAGCGTCTTGCCAATCAGTTAATCCGCTCGGCCGATCACCAAATTCGTATCTTTACGACCGAAGAGCGTCGAAAAAAGGGCGCTGTTACCCGTGATTTGATGCCGCAAAAGCGCGGCGACATTTCTGATAAGGTCGAAAAGAGCAATCAAAAATTGAAGGCTCAAACCGAGCGCAAGCTTCAAGAACAAGCTAACGTTGAAGCCTATGACGCGAAGCTTGCCGAAAACGAAGCTCGCAAGGCCAAGATGATGCAAGAGGCTGAAAAGCGTAAGGCCGATCGTGCGGCTCGTCAAGTCAGCTACGAAAAAGAACGCCAAGAGCGCGAAGAGGCTCAACGCCGTCAAGCTGAAAACAACAAAGCCAGTAAGTTCTTTTAATTGCTAGCGAGCTATGAACCAAGAATTCCAACTCTCAATCGACAAAACCTTTGCCGATGACGGCCCTCTGTGTAAACACATCGAGGGCTTTAAGCGTCGTGAGAGTCAGGTGGAATTTGCCCAAGCTGTGGGTGAAGCGATTGAAAACCGCGAAACTGCTGTGGTTGAAGCGGGGACGGGCACGGGGAAAACCTTTGCCTATTTGATTCCTGCCATTCTTTCCGGTTCAAAAACGATTGTTTCTACCGCCAGTAAAACCCTTCAAGATCAGCTCTTTAGTAAAGACGTCAATTTGATCCAAGAGGCGTTGGGCCGTTATGTGACGGTCACGGTCTTAAAGGGTCGCGCTAACTACATCTGCAAGTTTCGCCTTGAGCGCTTGATTCAATCCGGACTTTTGCCCGAACGCACAAGTGGTCCCAAACTCGACAAAATTCGTCAGCACGCCAAATTTTCTACAACGGGTGATATCAATGAAGTTCACGGGATCTCTGAAGGTGATCCCCTGTGGCCCTTGGTGACGAGTACGCGTGAAAATTGTCTTAGCAATAAATGCCCTCACTACGAAGAGTGCTTCTTGACACAAGCGCGTCGCAAGGCCTTAGAAAGCGACGTCGTTGTTGTTAATCACCATCTGTTTTTAGCGGACTTGAGTCTTAAAGACGACAGCATGGGCGAACTGTTGCCGGCAGCCGATTTGATCATTTTGGACGAAGCGCACAAGTTAGCCGATATCGGAATTGATTATTTTTCCGATATGTTCTCGCTTCGAGAATTAAGCGACTTTTCTGAAGATGCGCGTCGTGTGGCAAAAGCCTACGCGGCTTCCGCTCTTCGCTGGGATGATGAATTTACAATACTGAAAAAGGCCATCTTAAATTTCCACGAAGCCTTTAGTTTTAACCTTCATCTTGAACCCGATGAAGAAGTGGAAATTGCGGCGATTGAAAATTTTGCCCAAGAAATTAAAGAGCCTTTGGATGAATTGCTCTCTGTTTTTGGTCAGATTAACAAATATTTCGCCGATCTCGCAGGTCACAATGAAGAATTGGATTTGGTGGGTGCGCAAGCCGCAGAACTTTTAATGCGACTTGAGAATTGGCAAAAGATTTTCCAATCGCCCGAAGTTGTCAAAACGGTCAATGGTACCCCATCGGTGTTGTGGTTACGTTATACCGAGCAAAACGTTATTTTTGCCAATACGCCGTTAACCCTTGCCGAAAGTTTCAGAAAAGCCCGAAGCACCAAGCCTTGCGCCTGGGTCTTTACGAGTGCGACGATTTCGACAAAAAACGACAATGATCAAAATAACTTCTCGTATTTCTTGAGCGAATTGGGGCTTGATGCTGAAACGAAAACCTATTCTTGGGCAAGTCCCTTCAATTATGAGCTCCAAGGTCGTCTTTATTTACCCAAAGGCCTGCCCGGTGTTTTTGATGACGATTTTGCAGAAAAGCTTGTTGAAGAAACGTGGCCCTTAATTGAAAAGACGCACGGTCGAGCCTTTTTCCTATGCACGAGTTTTCGCTCCATGGATCGCATTGCCGAGTGTTTGCGCATGAAGGCGCACGCCAACTACACGCTTTGCGTGCAAGGCGAAAGCCCCAAAACCGAACTCCTGCAACGCTTTAAAGAGGCCGATAACGGTATTCTCGTGGGCTCCATGAGTTTCTGGGAAGGCGTGGATATGAAGGGCGACGCTTTGCAGTTGGTGGTCATCGATAAATTGCCTTTTGCGCAGTTTGATACGCCGGTGGCGCGTGCCCGAAAAGAGTGGCTTGAGCAGCAAAAGAAAAATCCCTTTGTTTGCCATCAATTGCCTGAAATGATCACAACGCTTCGCCAAGGGGTGGGGCGATTGATTCGTAGTGAAAATGACTTCGGGGTGATTGTTTGCGGTGACAATCGTTTGATTGAAAAGCGTTACGGCTCGATGGTCATTAAGAGTTTACCGCCCATGATTCGTACGCAAGACTTTGCGCGCGTTTATTCTTTCTTGGATAACCCCCACGAGGCCTACTAATGGCAACCCGTGTTCGTATTGGAAAGACGTGGTGGGGACAGGCTTGGTTGCAGGCGCTTGAGAATTGTGACCATGCCAATCGCTTACCTCGCGGGAAATCATATTACGTACACGGTAAAGTTGAGTTTCAAGGCATTGACTCCCAAACGCACCACCTCATTGCCCATGTCCAAGGTTCGGCCTACACCCCTTACGAAGTGGTTCTGGGGTTACCTCAACTGACGAGTGAAGAGTGCACTAAACTCGTTGATCGTTTAAGCACCGATTCGCTTTTAATGGCAAGACTTTTGGACGGGGAGTTGCCACCGGAAGTCGCAGAGATTTGTGAAGAGTTAGGTATTCGACTTTTCCCGCGTTCAGCACGAGACCTTGTGATGAGGTGTTCGTGTCCGGACTCGGCACACCTTTGCAAACACATTGCCAGTTTCATCTACTGCTTAGCTGACATCATTGATGCCGATCCCTTTGCAATTTTCCTTTTTAAGGGTTTCGATTTAATTGAAGCGTTAAAGGATAAGGGCGTCAGCATTGAAGAAAGCGTTAAAGAAGTCCCGTTGACGCTCAATGAGCTCTTGGTGCCCTTAGAAAGCTTTAAGATCAAAGCTTCAAAAGAAAAAAACACCCTTTTAAATTTCCCCGTGAAGGCCATTAAGCCTGTGGGCGATACGCTTTTGTCTTTGTTGCCGAAGACCATCATTCAGTCGCAAGAATCGGATTTAAGAACGTGGTTTAAGCAAAGTTTAAAAGCGCGGACTCGCCACCTTAAAGCATTGGATAACGCTCGTTGGGATCGTCAAGAAGAGCTTGAATTGTTAGAGCGACCGACGCCCTCGCCTTTTTTAGAAACGCTAAAGAAAACCAAAGAAGACCCCGCGCTTTACTTAACCCTTCGAAAAGAAAGTTTTGATTTTCTTTTAACGAAAAAGTCTCAAAACCAAGACCGTGTGTTGCAGTCGCTTTGGTACGTTGCACAAAGAGAAGAAAAAAGTTTACCGAACTCAACGTGTGCACTGCGTATTGTTTTTGATTTGGCAGCACGATTTTATGAGGCACGTGCGTTTGTGCCTTGCGTGATGCAAAACCCGAAAGGTGCGGACTTTTTACCGCAAATTTGGTTCACGCCTTCGTTGCACTTGCCCCAAACACAAGCGATTTTTGAAGACTTGGTTATCGCAGCAGAAGATGAAATTGATGAAATTTTTAGGCTCGATTGGGAAGAAAAGCTCACTTCTGTCGAAAAGGTCTATCTGCTTTTAACTGGTGCCCTTACGACATTGCATGGGATGTTAGGGGCTGGTGACGTTGATAACGATATATTTAAGCTTTTAATTTCGCATAGCCTTGATGTCCAAAATGAAGCACCTGCTGAAGTCGGTCGCGCATTGGCGCAATACTTCCGAGTCTTGAATTTGGGACGGGCCTACCCGTGGCAGCCTTTGATCAAACTCACAAGTTTAAAAGACGGTGAAGTGTCGGTGGGCTTTGGCATCATGGCGCGCACGAAAGGTGCCAAGCCCGTGATGTTAAAGACCTTGTTGACATCGGCGAAATATGACAATGATCGTTTGGCGGTTTTAAATATTCTCCGGACACTTTCTGAACTTTACGAGCCCTTCGAGCAACTTGCAAAAGAAGCAAAAAACCTCAAAATTGAGCGCGCCGAGTTAGCCGACTTCATGTTGGAGATCACACCTTACCTGACGCTTTTGGGCGTGACGGTGGCAATGCCCGCAAGCTTAAAGCGCCTTTTGAGCCCGAAGTTGTCCGCCAAGGCCACAAGTGATGCGAGTTTCGGCAAGAAAATGTTGGGTTTGGATAGCTTGGCCGACTTTGACTGGCGGGTTACGTTGGGTGAGAAGACGCTCACCGACGAAGAGTTTAAGGAGCTCTTAGCTCACGCAGGTGAAATTCTATATAACGGTTCGGACTACATCTACATTGATCCCATTGAGATTCAAAAGATTCAAGCCACGCTTGAAAATCCGCCCAAGCTCTCTCCTGTGCAAAAACTTCAAGCTGTTTTAAGTGGTGAATTTGAGGGTATCGAGATCGAGGGTAGTGAAGCTCTTCTTGAAAAACTCAAAGCCCTCAATGATGTGCCACTTTTGCCGCCACCTCCAAGCTTGAGAGCAACGCTTCGACCTTATCAGGCACGAGGCTATTCGTGGCTCATTAAAAACGTCAAGCTTGGTATGGGCGCATTGATTGCCGATGACATGGGCTTGGGCAAAACCCTTCAAGTGATTGCCGCCATGACACAACTTAAAGAAGACGGGGAGCTTGCAAAAGAAAAGGTGCTCGCCGTGGTGCCCACCACGCTTCTTGTTAACTGGCAGCGAGAAATCGAGAAATTCTCGCCAACTCTTAAAGTCGCGGTTTACCATGGCGCCAAGCGTAAGTTACCGATGTCGGACTTTGACGTATTGCTCACCTCTTACGGTACGGCACGCATGGACATTGAAGTGTTAAAGACCCAACGCTTCCGCCTGTTAGTGATTGATGAAGCTCAAGCGATTAAAAACAGCACCTCGTCTCAATCTCAAGCATTAAAAGAATTAAAGGCTCGTCAGGTAATTGCCATGTCGGGCACACCCGTTGAAAACCGCTTGATGGAGTATTGGTCCATTTTCTCTTTGGTGCAACCGAGACTTTTAGGTTCTCAGAAGGACTTCAAGGATCACTTTGCCAAACCCATCGAAGCCGAACGGGATCCTGCGGTGATTGACGCTTTCCGAAAGCTGACTGCGCCTTTTATGTTAAGGCGCTTGAAAACGGACAAGTCAATCATTTCTGATTTGCCGGAGAAAATTCAACAAGACCAATTTGTTGCCCTTCGCCAAGATCAAAGCGTACTTTATGAGAAGTACTTAAAAGACATCTTGGAAAAGATCGAAGAGGCCAAAATCAAAGCAAAGGAAACGGGTGAGGACATCCGACTTTTGCAGCGCGGTTTGGTCTTAAAACTCATGACGGGGTTAAAGCAAATCTGTAATTCCGTCTCTCAATTTCAAAAGACCAATGCCGAGTACCCGGATTCCGGCAAAGGCGACCTATTAATTGATTTGGTCGAGCGCTCGTTTGAAGCCGATCGAAAGGTTTTGATCTTCACGCAATACCGTGAAATGGGTGATCGTCTGCAGAAGTGGTTAAAGAGCACGATTAACGAAGACGCCCTTTTCCTGCACGGAGGCGTTACCGTGAAAAAACGAGCCGAGATGGTCGATCGTTTCCAAAATGATCCCACTCAACGCGTAATGATTTTGTCATTAAAAGCGGGGGGCACGGGGTTAAATCTCACGCAAGCTTCCACTGTCATTCACTATGACTTGTGGTGGAATCCGGCGGTGGAAGCTCAGGCTACAGACCGTGCTTATCGCATTGGTCAGAAAAAAGATGTGTTGGTCTATCGCTTTATCACGAAGGGCACGTTTGAAGAGCGTATCAACGAGATGCTCGAAAATAAAAAAGAACTGGCCGATCTTACGGTTACGACCGGTGAATCGTGGGTCGGGGACTTGTCCGAAACTGAACTTAAAGCACTCTTTGAATTAGACAAAGCGTAGACAAAAGAAAAGGGCCTGAAACGATCAGGCCCGATTTCTAATTATCGGTAATAACGTCGATCAAACGCGATAGACGTAATTGGCTTTACGGGGCTTGGCTTCAGGGTACTCGCCCTCAATGTAACCCAAAATGCAGTGACCGATTCCCACATAATCGCCTTCAATGCCCAAGCGCTTCAAGAGCTTTTGACCGTATTCACTCACAAATTCTTGACGGGCGCGGTGAATCCAGCAACTGCCCAACCCTTCAGCGTGAGCGGCATTCATGAGGTTACCCAAAACCAAAGAGCCGTCTTCGACGTGCGTGGCGACACTTCGATCGGCCAAGACCACCAAAACGACAGGAGCGCCATAGAAAGGATCCGTGCCCGGTTGTCCGCAGATTTGTGCGTTTAACGCCGAGAGCTCATCGCGGACTTCTTTGTCGGTAATGGCAAGAATGATGGAGGCTTGTCGACTCATGCCGTTGGGGGCATAGGTGCCCGCTTCCAAAATACGTTCTAAGACATCTTCAGGGACGGCATCGGGCTTGTAGCTACGAATGGCGCGACGCGTCAACAAATTCTTCATGGCTTCGTTTTGCATAGCAAGTTTCCTTTCCTAAGAATCCATTCGAAATATTTTAAGAAAAGGCTGAAATTTTTGGATACGAAAAAAGGAGCTCGAAAGCTCCCTTTTTGCGCAAAATCAAACGAAACTATTGAACATTACGTTCGCGATTTTGGTTAGCATCCATAATGCGTTGAATGTCGCTTTCTAACGCAGGTAACCCCAACTCTTGGTAGCAACGCTTGATGAGCTCTAAGGCGCCATCCGAGTAGGGCGTTTGTTGGAATTGACGAACCACGTTTTGGGCGCGATCAATGGCTGCCAAGTAAGCATGACGTTCGAAGTAAAATTCGGCCACGTTTAATTCATGGCGAGCTTGAGCCAAGACCAACTCGTGCATGCGACGACGGGATTCCGGTGCGTAACGGGATTCGGGGAATCGTTGAACGAGTTCTTTAAACGTATCAAAAGCGGTACGGGCTGCATCGGCATCACGCTCGGCGATGTCTTGCTTAAAGAGACCGGAGAACAAACCGTTGGGTTCGTTTAATGTTGCCAAGGCCTTCAAATAAAGCACATAATCGCTATTTTCGTGATTAGGATATTGCTTTAAGAATCGATCGCAAGCGGCGATGGCTTGAGCGGGTTCACCGTCACGCCAATACACATAAGCCAAGTCGATTTGGGCTTGTTGAGCGTAGCGACCAAACGGGTAACGAGACTCCAGTTTAGAATAGTAGTTCTGGGCAAGCGTCCAGTCACCGTCATCGGTTGCCGTACGCGCTTCTTCATAGAGGCGCCTTGCATCCCAATCAGACGTAATGTCGATTTCAGTAACATTACAGGCTGATAAAGTACTTGCTAAAAGAGCAATCGCAAGAATTTTCGTGGTGCGATGATGCAAATGTTGTAAAGTTAAGGCCATTGGATGTCTGTTTGAAAAAGATTCAATATTTTTGGATTATAGCGAAAACATAACGCTCTCAACAGACTGGCGACTGCTAAATAGTAATTAAGTTAAGGAAAGTTACATGTCACAACTGTATGACGAAGCCACCGCTTTTATGGCTCCCGATGATGCGATGGGCGAGCGCTTGGATAAAGTCTTGGCACAATTAATGCCTTCCATCTCGCGCGCACGTCTTCAAAGTTGGATTGAAGAGGGGGCGGTGACCGTTAATGGTGAGGTTGCCACAAAGATTCGCCAAAAGGTGAGCGCCGGTGACGAAATCGAAGTCGTTGCCCAACCGTCTCCTGAAGAGCTCGCCTTTAAAGCCGTGGAGATGGACTTAGATGTGGTGTACGAAGATGACGATATTTTGGTCGTCAATAAACCCGTGGGGTTAGTCGTGCATCCGGCGGCCGGTCACTGGGACGATACGCTTTTGAACGGACTTTTATTTAGAAACCCGGAATTAAAAAATGTGCCACGTGCCGGCATCGTGCACCGTTTGGATCGCGATACGTCAGGGTTAATGGTGGTCGCAAAGACGATTGAAGCCCAAACGGATTTGATTCGTCAGCTCCAAGCCCGTACGGTTAAGCGTGAGTATTGGGCGATTGTCCACGGTCGTGCACCGGAAGCGGGTTTTGTCGATGAACCCATCATGCGCGATCCTCGCTCACCCATGCGTTTCTGTGTGGGACAAGGCCCGCGTAGCAAAGAAGCAAAGACGCATGTGCGCTTGGTGGATGCCGCTTTTGTGCCGGGTGCCGGTCAAACACCCTTGACCGTGTCTTGGATTGCCTGTCGCTTAGATACCGGTCGCACGCACCAAATCCGCGTACACATGCAATGGGCTGGTCTTCCATTATTGGGCGACCCCGTCTATAAAGGAAAATTGGGTAAACTACCGTCGGATTCTCCTTTGTCGATGATGCAACGTCAGGCGTTGCATGCATCGCGTTTAGGGCTCGTACATCCGCGAACGCAAGAACACATGGAATGGTTCGTGGAACCGCCCGAAGATATGATTGAATTAATGGATACCTTGGGTTTTGGCCCTTGGGATGAACCGGTCACGGTTTTTAAGGAATAAGAAATGATTGATGATGCAACGAAACCCGCGCTTGAAATTTTGCAACCCGATTGGGACAAGCTTTGTCCTGAAAACGTCGACGCTTTAATGACATTGCGTGCCGGTGGCGTTTCTTCCGGCCCTTACGGTGACAAGACGGGCGTGGGCGGCTTTAATGTCGGCGCCTACTTTGGTGACGTGGACTTTTGCGTCAAGATGAATCGTCAATTGGCCTCGCAATTGGTGCCCTCTGACCCCAAGTGGCTCAAGCAAGTACACGGCACCACAATTGTCGATGCTGAAACGAGCGAGTTGGAAGTTGAAGCCGATGCCAGCACCTCGGTGACGCCCGGCGTGGTTTGTGTGGTGCAAGTGGCCGATTGCTTGCCGGTGTTGATCACTGAAAAGACGGGTAAGGCCGTTGCAGCTGTTCACTGCGGTTGGCGAAGCCTTGCCGATGGCATTTTGCAAAAGACGATTGCTCGCTTAAATGAACGTTTGGGCGGTGATCATGAATACTTGGCTTGGATGGGCCCGCGTATCGGCGATGATGACTTTGAAACGGGTGAAGATGTCTTAAAGGCCATGCAACAACATTTGCCCCAAGCCTCTGAAGCCTTTAAAGCCAAGGGTGACGGTAAGTATTTAGCCTCGCTCACAACGCTTGCTACGCAAGCTTTGGCTCAAGTCGGCGTGACCGAAACGGTGGTTGCTCGTCATTCAACGTACGCCAATGCAGATCTCTTTTACAGTTTCCGTCGCGATGAAACGACGGGTCGTCACGCTGCCATGATTTGGATTAAAGGAGAAGCTTGATGAGTCGAATTCCCCGTGTGGGCTTTGTGTCCATGGGCTGCCCCAAAGCGTTGGTTGATTCTGAACGCATCATGACCGAACTTCGTGCCGAAGGTTATGACTTGGTGGGCTCCTACCATGATGCCGATTTGGTGATTGTGAACACCTGTGGCTTTTTAAATGAAGCCGTGGCCGAAAGCGTCGAAGCGATTCAAGAAGCCATGCGTGAAAACGGTCGCGTGATCGTGACGGGGTGTTTGGGTGCCAAGAAGCACTTGGACGGTACGATGTACTTGGATGACGTCTGCCCTAATGTGTTAGGTATTACCGGTCCCGGGGAATTTAATAAGGTGATTTCGTTGGTACACCAACACTTGCCCAAGCCCCATGATCCGTTCTATGACTTGGTGCCCAAAGCCGGTATTAAGTTAACGCCCAATCACTTCGCCTACTTAAAGATCAGCGAAGGCTGTAACCACCATTGCGCTTTTTGCATCATTCCGCAGTTGCGTGGCCCCTTGGTGAGCCGCCCTGTGGGTGAGATTTTGCGTGAAGCCAAGCTTCTTAAGGCTCAAGGCGTCAAAGAATTAATGGTGATTAGCCAAGACACCTCGGCTTACGGCGTTGATCGTAAGTATGGGATTGACTTTACTGATAGCGGTAAGGCCGTCCGTACCAAACTCATAGACTTAGCGAAAGAATTGGGTGACTTGGGGATGTGGATTCGTATGCACTACGTCTATCCCTACCCTCATGTTGATGCCGTTGTGGAATTGATGGCCGAAGGCAAGATTTTGCCTTACTTGGACATCCCGTTCCAACATGCGCATCCTCGTGTTTTGAAGTCCATGAAACGTCCCGCCTGCACGGAAAAAACGCTTGAGCGTATTAAGGCTTGGCGCTCGATTTGTCCAGATTTGACGATTCGCTCGACCTTTATTGCCGGTTTCCCCGGTGAAACGGAAGAAGAATTCCAATACCTTTTGGACTTTTTGGAAGAAGCGCAACTCGATCGCGTGGGTTGCTTTGCCTACTCTCCCATTGAAGGGGCAGCGGCTAATGAGTTGCCGGGTGCATTGCCAGATGAAGTGCGTGAAGAGCGTCGTGAACGCTTTATGGAAGTCCAAAGCCGTATTTCGGCCGAACGCTTGGCACGCAAGATCGGTCAAACGTTACCGGTCATCATTGATGAATGCGAAGATGAAGACGGGGTGGCTATTGGTCGCACAACGGCGGACGCCCCTGAAATTGATGGCATTATCTATGTGACAACGGACGGTCACTTAAATCCCGGTGATATCGTCAACGTTCGCGTGACGGCGAATGAAGACTACGACTTGGTGGGGCGTCACGTCCCGTAAAGGACTGCTATGCGAAGTCAATGGTCAACAATCAAACCTTGGATCAAACGTTTCGTTTGGGCGGTATTGGGTTTGGTTGTTGCCATTGAGTCTTACTACATTGGCCAAGTTGTCTACTACGCCTATAACCCCGTCACAACGTCTTCCTACATTGAAAGCGAACGTGCGCGTTTGGGTAAGGTTCGTCACTATCCAGTCAAGCTCAATCAAATCAGCAATGTCATGATTCGCAGTGCCATTTCTGCGGAAGACTTCCACTTTCCAACGCACCGTGGCATTGAGTGGAACTCTACCTACCAAGCTTTTATCAATAACGTGTTTCTTGATACGTCCGCACCGGGCGGTTCGACCATTACGCAACAAACCGTTAAGAACCTCTTTTTGTCTCACGAAAAAAGTTACATCCGTAAGGCTCAAGAAATCATTTTGACCTTGGTGATGGAAGCCACTTGGAGCAAGGGTCGTATCATTGAGACGTATCTTAACATTGCGGAATTCGGCAAAGGGATTTTCGGCGTTGAAGCAGCTGCGCGTTATTATTACGGAACTCATGCCGCTAATCTTCAGCGGTGGCAATCGGTGTGGTTGGCAGCGATTTTAACGAACCCTAAGTATTACCAAAAACAAACGACACCTAAATTGAGAGAACAGATGTGGCGGATTTGGCGAAACCTTGATAATTACGAGATTCGTCGCATCAATAATCAAATGAAATAAGAATTAAAAAAGCGAAAGCCCAAAAGACTTTCGCTTTTCTCGTAAAGAATTAGAGGATCACTTCAAATACTTCTTTTCCAAAGCCTTCAACTCACCGCGAAGCTCCATCAAATTCCACGTGTAGTTCATTACACGGATGAAATCTTCATCGTCAGTGGGCATCCAAAAGCCCATGTAGTTCACCGGTGTCAATGGGTTATTCATGAATTGTGCGTGCAACTTCGGATACTTCTTTGCATACAACCGTGCTTCGGCATTTTCCGTGATCATCACGTCACCCTTACCCGCAGCAATCATGGCCGGAATTTCATAATTCTTTTCATGCGTGTAGATTTGAGCTTTGGTGAGGTTCTTTAAGACAAACTGCTCGTTCGTGCCACCAGGATTTTTAATCACTCGGACGTTTGGTTGATTGAGCTTTTCAAGGCTCGTAAGCTTATTTTTCATATCTTTACGAATAAGGGCGACCTTACCGAAAGGTGCGTAAGCAGGAAGGAATTCGCCTTTTAAGACACGAGCCGGGGAGCGGGTAATGCCACCCACGGCAATGTCGAATTTGTCTTTTTCCAAATCTTTTTGAAGGTTAGACCAAGTCGTTTGAACGATTTGGACTTTCCAGCCGTAGACAGCGGCCATCTTTTCGATGAGTTCAATGTCATGCCCCACAAATCGATCGCCTTCTTTCATCGCAAAAGGCCGATAGTCACCGGGGGTACCAACACGCAAGGTGTTTGATTCGATGATGTCGTCTAAGCGGTCATCGGCAACAGCACCTGTCGTTGCTGCAACCGTCATAGCAGCCATTAATGAAAGTGTGATCAGTGATTGTTTAATGGTCATGACAATTCTCTTTTAAGGAACCATTAGAAAAATTGTACGAACATCGATTCTCTAAAAAACAGTGCCAAAATGAGAAAATTTGTGTCTCATACACGCAATAATTTAGTCGAAATCCCTATGAGAAAAATGCCTTAGAGACCTGCGTTTTGTTTGGATGAAGTTAAGAAAAAAGCGAAAGTCTTTTGAGGAACTTTCGCTTTCGTGGTGACTATTGCGATACCGATCGACGTCGATAGAGCCAAATTAAAACCGCACCGTAGACTGCAAATTGCAAGAGATTGGCACCGATTAACGGTAAGACATCAACGAGACTCGCCCCTTCCTGACTCGTAAAGAGAATCGAGCGACAAGCGGGCGTCGTGGGCATCAACCAAGCAAAGGGCATTACCCAGGCCGCAAAGTTTTCAAACGGGTAGACAAGACCCGATAAGAAAAGCGAGGGCGCTGAAGCTAATACCATGCCGGCAGCATAGCGGTTGGTGCCCATGGCAAGCGCTAAACTCATCGCCATCGCTGTGATGGCAAGGCTAAAACTCAAGATGGATAAAAGCGAAGCCGGCACATTTAAAAGGGTCGGCATATCTAATAGCCAAAGTCCAAGGCCTTCCATCAAGAGCGTCCAGCAAAAGGCGATCAAGAAAAAGCCCGTAAAGACACCGAAGAAACTTGTGCTGTTACCGAAAATGCGGCGAGCAAAATCTTCTTCGCGGCGCATCTCAGTCCAACCGCCCAAGCTAATCCCGATCCCAAAGAACATCACGGCTTGAACGATCACAACAGCGACCATCGGTACCAAGTAGATCCCATAGCCCGAGATGTTGTTATAGAGATCTTGAGAGACAAAGGAGGGGCCCGTTTGCGTCATCTTTTTAACAACGCGCGCATCAAGCCCTTGAGCCACTAAGCGTTTGGCAGCGACCATAACGTTTTCTTGACCCACCACCAATTGAGAAATGGCTGCAACGGCGCGGCCCTTTACGGGGAAGGCACCGTTTGAGAATACGCTCACGGTGGTGGGCATGCCACGACCTACATCGGCATCAAAATTTTCGGGGATCACCACCATGACATCGTAGTCAGCGCGCAAAAATCCGTCTTTGGCTTTGGCAAAGTCGCCCGTGATGATTTGCGGGTAAATAATCGGTGTACTGATTAATTTGTCCGTGAGTTCGCGCGAACGGTCCGATTGGTCCATGTCGACAATCGCACAATGAATTTGCGTGATCGCCTGATTGCTATAAGGGATCGAATAAAACACCATATAGAAAATGGAGGCAATCGAGAAAATCAAGAACGTGTTGTGGTTAGTAACGACACGCTTAATCGTTTCAAACGTCGTCTGTAAGAAGGTCATAATTTGGCCTCCTGAGCGATACGCGTTCGCATTTGCTTTTTCATCGCAGGCCACCCGAGTAAGCCCCAGAAAAGACCGAAGAGTGCGAGTTTGCCAAGCGTGATAAGTGAGGTCGTCAAAGGTGCGCCCAAAATCCATTGTTCCCCTTGAAACTGCACATAATGTGTTAAGGGGAAAATTTGAGACAAGACTTCCACCCACGGTTGCATAGCATCAAAGGGGAAGGAAAAGCCCGTAAAGGGGAAGATCGGAGCGATGTAGCCCACGCAAAAGCTCGTTGCGATAACCCAACCGGCTTTCATCGCAAGCCCCATGATAAAGACGGGCAATAAAGCGATAACTGCCAATAAAAAGGCAAGCCCAAAGACCCAAAAAAGAATCGAGCCTTGCGCAAACCAACCACAGTAACCTGCAAAGTAGGCGACATAAAGAGCCCCTAAAATCGAGTAGTAGGCCCACCAGGGAAGAAGCTTTCCTAACAGTGCGGCGTCCATGTGGCCGTTGGCAACGTTAAGCCACTCTTTGACAGACTTTCCTTGCCATTCGGCACTTAAGCGTGTGACGACAACGAGCGCCAGTCCCAAATGCAAAATCCCCGGGATGATGACGGGCAAAAGATAAGCTTGGAAATTAAAGGCCAAGTTGCCAAAGGTCACCGGTTGCACCGACATGACATTTAAGGCGCGATCGGCTTGTTTATGATTAGCGCCAGCTGCAATTGCTAAACGCTTAGCTGATTCAAGGCTAAATTGACCCAATGCCGTTTTGATATCAAGCTCTAAAGAAACGGCGACCGCATAGATGGACTTCGGGAAGTACCCTTCGACCGCTAAGGAGTCGGGTTGATTTAAGTTAGCCGTCCAACCGTGAGGAATGGTCAAATACGCATAAAGGTCACCGCGCTTTAGCGCTGCACGGGCTTCTTGGGGCGAAGCCATAGAGACCAAGCGAGCGCTTGGCATAGCGTCAATTTTTTGAGCAAACTCAATGGAGGTTGGCGTGTGATCTAAGTCCACAAAGCCCACGGGGAGTTCGCGCAAGAATCCGCCATTAAAGACCCCCACGAGTAAGACGCACCACACCAAGGGCATGACGACAAACATGACGACAAGCCACGGAAGTGAAAGCGTTTCTTTCACTTCACGTTTGGCAACGGCGTAAACGTCTGAGAAAAAAGACATTACGGGGCTCTTCTTAGCGTGCCACAATGACACTCATGCCGGGGCGTAAGTTAAGGATCGGATCCACGGGACGAGCTCGAACTTCAAAGGTACGAAGGTCAAAGCCCGTGCTTTGACGCGTAGCACGCCACGTAGCATAGTCAGCACGCGGGTTAATGAAGTAGACCTTGAACGTGTAAGTCTTGTCACCTAAAGCCGGAATTTGGGCCTTTAAAAGGCTTCCCTTAACCACCGACTTCATATCGTCTTCACGGATATTAAACGTGGCCCATTGATCGTTAAGATCAACAATCGTGGCCATCGGAATGCCCGCCGCGGCAATTTCACCTTCTTCAACAAAAAGGCGGGAGACTTCACCGGCAATTGGGGAGACAACGTTCTTTTCTTTTACCAAGCTTTCAACTTGATCAACGCCACCCTTGGCTTGTTGAGCTTTAGCTTGTGCGGCTTCTTTTTCTTGAACACGAGCACCGGTCTTGGCGATATCGAGTTGTTGCGTTGCCATCTCTAAGAGCTCTTTGCTGCTCTTATATTGAGCCAATGCTTCATCGTACTTCTGACGAGAAATTAAACCGTCTTTGTAAAGCGATGCGACACGCTTATACGTTTGACGAGCCAATGTTTCACCGGCTTTTGCGCGAAGCATTTGGGCTTCGGCAGCACGAATTTCTTGGGGGCGAGCACCTTCGTCTGCCATGTTACTCATGGCGTCCGCAGCACTCTTTAAGGCTTGGACTTCACGCAACTTGGCTTCCACTTCCGGGATCGACAATTCAATCAACGTTTCGCCCACTTTGACGTTTTGGCCTTCGGTGACGGGGAGTGCTTTGACGCGTCCCGTGACTTTAGCGGCGACATCAACGGTCTTGGCATGAACCACGCCGTAGAAAGGTTCAGGAGCGGGGTGAGCCCCCATCCAGAGACCGACACCGATCACTGTGGCAACGGCGACAGCCACGCCACCCAAGAGTAAACCTTTTTTATTTTTAGAATCTAATTGCGTTTTCACTTTAACACCACAATATCGGGACGGTTAAGAATCGTTTGGTAATCGTTCATGAGGCCACTTGCGGCATGCAAGTAACTAAAGGCCACGACAAAACGGTAACAGGCCAAACGTTGGGCGACTTCGGCGCCAATTAATTTATTACGAGCGTCGTTGACATCATCAACGGTGGAAAGACCTTCTTTGAAACTCTTTTCACGCAAACGAAGATTTTCACGAGCCAATTCAATGGAGCTTGCCGTCAAATCGTATTGACGAAGCGCATCTTCACTGCGAAGATAAGCGATTTCGACAAGCTTTTTCACTTCGCTTCGAGCTTCTTCTTGAGCAGCCACCGCTTTATTAACGAGGGCTTGAGCACTTCCGACTCGAGCCGAGCGATCTCGGTTATCCCAAAGCGTGATTTTGACGCCAATGCCGGCGACCCAATCGGGTTCCGGTAAGGTTAAATAGTGCTTAATCAGGTTGTAGTGACCAAAGGCATAGACTTGAGGGTGGAATGACCCCTTGGCTGCCTTCACGCCCATGCGAGCTTGATGTTGTTGCGCATCGATGCTACGCAAAACGGGATTGTTGCCCAAGGCTAAATCTTGCCAATAGCTCAATGTTTGTAAGTCACGCGTAATGAAAAGGGGCGTCTCCAAAGCGCCGATCTTGTCGCTTTTTAATAACTTATTGAGTTCCGTTTCCGCTACGCGACGATCGGTTTGAGCATTTAATAATTCGCGTTCTGCCGTATCACGGTTGACTTGAGCGCTCATGCGTTCAATTTTGGCAATCATGCCGGCTTTCTCAAACTTCTTGGCGCGATTCAAATCTCGGTTTTGTTGGGTAAGCATCTGTTCACGCAACGTTTCCACTGAACGCGCCAACTGAACACCGAAATACTTTTGAACGAGTTCCGTATCGAGTTTTTCACGGGTCAGATCAAGCCCTGCTTGAGCTTGACGGACAGCCGCTTGTGTGGCTTCTTGCTTGGCGCTGATGGCACCACCCGTGTAGATCGGCCAAATCATGTCAACGGAAGCACGGGGGCCGGAGATGTCCAATTCTTTAGAAAATTTGAGAGAGCTAGGGAGGCGAGATCCTGCAGTTAGACCCAAGGAAGGTCCGACTGGACCAATAATTCCATTTATGGGACCTGTGAAACCACCAATATCCAAATTTATTCCAATGTCCTTACGGCCTTCGACTTGTTGTGCATTAAGCATCACTTTAGGGCCGGACAAAGATTTGGCTTCTTTAACCTGAAATTGTGTTTGCTCAATAACGGCCTGATCCATCTTAATGGCATCGGCTCTCTCGTGCATGAGGGCGCGCGCCGTCGCAAAGCTTAAGTCTTGTGCCAAGCTCTGTGACATAGGGAGGGCCATCAAAGTGGCCAGCGCGATGAGTTTTAAATTCTTCATTAAAATCGAAACTTCTTTACTTAAGGGTAAACGTTATATTTTAGTCGTTAGACTTCTTGCCGTCCAACGCATTCATAAAACCTCGTAAATAAGCCGTTCGAGCTTCAATCGTGGGCGTTGAGGTTTCAATCTTGAGTTTATTGGCACCCATCATTCGTAAACCACGGCCCTTTTGCAACAATTCAATGAGACGCATGGGTTCAAAATGAGGTTTATCAATAAACGTGATAATCATCACGCTCTCCGTGGCCTCAATGCGTTTGATGCCCAAATGTTGGCAGCTCAAACGCAATCGGTGCGTATCGATCAAGGTGTTGGCCTCTTGCGGCAGTTTCCCATATCGATCGCCCAAGGCTTCACGCACGGCTTCAATGGCAGCATAGGTTTCGCAACTGGCGAGTTCTTTATAAAAAGACAAGCGCTGTTGAACGTCTTCAACATAGTTGGGCGGCAAAAGCGCAGGCGAATGAAGATTAATCTCCGCCATGGCTTGGAAGGGTTCATCCAAGTCAAAGTTTTCGTTTTTGCGCATGGCCTTCACGGCACGCTTGAGCATTTGGTTATAGAGATCATAGCCAACAGCGGCGATTTCACCGGACTGGTGTTCACCCAAAACTTCACCGGCACCTCGGATTTCCAAGTCGTGCATGGAGAGGTAAAAGCCGCTACCTAAATCTTGAAGGTTTTGAATCGCTTCCAAGCGCTTTTGAGCACTATTGGTCATCGCGTCTTTACCGGGTGTTAAGAGATAAGCATAGGCTTGGTGGTGGCTGCGACCCACGCGGCCACGCAATTGGTGAAGCTGCGCAAGACCAAACTTATCGGCTCGGTGCATGATAATGGTGTTGGCCGTCGGCACGTCAATACCGGTTTCAATAATCGTTGTGCAAAGCAAAACGTTATAGCGTTGTTGGTAAAAGTCTCGCATCACGCCTTCGAGCTCACGCTCACTCATCTGACCGTGGCCAATCACGATGCGGGCTTCCGGCACGATGTTGGCTAACTGCTCACGACGGTTTTCAATGGTGGAGACATCGTTGTGCAAGAAATAGACCTGACCGCCACGGTTTAACTCACGCATGATGGCTTCGCGAATGACGTCGTTGGATTCCTTGCGAACAATCGTTTTAATCGTCAAACGTTTTTCGGGCGCCGTTGCAATGATAGAAAACTCACGAATGCCTTCTAAGCTCATCGCAAGTGTTCTCGGAATCGGCGTTGCGGTTAAGGTCAAAATGTCCACTTCGGCACGAAGCTGCTTGAGCATTTCTTTTTGACGGACACCAAAGCGGTGTTCTTCATCAATGACCACAAGCCCCAATCGGGCAAACTTCACCTTATCGGTTAAAAGCTTATGCGTGCCCACCACAATGTCGATACGACCGGCTTCAAGACCTTCTAACGTTTGCGTTGTTTGTTTGGCGGTTCTAAAGCGAGACAATTCAGCAACGGTCACAGGCCACGAGGCAAAGCGATCGCGGAAGGTGTTGGCGTGTTGCTCAGCCAAAAGCGTTGTCGGACAAAGAATGGCCACTTGTTTGCCACCCATGACAGCGGCAAACGCAGCTCGCAAAGCCACTTCGGTTTTACCAAAGCCCACGTCCCCACAGACCAAACGATCCATGGGCTTGTCGCTTCGCATATCGTCCAACACGGCTTCAATGGCTTGTTGTTGGTCGGGCGTTTCATCAAAGGGGAAACTCTCGGCAAAGGTATCGTAATCAATGCGAGAAAATTCAAACGCATGTCCCAAACTCTTTTGACGTTTGGCATAAAGGTTAAGAAGTTCAGCTGCCGTATCACGGACTTTTTCTGCGGCCTTTTTCTTAGCCTTTTCCCAATCGTTTTTTCCCAACGCATGCAAGGGTGCGTGCTCGGCGTCAGAGCCCGTGTAGCGGGAAATCATCTGAAGTTGAGCAACCGGTACAAAGAGTTTGGCCTCTTTGGCGTAGTCCAAGCGCAGGAATTCTTCTGGGCCCGTGCCGGTATTGATGGTTTCAAGCCCTGCGTAGCGGCCGATCCCGTGCACTAAGTGAACGACTGGATCGCCGATCTTAAGTTCGGCCAAGTCACGGATTAACGTATCAACGTTTGTGGTTTTGGCTTGTCGACGCCGTTGGTGACGGATGGGTGTAGCGTAGAGCTCAGACTCCGTCAGAACATTGATGCCTTCAAGGAAAAAGCCTTGATAGAGGGCACCGACGCCAAGCATCACGGGCTCATCAGACGTTAAGAACTCTTCAAAGTTGTCAACGTAAGGAATGTTGAGACCAAAGCGCTTAAAAAGTTGCGCCATGGTTTCGCGACGACCGAGGCTGGCAGAGAGCAAAAGCGTACGGTGACCGCGCACTTTTTCATCCGTTAAGAAGCGTTCCAGTTTTTCAACGGGGTTGTCGGCTTTACGATCCACAATCACGTTGGGATTGTAGGTAATCGATAAGTCGATCTTGGCTTCAAAACGCACAAAAGGTTTGAGTGCAGTAAAGAAGTGCTCTGCGTCAAGAAATAAGTCGGAGACGGGCAGAACAGGGCGTTGCGTATCGGTCTTTAAGAACTGATAGCGATTTTGTGTTTCTTCAAAAAAGCGTTGAAGGGCGGCTTGATTGTCACCCACAAGACCAATGACTGTATCCTCAGGCTTTAAGTAATCAAAAAGCGTTGCCTTATGATCGAAAAAGAGCGGCAGGTAATATTCAATGCCGGCGCCGATAATGCCTTGGCTTAAGTCCTTGTAAAGTGGGGACTTGGTTGGATCTCCCGTGAAAGTTTCGCGCCAGCGAGAACGGAAAGCAACCAAGGATTCTTCATCAACGGGGTACTCACGTCCCGGCAAAATGCGGATTTCATCCACGATTTCAATCGAGCGTTGCGTATCCGGATCAAACGAGCGGATCGATTCAATTTCCGTATCAAAAAGATCCAAACGGAAGGGCGATTGCGCCCCCATGGGGAAAATGTCAATCAAGCCCCCGCGAATGGAGAATTCACCGGGCGCCACCACTTGACTCATGTTTTGGTAGCCGGCGTTGACTAAACGGTGACGCAACTCGTTAACATTGATGTCTTGACCTTTTTTAAAGTAAAAGACGCGCCCTTGCAGATACTCGGGTGGCGTCATGGTTTGCGAAGCCGTGGTGGCAGCAACCAATAAAACGTCTAAGTCGTTGGCGTTTTCTTTGCGGGACTGAAGCTTATAGAGAATCTGAAGACGATCGCTCACCAAGTCTGAGTGGGGACTCAAAATGTCATAGGGGAGCGTTTCCCAGTCGGGAAAGTAGTCGCATTTAACCGTCGGTGCCAAGTACTGCATTTCGTCTTTTAGGCGCAAGCAATCGGCCGCGTTATCGGCAATAATCACCAAAAGTTTGCCCGACTTTCGGCAAACACCGGCAGCTTGCGACAGCCACAAAGCATCCGTGCCGGCACCACCCACGTTAACCGAACGCTTGGCTTTGGCATTTAACGAAAGAATATCTTTTTCAATGCGAGCAACTAAGGTATCAAACATAATCAAATTCAATTTAAAATAACACCCAATTATCGCAAAATTGGTCGTTACCGTCACTTGATAGTAACGCTTTAACTTCGGCACAATAACAACGTTTTTGTTAAGAAAAATAACAATGTCGACGCTCTCTGATGACGCCAAATTGTGGCGCGGCTTTTTCTGTACCCTGATCGGTGGGATCGGTTGGGGTTTTTCGGGTGCCTGTGGCCAATACCTCTTTACTTGTCAAAGTGTTACCCCGCAGTGGCTGACGGTAACGCGTATGCTTTTGGCAGGGCTTTTGCTGATCATTTGTTTTTTACCCAAGTATTGGCGCGAGTTTAAAGCGTTACTTAAGCCCTCTAAAACCTGGCTTTGGCTCTTTTTGTACGGTGTATTCGGATTGATGTTCAGCCAATTGGGTTACTTAACTGCCGTTGAATACACCAATAGCGGCACGGCCACGATGTTGGTCTACATTAATCCCGTTTTTATTCTTCTGTGGATTTGCCTGACGCAAAAGCGTTTTCCCAATGCTCGAGAATTGCTAGCGATTTTCCTAGCGTTGATGGGCACGTTCTTGATGGCAACGCACTTTGATTTAAGCCAATTGGCGATTTCTCCAGAAGGTTTGAAGTGGGGGATGGCTGGGGCCTTGGCCATTGCGGTTTATACAATTTTGCCAGGGCTCTTTTTAGCCGGTTTACCGCTTGTCGTGATGATGGCAATCGGGATGCTGATCGGCGGAGCCGCCACGGGGGTGGGGGTGGACTATTTCTCCATTCCTTATGAATTGGATACGTCTGGTCTTTGGGCGCTCGCTTCCATTGTGCTTTTCGGGACCATCGGTGCGTTCTTATTTTATATGCAAGGTGTGGCGGATTTAGGGGGCGTGAAGGCGAGTATGATTGCCTGTGTGGAGCCCATCTCTGCCGCTGTCTTTTCCGTTTTTTGGTTTGATACGCAATTCGTTTTGATGGATTACTTGGGCTTTGCCTGCATTTTGTCCACCATTTTTGTGTTAGGTCGCCGTTAGAGGTTTGCATGTCAAAATTTCATTTACTTGTTCCTGCCGCAGGCGTCGGCGCTCGAATGAAGATGGGTTATCCCAAGCAATACATGCAGGTGACCGATCAAACGCTCTTGGAAGTGACGGTAACACGTTTGTGCGCCATGAACCTTTTTGACAGCGTTGCCGTGGTTGTTGCGCCCTCTGACCCCTATATCGACAATCAAACGTTACCCGCAAATGTTCAAATACTGCGATGCGGGGGTGCCATGCGAGGTGAGAGTGTTTTCAATGGCTTAAACCAATTGGAGGCCGCCACTGATGACTGGGTCTTTGTGCATGATGCGGCACGCCCTTGCGTTGATAAAGCCAGTCTTGTGCGTTTGATAGAAGCGTTAAATGCGGGAGACATTGACGGCGCCCTTTTAGCCCAAGCCATGACCGATACGGTGAAGTGGGTGGGAGAAGACGGCGTTATTGAAAAAACGTTGGACCGCAGCCGTTGTTGGCGCGCTCAAACCCCACAAGCCTTTAGAAAAGCTGATTTAGTGAAAGCGTTATCGGTCAATCCTGCAGACTTCACCGATGAGGCTTCTGCCATGGAAGCGGCAGGTGCTCGCGTGAAGGTCGTGGAGGGGAGTCCCAACAATATTAAAGTGACGCATCCGGAAGACGCGGCACTGGTTAAAAAGTTAATTACTGATTTAGGAGAATCGCTGTGAGCAGTTTTCGCATTGGTCAAGGCTATGACCTTCATCGTTTGGTCGAAGGCCGTCCTCTCATTTTAGGGGGCGTTGAAATCCCGTATGAAAAAGGACTTTTGGGTCACTCCGACGCTGACGTTCTCTTGCATGCGATTACAGACGCACTTTTGGGTGCTGCCTGTTTAGGTGACATCGGTCGTCATTTCCCTGATACCGACCCTCAATATAAGGGCGCCAATAGCGTTGTTCTTTTGCAGGAGGCGGTGAGTAAAGTCGTTAAAGCCGGCTGGGTGGTCGTCAATGTGGATGCAACCGTTATTGCCCAAGCACCTAAGCTTGCACCCCATATGGAGACGATTCGTGAGTCGGTCGCAAAGGCTTTGGGCGTTGATCTTCAACGCGTCAACATCAAGGCCAAGACCAAAGAAGAGTGTGATGCGGTCGGTAAAAAAGAAGCGATCGAAGTTCACTCGATCGCTCTTTTGACGGCACTCTAGGAAATCCTAGACTTTTTCGTCTGCTTTTAAGACCGTGTCTGCAGGCCCGATTTGTTCACCCAAAACGGGCTTTTCTGTTTTGGTGTTTGCCAGCGGCATCACCAATTCCACAATCAAGCCGTGCGGATGGTTGGTATAAAGATGGACTTTGCCGCCTGCGCGTTTGACGACGCGATTGACAATGGCCAAACCCAACCCAGCTCCCTTGGCACCTCCGCGAGACGTATCACCACGTTCAAAGGGACGTATCACACGAGCCATCTCTTCCGGCGGCACCCCCTTACCCTTATCGCAAACGCGCAACACGGCATCAGTGCCTTGCGGGAAGACTTGGATATTTAAATCCAAAATGCCTTCTTCATTGCGGCCGTAACGGTCGGCGTTAACGATTAAGTTTTGAATGGCACGGGTCAATTCCGTTGGATGGGCCATCACGAAGATATTACTCATGATGCTCGTCTCAACATGAACATTGTCCTTGCCTTGCATACGGGTATTATGCAACGTATCGTTGGCGGCTAAACCTAAGTCCACACGTTCAAGCGGCTGGTTGGATTGCTGCGCGTAGCCCATGAACTGCTTGACGATGTTTTCCATCTGTTCAAGGTCACTCACCATGGCTTCTTGCGTGTAGTCGGGCAGATTGGCCAACTCCACTTCCAAGCGCAAACGCGTAAGCGGCGTTCTCAAGTCATGCGAGACACCGGCTAAGAGCAACTCACGGTCTTTACCCATGCGTTGCAATTCTTGAACCATATGGTTAAAGCTTTCGTTGACGGCATTAATTTCCGAGGACTTGGCATCTTCAGGCAGGGGATCGGGGACTTCACCACGCCCTAATTTTTTCGCAGCGCTACTCAATTGTCGCAGGGGAGCGACCGTGCGTTGCGTCAAAATAGAGGCACCGACCGTACCGAAGAAAAAGGCTAAGAAAGCCCACCAAAGCCACGCCGTACCAAAGGGAGGATCCAAAAGATCATCACGGATGAGCAACCAATAATCATCACCTTCGATATTCATCGAGACCCAAAGACCATGCTCACCGTTTACGCAGCCGGCGATAATCGTTTCTTGGCCCAACACCTCGCGAGTTTGTGTTTGGACCAATGCCGCGATATTGCCTTGGGCGGTCATGGGTTCCCAATCATCCGTATTTTCTTTCGGAATGATGCGAACGCCTTCACGGAAGGCAAGGATATGCAATAGATCGGGGCGATAGTTAGTATCGGCCGAAATCAATGCATAACGGGTGAGATTGGCTGTGGAAATAATTTGCTGAGAGATCCCGCGACTAAACGGGACCTCTGAGAGCACACGAAAGCTTTGAAACCAAACGAGTGACGTTGCCAGAAGAAGCAACATCAACAACGTAAAAGTACGCCAGTAAATGCTACTTTGTGTTTTCAAAGACATAAGGCACTAAAAAACTAATTGTTGCTTTGGCCATCGGGGATGAAGACATAACCCACGCCCCAAACCGTTTGCAAGAAACGCGGCTTAGAGGGATCGGGTTCAATCATCTTACGAAGACGAGAGACTTGAACGTCCAAAGAACGGTCAAAGGCTTCGTATTCGCGACCGCGGGCAATTTCCATGAGTTTATCGCGGCTCAAGGGTTGCTTCGGATGACGGGCAAAGGCCTTCAAGACGGCAAATTCGCCGGTCGTCAAAGGCATCGGTTCACCGTTTTTCGTCAAAACGCGCGTACCTAAATCCAATTCGAATTCACCAAACTTCACGACTTCGTTTTCCATGGAGGGAGCACCCGGAGCATCGGCTACAGGGCGACGACGCAACACGGCATGAATACGAGCTAAAAGTTCGCGAGGATTAAAGGGCTTCGGAATGTAGTCATCGGCGCCCATTTCTAAGCCGACAATACGGTCAACGTCTTCACCACGAGCCGTTAACATAATGATCGGCGTCGTGTCCTTTTGCTCACGCAAACGGCGCAAAATTTGAAGGCCGTCTTCGCCGGGCATCATCAAGTCAAGGATGAGAGCGTCAAAGCGCTCACGTAACCACAAGCGGTTCATCGTGACGCCGTTGTCGGCCACGTAGACTTGGAAGCCGTTTTCACCAAGGTAACGGCGCAAGAGGTCGCGCAAGCGGGGATCGTCGTCGACCACAAGAAGTTTAGGGTTTTGTTCGCTCATAATTTGTGCTCTCTTATAAAAATAAAGATGGAGGTGTCTTTGTTACATTTATGTTTTCACAATTTGAACAAAGTGTAAAGAGCGTTTCAAAACTCTGTTACAACTTAATTGATTTGTTTAAACATTTTCCGTAAATGTCTCGTATGATTATTAAATAAAACTTAAACGCATAGCGATTTTTTTATGAAAACAATCTTTGTGACCAAAGGCCTTCTTGTGGCGTGTTTGGCGGCAACTTCTGTGATGGTGCAAGCCGAGTCGCAACCGTTGACCGTAACAGTCGATGGACAAGAAATTGTTTTACCGAAGAACCGCACGGAACTGATGTTCTTAACGCCGATCAATCAAGACGGCCCTAAATTGTGGTCGGACATGACGGCCAAAGAGCGTGCTGAACTTTGGCCCTATTTGAGCCGTAAGATGCAACGCCACTATTGGGCTTCGATGACCGATTTTGATCGCATTTCCATGCGCCAAGAATTTACTTCTCGCCAAAGAGAGATGATGCGAGATCGCTACGTTTCGCCCCGTCATCCCTCTGGACAAGAGCCCTTATTAAGAGGCACTCTTTGTCAAGAGGCCTCACACCATCATCTATCACCCGAAGAGCGACACATGATGCGCGAGCAGATTCGCACGATGAGTGTTGAGGTCTATTCGACCCGCGCTGCTAAATCGCCTCCTGCTCCCTAAACCGATTAAACATCAATCCGTCCTGGCGTTCGAAAGATACTCCCTCTTTTGAACGCTTTTTCTTAGCCTCTAACATTGGTTGCTTCGAAGATTAACACCTTCGTGCGTGTTATCATTGACGGATATTTTTCGATTGTATGAAATCATGTCAACCTATTTAGCCTTTGATACGTCAACGGAGTTTTGTTCTGTGGCTTTGTCCGTGAACGGCAAACTTGTCCAAAAGCTCGAACGCTTGGGCAATAGCCATTCTGACTACGTTTTGCCTTGGGTCGATGAGATCGCCAAAGACATGGAAGTGTCGCTTAAAACGATTGATGGCATTTTGTTTGGCGCGGGCCCCGGCTCCTTTACCGGTTTGCGCATTGCCTGCGGTATTGCTCAAGGTCTTGCTTACGGTTTAGATAAACCCGTGATCGGCGTGTCGACGTTAAAGTCTTTGGCCTTTCATTACCGCCACGAAGCTCAACGTATCGCCGTATTAAATGACGCTCGCATGAATGAGTGCTACGCCGCCATTTACGCTGTGGAAAGCGATCGTTTGGTTGAGGTTGAACCCGAACAACTCATTAAGCCTGAAAACGTGAGCGATTGGCTTCAAATGCATAATGTAGACTTAGCCGTCGGTACCGCCATTGGTGTCTATGAGATGAATCTTTCGATCCCGACGCGATTTCAAGAACCCCAAGCTGCATTTATGATTGAATGGGCTTTGGGGCAAGGTGAAGACTTAAAAGACATGTGGCAACCCGCTGAGTTAGCCGCACCTTTGTATGTTCGAGACCGTGTGGCGCTTACTATTAAAGAGCGTGCAGAAGGACAGCGTTTGTGATGCTTGAAATCGTTAACGCAAAAGAAGCGGACCTTCCGATCGTTGCCGCCATTGATAAAGCGGCTTTTGAGTTTGCCTGGTCGTTAGGTGAATTCGAAGGTTCCTTTAATGCCGGTCATCGCTTTTTGGTTTTAAAAGAAAACAACGACATTTGTGCCTTCGTTGTTTTCATGCAGGTTTTTGAGCAAGCTGAGATTTTAACGATTGCCGTTAAGCCCGAATGCCAACGCAAAGGCTATGGTCGAATGCTTATTGAAGCGATGCACGCTGAACTTTTGCACAAGGGCGCTGAAAACGTCTTTTTGGAAGTGCGTGTGAGTAATCTTGCCGCGCAAGCGCTTTATGGCAAAATGGGATACCACGAAATTTCCCACCGAAAAGGGTACTATCCGACTAAGGACGGTCGTGAAGATGCGATCGTCATGCAATGTGAACTTTTAAATAAAGACATTTAAACGATGGATACGCAACAAGCACGTATATGGATGGCCATGGACATTGGTCCGCTTTGGATCGGTCGCGATGACGAAGACCCGTTGTCGCCTGCTGCCATCATGCGTGATGCGCCGGTTGAACATAAAGCGGACGTTCAACCGCATGTTTCGCCACAATCCGCGTTGCGTCCTCAAGCTCCCATTGAACCGCCTGTTCAACAAAGCACTGGTTGGGGCATGCCTCAACAACCGACGCCCGAAGTGCAAAAACCGGTGCCCCCTGCAACGATTGCCTCAGCTCGGGCTAAAGAACCGGCAAAACCCCTTCATCGTTTGGATAGCCCAGGAACGGGCAAGGTTGAGTCTCATCAATTAACACCGATCCGACCGCCTAAGGATCAACCGGGTGAAGTGACGCAAAAGCCTGTTTCAAACGCAGATATTGCTCAAGCCGATTGGGCGCAATTGCGTGAGTATGTGAGCCAGTGTCAGGCCTGTCAAGCGATGTGCAAGACGCGTCTATCAACTGTTTTCGGTACGATGGTGCCCACCGCACAGATGGTCATTGTCGGAGAAGCACCGGGCAGAGATGAAGATATTCAAGGCAAGCCCTTTGTCGGTAAGAGTGGCGAACTCTTAGAAAACATTTTGATGGCTTTAGGACTTCAACGCGGCAAAGACGTGGCAATCATTAATGTGCTTAAGTGCCGACCGCCCAACAATCGAGATCCGCATCCTGAAGAAATTGCGATGTGTCGCCCGTATCTCGAGCGTCAGTTATCGCTTTTGAGCCCCAAGGTGGTGATTTTGTCAGGGCGCATTGCCGCTTATGCTTTATTGGGGACCGAAGCCAGTATGAAGCAATTGCGTCAAAATCCGCATACGTTAACAATTAACGGGGTGGAGACGCCGGTGATTGTGACCTATCATCCGTCTTATTTGTTGAGGTCGCCCTCTGACAAGTTAGAAGCTTGGCGCGACTTTATGGCCGCTAAACATCGTCTGTTAGGGATTTAAAATCCATCAAGCATTAAAAAGGGCTCTCGATTTTGAGAGCCCTTTGACTGAGTCTGATCAATTATTAGTGGCGCTTTTCTTCGCCAATCAAGTGAGTGGAGTCGTACTCACGTTGGTTCTTGCGGTGCTTTAAGATCACTAACAACATCGAGACCATCACGAAACAGCCAAAGATCAACATCGTGGTCGGGACGCTTAAATTCATCGTGATTAACAAGGAGTAGATGCCGAGCATCACGAGGATGGAAAGATTTTCGTTAAAGTTTTGAACGGCAATGGACTTACCGGCACTCATCAGCACGTAACCGCGGTGTTGCAAAAGAGCGTTCATCGGAACAACGAAGAAACCGGCACAGATACCAACGACCACCATGATGGCGCCGGCAACCCACATGGCCCACGTGACCATGAAGCCTGCGATTTCAATGCCACCTGCGGGCATCATCGATTGTTCAAAGTAAGCAGCGCCCGTAACCAACATGCCCATCAAAATCCCCATCGGTAAGACCTTTAAGGAGTACTTTAAGGAAACGAGTTGCGCAGCCAAAACGGCACCGATGGCAATGCCGACGGAAACCACGGCTTGAAGGATGGCGCCTTGCGACAAGTCCATGCCTAAAGCGTGTTCAGCCCACTTTAATACCAAGAATTGAAGTACGGCACCAGCACCCCAGAAAAGCGTCGTCACGGATAAGGAGATTTGGCCCAAGCGGTCCGTCCATAAAACGGAGCAGCTCTTATAGAACGTCTTTAAGGTTTGGATGGGGTGGAAGTCTGCCTTCGGGTAGCGAGCGCCAGTATCCGGGATCAAAAGGTTCACAGCGGCTGCGCCCATGTACACCAAAACAATAAAGGCGATAGCGGCTTGAGCAGGCGTTGCAAT
Organism: uncultured Sutterella sp.; assembly: GCA_905206345.1. Classification (GTDB taxonomy): domain Bacteria; phylum Pseudomonadota; class Gammaproteobacteria; order Burkholderiales; family Burkholderiaceae_F; genus Aphodousia. The sequence goes on along the minus strand of CAJLGW010000002.1, from coordinate 668 downwards.
GCCTAAAGCCTCAAAAGGAAAGCTACTTGCAAGAATCGTACTGGCCACGGCGTCATTAATTAAGACGCCCCCCAAGACAACCCCCAAAATAATCGAAGCAACGGTTAAACCTTCAATCCAGCTATTGGCTAAAACGAGTTTAACGGGAGGCAAGAGTTCGGTGAGAATCCCGTATTTAGCAGGGGAGTAGGCCGCAGCACCGATACCAACGACAGCGTAGGCCAATAACGGGTGCGAACCAAAGAGCATGAGTAAACAACCGCCTACTTTGAGCATATTCGTATAAAACATCACTCGGCCCTTGGGCATAGAATCGGCGAACAGTCCAACATAAGCGGCTAAACAGATGTAGCTCAAAACGAAGAAAAGCTTTAAAAGCGGCGTCATCCAATCTGGAGCGTTTTGTTGAGTCAACAAGGCAATGGCAGCGATGAGAAGCGCATTATCGGCCAAGCTGGACAAGAATTGCGCCCCCATAATGGAGTAAAAACCACGTTTCATTTTGAGCTCTAAAAAAGGTTAACCCGTAAATTCTAACAAAATTCATCGAACGACCGATTCTAAGACAGAATAAATGGCAGTGGTTGACCCTACGAATATTTTTTGCAAAAGCACACTACTGTCCAAAATAATTTTGCAGATGAAATTTTTAAACATATAAAAAAAGC
>CAJLGW010000001.1 GCA_905206345.1 uncultured Sutterella sp. | reverse complement strand
CTGATTTAGGTCCCTTGGAAAACCCTTAATTTTTGGGTTTGTCAACAGTCTGAGAGGTCCATAAAGGACCTCTTTGTTGTCTTCTTTTAAAGAAGAGATATTAAGCGTTCATCATGGCGCTCATGGTATCCAACATACGGCAAGAGAAGCCCCATTCGTTGTCATACCAAGCCGTAACCTTGACCAGGCGCGTACCGGAGACCTTCGTCAACGTAGCATCAAACACGGAAGAGTGTTCGTCATGGTTAAAGTCGATAGAAACCAACGGCAAATCGTTGTAACCCAAGATACCTTGGTTTTCCGGCAATTCAGCAGCAGCCTTCATGATGGCGTTAACTTCTTCAACCGTCGTGTCGCGCTTGGCTTCAAACGTCAAGTCAACGAAGGAAACATTGATGGTCGGCACGCGAACGGCAAAGCCGTCCAACTTACCGTTCAAATCTGGCAACACCAAACCAACAGCGGCGGCAGCACCGGTCTTGGTCGGGATCATGGAGTGCGTAGCAGCGCGAGCGCGACGCAAATCCTTGTGATAAACGTCCGTCAACGTTTGGTCGTTCGTGTAAGCGTGAATTGTGGTCATCAAACCGCGTTCAACACCCAAGGACTTGTGTAAAGCGTTCACAACCGGAGCCAAAGCGTTCGTCGTGCAAGAAGCGTTGGAGACAACCGTCATGTCGGAAGTTAAAACGTCTTGGTTAACGCCATAAACAACCGTAGCATCAACACCCTTACCCGGAGCAGAGATCAACACCTTCTTAGCACCGGCTTCCAAGTGCATCAAGCATTTTTCCTTCGTACGGAAAGCACCCGTGCATTCCAAAACGATGTCAACACCCAATTCCTTCCAGGGGAGATTGAGCGGGTTACGGTCGCACAAAACGCGCATACGGTCACCGTCAACGATCAAATACTTTTCCGTTTCAGAAACTTCTTCGATTTGAACGTCAGAGTTGAAACGACCGTGAACGGTGTCATACTTCAACAAGTGAGCATTGGTCTTGAGATCGCCCATGGCGTTGATAGCAACGATTTCAATATCATGCTTCTTGCCGAATTCGTAATGGGCACGCAAGACGTTACGACCGATACGGCCAAAACCAGTAATAGCAACCTTAATGGTCATGTCAAAATTCCCCTTTAAAGGATTAACGTTGAATTAAGTTGTGGGCGGCTTCAACCACACGATCCACAGTGAAACCAAACTTTTCCCAAAGTACGTTAGCAGGTGCAGATTCGCCGAACGTATCGATACCAATCACAGCACCACATTTAACGTACTTGTACCACAAGCCCGTCACACTTGCTTCAATAGCAACCTTCGGAGCCTTGGTTAAGAGTTTATCTTGTTCTTCTTGCGGCAACTTATCGAATAAGTCAACGCAGGGCATGGATACCACACGCGTACCAATACCCATTTCTTCTAAACGAGCGCGAGCCTTCACAGCTAACGGCACTTCAGAGCCCGTTGCCAAAAGCACGCATTCAATTTGATCGGCACCCTTACCAGATTCAAGTAACACGTAGGCGCCAGCCTTTAAAGCTTCTTGAGCTTGCTTGGTTACACAATCAGCATCACGAGCCGTAAATTCAATGTTTTGGCGAGAACCAATGATGATAGACGGCGTTTGACGAGATTCAAGAGCACTTTGCCAAGCTACCAAGGCTTCAACCGTATCGCACGGGCGCCAAACATTCAAATTCGGAATCAAGCGCAAACTCGGGATATGTTCAATGGATTGGTGCGTCGGACCGTCTTCACCCAAACCGATGGAGTCGTGCGTAAAGACAAAAATCGAACGCAACTTCATCAATGCTGCCATACGAATAGCATTGCGACTGTAGTCTGAGAACGTCAAGAACGTAGCGCTAAACGGAATGAAACCGCCGTAAAGCGCAATGCCGTTTTGAATAGCAGACATACCGAATTCGCGAACACCATAGTTCACGTGACGACCCAAATAGGTATCCGGACGCATAGCTTCAACGCCCGTCCAGTTCGTCAAGTTCGAACCCGTCAAGTCAGCAGAACCACCCAACAATTCCGGCACAGACGGAGCGAAGGCATTCAAAGCTTTTTGGCTGGCCTTACGCGTAGCAACCGTTTCTTGAGCTTGAGCGGCAGCGGTAATGGCATTTTGCATCACAGCTTCGAAGTTAGCGGGCAAGTCACCAGCTAATCGGCGCTTGAGCTCTGCGTACTCTTGCGGGAAGGCTTCCTTATACTTAGCCATCTTGGCGTCGTGATCGGCTTGCCATTGAGCACCAGCCTTACGAGCATCCATTGCATCATAAATTTCTTGCGGAATAACGAACGGATCCCACTTCCAACCCAAAGCTTCGCGGGTCAACTTCAATTCTTCGTCACCCAAGGCTTCGCCGTGAACCTTGCTCGTACCTGCGCGATTGGGAGAGCCCTTACCGATCACCGTGCGAGCGATGATTAACGTGGGCTTATCTTCGCTCGTCTTGGCTTGAGCAATGGCCTTATCCATTGCGTCAATGTCGTGGCCATCCACCGGACCGATCACATTCCAACCATAAGACTTAAAGCGTTCACCCGTTTCATCAGAGAACCAGTTAATCACCTTACCGTCAATAGAAATGCCGTTGTCGTCATAAATCACGATCAACTTATTCAATTTCCACGTACCGGCCAAAGAGCACACTTCGTGGCTGATGCCTTCCATCAAGCAACCGTCGCCCAAGAAGCAATACGTGTAGTTATTTACCACATCTAAACCAGGGCGGTTAAATTCAGCTGCCAACATCTTTTCTGCCAAAGCCATACCAACAGCATTACCGATACCTTGACCCAAAGGCCCCGTCGTCGTTTCAACACCCGGCGTCACATCCACTTCGGGGTGACCCGGCGTCTTGCTGTGCCATTGACGGAAATTCTTCAAATCATCAATTGATAAGTCGTAACCGGTCAAGTGCAACAATGCGTATTGCAACATGGAACCGTGTCCGTTACTCAAAATGAAGCGATCGCGACCCAACCAACTCGGATCTGACGGATTGTGGTGCAAGTGACGCGTCCACAAAGCGACGGCAATATCAGCCATCCCCATCGGCATACCCGGGTGACCCGACTTCGCCTTTTGAACGCCATCCATCGCCAAAGCACGAATAGCGTTGGCCATTAATTGAGGTGTGACACAGCAGGACATAGATTCTCTACCAAAAAATAAAAAGACAAACAGCACCCTGATCGGGTAACTTCAATCTATTAAATTTTACTTGATTTGACAGATGTTTTTGCCTTTTTGCAAGCCCAAAAGACTACATAACTCAACAAATTGCAAAATTCTCAAAAATGACGTGTTTTTCATCAACTTTTTCGGGCAAAAATCTTCTCAAAGAAGACTTTCGCTACAATTTGCATCAGTCTTTGAGGAATTCGTTATGGCTCCACGCTTTTTTGTCGATGACACCTTTGAACCGCAAACAACGTTAACGTTGCCAGAAAAACCTGCTCACCACGCTTCTCGTGTTTTACGTATGCGTGAGGGCGATCGTGCCGTTATATTTGACGGTCGAGGTCACGAAGCCGATGTCATCTTGCATTTTTTCAGCGATCGCACCGATGCTGAAATTCTCAGTGTGCAGAAAAGCCAAACGGAAAGCCCTATTCAGACCACGCTCATTCAGTCGTTGGTCAGTCAAGAAAAATTGGATTGGATTTTGGAAAAAGCAACGGAGTTAGGTGTCACTGATATCATTGTGACGCCAGCTGCTCGTTCGGTCACTAAGTTGGATCAAAAGCGCCTAGAAAAGCGTATTGAACAATGGCAAAAGACTGTCGCTTCTGCTTGTGAGCAATGCGGAAGAAGCTTCTTCCCTCGTGTTCAATGGCAACCCAAACTTGAGGGCGCTCTTCGAAGTATTGAGGCAGACCAAAAAGTTATTTTGGCGCCTGGTGCTCAAAAGAAATTAACCTTTTCTCAGTTAAAGTCGGTCTGTTTTGCCGTAGGCCCCGAAGGTGGCTTTAGCGACGAAGAAATTGCGCTTGCTGTGGAATTGGGCTTTGATGCTTGTCTATTGGGGCCACGCGTCCTGAGAACGGAGACGGCGGGCTTAACGGCCTTAAGTATTGCGCAATGGGAAAGTGGCGACTTCCGCTAGAAGAAGAACTTTGCCAACCCTAAGAAAATCAGGAAACCACCGCTATCGGTGATAAAGGTAAGAAGGACGGAGCTCCCAATCGCAGGGTCTCTGTCCAATTTTTTAAGCGTGAGCGGAACAATCAAGCCCACCAAAGCACCAACAAAGATATTGAGCATCATGGCTAAGAACATCACCAAACCCAACTTCATGCCGTAGGCACTATCGGCATAGAGAAGCCAAGCTAAACCACCGGCAATTAAGCCCCACAACATCCCGTTGATGATGGCAACCGATAATTCTTTTTTAAAGAGATCAAATTTGTTAGCCGTATTAACTTGACCCATGGCCAAAGAGCGAACCAACAAGGTCAACGTTTGGTTACCGGTATTACCGGCCATGCCAGCCACAATCGGCAAAAGCGTTGCCAAGGCCACAACCTGAGAGATGGTGCCTTCAAAAGCATTAATGACGCGGGAAGCAAAAAATGCCGTACAAAGGTTTACGCCCAACCATACCCAACGGCTTTTTGCAGTTTCCCAAATACTACCGAACAAGTCTTGCTCATCGGTCAAACCCACGGCCGCCAAAGCATCTTCTTCACTGGACTCACGAATCACGTCCATCACTTCGTCAACCGTCAAACGACCCACCAAGCGACCGGTTTCATCCACCACTGGTGCGCTCACCAAGTCATAACGTTCGAAAGCTTGTGCAGCGTCTGTGGCTTCATCCAAAGGATTTAAGGTCAAAACGTCCGTTTGCATCAACTCAATAACGGTGCGTTCCGGGTCACTGACAATGATCTTAGAAACAGGCAAAACACCTTTGAGTTTTTGATGACGATCGATCACAAAGATCATATCGGTGAGTTCGGGCAATTCCTCAAAACTGCGCAAATAACGCAAGACGGTTTCAAGGTTTGCCTCTTCTCGAACGGAGACAACTTCGAAGTCCATACGAGCACCCACACTTTCTTCTGGGTAACTCATGGCCGCGCGCAACTGTGCGCGCTCCTTCGTTGTCAAACCTTCTTGAACTTCTGCAACCACATCAGGTGGCAAGTCTTCCACCAAGTCAGCGATTTCGTCGGTATCCAACGTTTCCATAGCGTCGACCAACTCGTCGCGATCCATGGCGTCAATCAACGTTTCACGAACCCCTTCGTTAACCTCGACCAACACTTCCCCGTCTTGATTGGCTTGCACCAATTCCCAAACGATCATACGCTCATCGTTCGGAAGAGCTTCCAAAATGTAAGCGACGTCTGCAGGGTGAAGAGGTTCTAGAATCTTGGCAATTTCTGCCTTGACTTGAACGGAAAGGCCATTACGAATAATGCTTTCCTGATCCGTGGAAAGGGCACCGGTAGCGGTAATTTTGCGACGTTGGTCTTCCGCTTTATCGATGCATTGCTGAATGCGAGCGAGGGCACGACTCGCAAGCTCAGGCTCACGAGCCAAGGAAGCATCCTCGAAAGATGCTGCCTCCAATCGGTTGTCGGTGTCTCGCATGTCCATAGGCATCGGCGCACCTCGTCACAAAAAAAAAGTTCAAAAAACTGTCTCTCACGAAAGATGACTTTCGCGGAGATATCTCTAAGGCCCTAGCATTGTACCACTAGGACCTTCTTGAAGGATGTTACATTAGGCTGTTTGAGCGGGTTCTTGCGCAGTTTCTTCGTTTTGAAGTTCCTGCAAATCCTCTGCATCGTCAAGCGACTCTTCGTCCGTCTCGTTCAACACTTCACGAAGTCTTGCATCAAGCAATACATCGACGTAGTCAACGCCCAACACATCGAGCAAAATCTTCTGACCGCGAGGCAACTCCGGCAACCCCGGCATACGTTGCGTAAAAGGTAGCCCTTCAATGCGAATCAATTCACCCTTGACCACGACGGCTTCGATCGTTTTGTAGCCTTCTTGCTCAATCCATCGCAAACTCCAAAAACGTTCCATCTTGCGTTGGAAGTCGGAATAGGCACCATAAACCGTTGTGAAATTAGCCACAATCGTAAAAAGATCCGTATCACTCGGGCGGTAGCAAGCTTCTGTGTCCTGAACAGCACTGATCAATTGACGTTGATTTACCAAGTCCACATAGCGACGAAGAGGAGATGTACACCAAGCGTACTGGGCAACACCAATGCCGTCATGCGATCCCGGTGTCGTACTCATTTTGACGCGTCCCATGCTTTGAGAGCGATAGATCCCCGCTACGCCCATTTCTTCGAGCCAGCCACCCCAGACGCTATTGGCAAAAATCATCAATTCGCCGACTGCCAAATCCAAGGGAGAGCCTCGACGACGAGACTTCAAGCGAATGGTGGCATTTTCGCCTTCGCCGTCCAAATCAAAACTCCATTCGAGGCGTCCGATGATTTCAGGGCGACCTCGAACTACTTCACGATCGGCTAAGCACTTCTTGGCAAATTTCCACAACCACGTAATCTCTTGGGAGAAGCTATGGTTAACTGTACCGGCTAAAAGTTTCTCTTCGGAGAACTCATCTTCGATGACGTCATAACGGATATTTTCTTTAACACTAATGCGTTCAAGGTGAGTTTCCGTTGCCTGAACCTCTAACGAGTCCTTATCCACCAAAGCGTAAAGTGACAAGCAGGGGACTTCACGACCGACATCTAAAGAAAAAGACTTAAACCACGTATCGGGCATCATGGTCGTTTTAATGCCGGGAGCATACACGGTTGACAAGCGAGCACGAGCCACTTGGTCAATATCAGAATCTCTTTCAATCCCCAAACTCGGTGCAGCAATGTGAATACCAATTCGCAAGAGTTTGTCATCGACATGATCTACACTCATTGCGTCATCAATCTCAGTGGTCGAAGAGTCATCAATAGAGAACGCTTCAACACTGGCTAACGGCAATTGAGTCCAACTTGCCTCATCGGGTTCACTCAAATTAGAAGGAAAACCCTTTCCTTTCGGGAAATACTGAGCATAGAAACTATCAACATGCCAACGATAAGCCGTGGGAATTGCCCCTAACTGAATCAATAAGCGCAAAGGCGGCAAATGCATTTCGCTCGAGGCATCCGATAAAGCCTTCCATAGCATGCTGTTTTTGTCAGGATTAATAACTAAAGAAATGGCTTGAGCTGCAATTTCCTTGGGCACGGTATGTTCATCGACCATTTGACGAACCCATGCCTTCTTTTGCTCTTCTTGCAAACGTTTTTTCTCTAACGCCGCCAAGGCAACTTTTAAAATCTCTTCCGGCGCCTTACGGTAATTGCCTCTGCCTTTACGATGGAAGTAAACAGGGTTTTCATGCAAAACCAACAAAGTCGCAACACGTTCAACAACACTGGCGTTTTCACCAAAATATTCTTTTGCTAAAGCTTCAAATTGGAATTCACCTTCGGGGGCCACTTCCCACAAAAATTGCTTATCCACGTCTCCCGTAATAGCTTGCGCAGCGGGAATCACTTCTGAGGCCGCGGGCGATTCGAAAGTAAAAAAAGTATGACCGCCCTTTACTTTCGTGCGACGACCCGTCGTTAATTCGACCTGATAGGCATTACCGTTTTGAGACAAGATTGTCCCTGCTTTGAAAGTGCCATCTTCTTCGAAAAAAATATACATATTTAATAACCCTAAAATGTCGTCTTAACAAATGAAGTAATGCCGCCCAAGAACATCTGTACGGCCATGGTCGCCAAGATCAAACCCATTAAACGTTCAAAAGCAGCCGTCGTTCTTTCACCGAGCAATTGTTGAATGCGATCGGCAAAAATCAAAATCACAGCACTTGCAAACATGGTTAACAAAACCACGCCTAACCACTCAAGCATGCGTTCGGGATTACCACCAACCAAAACCAAAACAGAAGCTAATGTTGAAGGCCCTGCCAAGGCTGGAACAGCCAAAGGCACAATGAAAGGCTCTCCTGACGGTGACTCACCGAAAACACCTTCCTTTGACGGGAAAACCATACGGATAGCCATCAACAAAACAACTAGACCACCACCGATAGACAAAGCAGCTTGACTTAATCCCAATGTATCAAGAAAGGGTTTGCCAACAAAGGCAAAAACACACAAAACCGCAGCAGCAATGCAACATTCTCGGATAATAATTACCTTGCGACGCTTAATCGGTACTTGTCGCAAAGAGGCAATAAATAGCGGAATGTTGCCCAATGGGTCTGCCATTAAAAACATCAACAGCAAAGCCGAGAAAAAGGTATGTTCCATTTCTAGTCTTTCAAAAAGTTTTCAATTGCTGGTAAACACGTTTCGAAATTTTCAATTTCATGGGTGTTACCATTCAAAATAATCTGTTCACAATGGCTGAACTTATCACGCCCCTTAGTCCAATCCAACACTTCATCGGCCGTTGACAAAAAGACCAAATAGCGTTGAGGGTTTGTCGCATCGACAGCCATCTCACGAGCCTGATCTGCAAACTCAGGCTTCACATCAATTGTGCGATCTGTATTGTTGATCGTTTGAACGCCCAAATAATCATTAATCACAGACCAAGGTTCCGTTGCTGGGTTCAATAACACCGCCTTGCAACCGATTCTCTCAGCTAACCAAGTTGCATAAAACCCACCGAGACTCGAACCCACCAAACAGATGTCTTTTGGATCCAAATCTTTCACGACATCCAACATAATCTTTTGCGCTTCAAGCGGGCCAACGTTTAAATCAGGAGCTCTAAACCCATCATTGGTAGAAAAGGCCTTTTTTAAAATTTGCCCTTTTTTACTCGCCGGTGAGGAACGAAATCCGTGTAAATAAATAACGACCATTAGGCACCCTTTAACGCAGACAAAAGTTTGCCGTGAATACCACCGAAACCGCCATTACTCATCACCAAAACAAAGTCTTCAGGATGAGCCATACCAACAACCGTCTTCACGACTTCTTCCAAGTCATGCTTCACGTGTGATTTTTTCCCTAAAGAACTAAGAGCTGCCTCTACATCCCACCCCAAAGATGGAGCGGCGTAGCAAACCACTTCATCGGCTCCCTTCAAACTATCCGCAAGACGATCTTTCATCGTTCCCATTTTCATCGTATTACTGCGAGGCTCAATCACAGCAATGATGCGTTTATCCGAACCAATTTGGCCTCTTAAGGCAGCCAATGTTTCGACAATAGCGGTCGGATGATGTGCAAAGTCATCAATCACCGTCACGCCACGCTCACAGCCCTTAACTTCCATGCGACGCTTAACACCAGAAAAGGCCCTTAAAGCCTCGAGCGAAAACTTAGGATCAACACCGACGTGCGTTGCGGCGACCATTGCAGCCAAGGCATTCAGTTGGTTATGATGGCCTGCCAGAGTCATATGAAGAGTGCCTATACACTGATCTTTGAAATAAACACAATCCTTTTGAAGGTGCCAGCCGTCTACACTGTTAAAGTAAGCCAAATCACTATAAAGACCTCTGTCTAAAACACGATGCAAAGCTTCACAATCGTCATTAACAACCACCAAAGCGTTATGTGACATTGTTCGCACTAAATGATGAAACTGCGTTTCAATGGCTTCCAAATTCGGGAAAATGTCAGCATGGTCATACTCAAGATTATTGAGAATAGCCGTTTTGGGACGGTAGTGAACAAACTTTGATCGCTTATCGAAAAAGCATGTGTCATACTCATCGGCTTCAATAACGAAGTAGCGTGAATCCGTCAATCGAGCGGAATGATCAAAGTTTGAGGGAACTCCACCAATTAAAAAACTTGGGTTTAATCCAGCGTACTCCAAAATCCAAGTCAAAAGCGAAGACGTTGTGGTCTTACCGTGAGTACCCGCTACCGCCAAAACGTGTCGACCACACAAAACATGTTCACCTAACCATTGGGGACCGGATGTATAAGGAAGACCCTCATCTAAAATGGCTTCTAATAAAGGATTGCCACGAGAGATGGCATTACCGATGACAAACATATCGGGCTTTAAGGCCAACTGATCAACGTCATAGCCTTCGATTAATTCAATTCCGGCATTGGTGAGTTGATCGCTCATCGGCGGATACACGTTCGCATCACATCCGGTAACGCGATGACCAGCTGCTTGAGCCAGTTGTGCAACACCTCCCATGAAGGTGCCGCAAATTCCCAAAATATGAATGTGCATGACGCAATCTCTTTGCAAGACCATAAAGAAATAGATTTTAACTGATAGGTGTACTCTTTTTTCGATGCTTCGTACAATTTCTCTTTGTTTTTCTTACAAAAAGACACCTTTTCCAGAGTTTTCCCCGATATTTTCCCAAGACAAAGAATTTCAATTCGCTATCATTTTGTTATTGACATCTATTTGAGGAAAGTGACAATGATCCGTTTTGAAATTACCGGTAGTGTTGACCCGCTCTTGGCTTGTCAATTAGAAGAAGGCGACAAACTCCTTGCCGAGTCCAACGCAATGGTTGCGATGGACAGCACTCTCAAATTAAAAGGTAAGACTCGAGGAGGTTTATTGGGTTCGATCGGTAGAAAAATTCTCAATGATGAATCTTTCTTCCAACAAAGCATTGAAGCAGAAGACGGTAACGGAAAAATCCTTCTCGCCCCCAACATTCCGGGTGATATTCGCATTTTGGACGTGGGTGAAAAGCAATACATGATCACCGATGGTGCTTTTCTGGCTTGTACCGAAGACGTTGAGTTGTCCTCCAAATACCAAGGGATAGGTCGCTCGTTATTGGGTAACTCCGGTGGCTTTTTCGTGATGGGCACCGAAGGTAAAGGGCAATTGGCTATCTCTGGCTTCGGTTCGATGCGTGAACTCGAGGTTCACCCTGGTCAATCCCTTTTTGTCGATAATGGTCATTTGGTCGCTTGGGACACCAACCTCAAATACGAATTGAGTATGAATACGGGCAAATCCGGTCTTTTTGGTACATTGGTCAATAGCCAAACAACCGGTGAAGGCATCGTCTTAGAGTTCAAAGGCGAAGGTAAAGTCTATGTCTGCTCCCGAAATCGTGGCGGATTCCTTAATTGGGTCTTTGATAACGTCCCTGCAGACAAAACTGTTAAAAACGACTAATTCATAACAGTAAGGGCCATTTTGGCCCTTACTGCTTCGATCTTCCAAATTTACTCTCCCTCATTTTTATACCTACCCTCCAACAGGACTAACCTGTTTACGTGACACAAAACATGAAAAAATCGTAAAAATTAGCGCATTTTTCTAGACATTTAACCGAAAATGCCTGAGAATGCAGAATAAATGAGCGTTTTCCCACAAATATCATCTGATGGGAGAAACGACCAAATAACTAAAGAGGGATATCAAATGGATTTACGTAAACTTAAGACCCTGATCGACTTGGTCGCTGAAAGTGGCATTTCTGAATTGGAAGTCACCGAAGAAAACGACAAGGTTCGCATTGTCAATAAAGTTCAAACCGTAGCCGTCGCGGCTCCTGTTGTGGCCGCTCCCGTTGCTGCCCCAGTTGCTGCTCCCGCAGCCCCGAGCGTTCAAGCCACTCCTGCAGCTGCTGAAGAACATGTTGTCGAAGGCACGACCGTGACCTCTCCGATGGTTGGCACGTTCTATCGTTCCCCGAACCCGGGTGCCGAGCCTTTTGTGAAGGTCGGTGACAAGGTTGAAGCAGGCCAAACGTTGTGCATCATTGAAGCCATGAAGTTACTCAATGAAATCGAAGCCGAAACGTCGGGCACGATCAAAGAAATCTTGGTTGACAACGCTCAACCTGTTGAATTCGGTCAACCTCTGTTTATCATCGGATAGAGCATCCTATGTTTGGAAAAATTCTTATTGCCAACCGCGGTGAGATTGCGTTGCGTATTCAGCGCGCTTGCCGTGAGATGGGCATCCGTACCGTTGTCGTCCACTCCACGGCTGACGTGGATGCGAAGTATGTGCGACTTGCCGACGAAAGTGTCTGTATCGGTCCGGCTTCATCAGTTGACAGTTACTTGAATATTCCTGCCATTATCAGCGCAGCTGAAGTAACGGACGCTGAAGCTATTCACCCCGGTTACGGTTTCTTGTCAGAAAATGCCGACTTTGCCGAACGCGTGGAAAAGTCTGGCTTTGCCTTTATTGGCCCTCGTCCTGACTCCATTCGCATCATGGGTGACAAGGTTTCTGCCAAGCAAGCCATGTTGGCGGCAGGCGTCCCCTGTGTGCCGGGTTCTGACGGTGCCTTACCCGAAGATCCGGAAGAAATCTTAAAAATCGCTCGCAAGATCGGTTACCCGGTCATCATCAAAGCCAGTGGTGGCGGCGGTGGTCGCGGTATGCGCGTTGTTCGTACGGAAGCCGCATTGATTAATGCTGTTTCCATGACCAAGCAAGAAGCTCAAGTCGCCTTCGGCAACCCGACCGTTTACATGGAAAAATTCTTGGAAAATCCGCGTCACATTGAAATTCAAGTGCTCGCCGATAATTTCCACAATGCCATCTACCTTGGTGAACGCGACTGCTCCATGCAACGTCGCAACCAAAAGGTTTTAGAAGAAGCCCCGGCTCCTGGCATTGATCGCAAACAAATCGAGAAGGTCGGTGAACGTTGCGTTGAAGCTTGTAAGCGCATCGGCTATCGCGGTGCAGGTACGTTTGAATTCTTGTACGAAAACGGCCAATTCTATTTCATTGAAATGAATACCCGTATTCAGGTCGAACATCCTGTCACGGAATTGATTACCGGCATTGACTTGGTTCGCGAACAAATTCGCGTAGCTTACGGTGAACGTTTGAATTACCGTCAACGCGATATTAATTTGCGCGGTCACGCCATTGAGTGCCGTATTAATGCTGAAGATCCGTTTACGTTTATCCCGTCTCCTGGTCGTGTAACGGCTTGGCATACGCCGGGTGGCCCTGGCATTCGTTTTGATAGCCATGTGTACGCCGACTACTTTGTGCCGCCCTACTATGACTCCATGATCGGTAAATTAATCGCTTATGGTGATACCCGTGAAACGGCCATTGCTCGCATGAAGATTGCTTTGTCCGAAATGGTGGTCTCCGGCATTAAGACAAACCTTCCCTTGCACCGTGAAATCTTATCTGACAGTAAGTTCCGTCAAGGTGGTACGAGCATTCACTATTTAGAAGAACGTCTTCAAGATTTGAAGAATCAACGCAAAACGCATGAAGAGGGAATCTAATGCGCGAAATTACTCTTTTGGTCAGTGAAAAAGCAACGGATGTGTTGGGTGACGCTTTGATGGACGCCGGCGCTTTGTCGGTTAGTATCGAAGACGCTGACGCTGATACGCCTGATGAACAACCCCTTTATGGCGAACCGGGTATGGAGCCCGCTCCCATGGCCTGGAAAAACTCCTTTTTGAAGGTGTTGGTTGATGACGATTTTGCGTTTGATTTGGACTTAGCCATTGTGGCCAAAGCCTTAAATATCGAAACGCCGCAAATCATCAAAGATGAAACGGTCGAAGACGCTGACTGGGTGCGTATCACTCAGGCTCAATTCCAACCCGTTAAAGTCTCTGATCGCCTCTGGATTGTGCCGACGTGGCATGAACCGCCGGCAGGCGACACGGCCATCAACATCCGTTTAGACCCAGGTGTTGCCTTTGGCACGGGTTCTCACCCGACGACGCACCTTTGTCTTCAATGGTTAGATAGTCATATTCAAGCCCATCAAACCGTTTTGGATTACGGTTGCGGCACAGGGATTTTGGCCATTGCCGCTCGTAAGCTCGGTGCTGAGCGCGTTTGGGGTACTGACATCGATCCGCAAGCGGTTGAAGCTGCTCAAATTAACAGCCAAGCCAATGAAGCCCCTGCTCAATTCGTGCTTCCGGACGAAATGCCCGAAGGCACGTTTGACGTTGTTGTTGCCAACATCCTTTCTAACCCGCTCAAGCTCTTGGCTCCGGCCTTGTTAGCTCGTGTCAATGTTGGTGGTCACTTGGTATTGTCTGGTGTTTTAGCCCGTCAAGCCGAAGAGGTCATTGCCGTTTATCGTGAGCACGATCCTCGTGTTGAACTTTCTGTCTGGAAAGAACAAGACGGTTGGGTGTGTATTGCTGGACAACGTAAGGCCTAATCATCATGGCGGTTTACATCACTCGCTGCCCGAGCTGTCAACAAGCTTATCGCCTCAATGACACCCAATTAAGTGCCAAAGACGGTTTAGTTCGTTGCGGTTTTTGCCAGAATGTTTTTAATGCGAAAGAGCATCTCTATCGCTCTAAAGACGTTCCGACTGAAACGGCCGTTATTCGAGCAGAGCGAGAAGCTGAAATGGAACGAAAGGGTGTTGCCAGCATGGCTGCCCTTTCAGCCCAATTGCAAGGGTTTGATGCCGTTGATGAAGAGGATAATTCCGGCCTTGTCGGCATTCGTACGGAACCGCGTTTAGGTCCCGTGCGCCAAGACGTTATCAACGGCTCTAATAACTCGATCGAGATCATTCAACACGAACCGCAACGTGTCAACGTTGCTGTTGAAGACGATGAAGAGGAGGATGAGGAAGAACTCCCCACCAAAAAGTCAACGTCTAAGCGTGGTCTTTGGATCGTCATTGCGCTCATTGCCGCTCTTTTGATTGCCTTACAACTGTCGCTTTCTTTCAGAGGTGCAATCATCGAAAAATTGCCTCAATCGGAAGCGATGTTTAATACGCTTTGCCAATATTTTGTTTGCCAACCGATTACCAATACGTCAGCAACGCCTGCTGAAGAACCGAAGAACATTGTTTTAGCCTCTCAAAGCCTTCAACGTGTCGGCGGTGACGAATATGTGATCGTTGCGAACCTTCACAACGAAAAAACGGTGGAAGAGGCATTTCCTGAGATGACGGTTGTTCTTAAGGGTGAAAAGGGCGACATTTTAACGCGTCGCATTCTTAAGCCCTCTGACTACCTCAACGATGCAACGCAAAAGCTCAAACCAAACGAAACTCGTCAGGTGGCCTTTACCTTCAAAATTTCTGAAGGGGTTCCCAACGAATTGTCCATTGAGTTAGGCAAGTAAACACTACTCCCCGTTAGCCCTCCTAACGGGGATTTTTCTAGGGCTCATCACCATGAGTATTTTCATTTCCGGTTCCGCCGCCTACGATACCATTTTAGAGTTTGATGGCACTTTTGCCGAACATGCCTCCACGCTTGAACTTCGAGGTTTTAACCTCACCTTTCAAGCCCCTAGAATGAAGCGACACTTCGGCGGTTGTGCAGCCAACGTTGCCTACAGTCTTAAAACCTGTGGGGGCGAACCCTTTATCTCATGCACGATGGGGTTGATTGATTGCCAATCGTACTATCAGCATTTGCGTGAAAACGGCATTCGCGTTGATGGCATCATGACGGTTGAAAATGAGTACTCTCCGCAAGCCTTCATCACAACCGATAAAAACGGCAATCAGTTAGCGACCTTTCATGAAGGCGCGATGAGATTGGCTGATAAGGCCTATGTCTCTCCTGAAGAACCGCTTACCCACGGCATTATTACTTCAACCGCTTCGCACGTCATGAAAGCTCACACGAGTTTTTTAAAAGCTCGTCATGTGCCGGTTATATGGGATGTTGGTCCTTCGGCAGGCTACCTCTCAAGCGAAGATATTGACTGGATGCTTGAGCACACTGACTACTTGACATTGTCGGAAGCCGAATGGGAATTAATTCAACAGAAGTCTTCCTTGAGTAAAGAGACTTTATTGACCAAATTTGAAGCGATTGTGATTACTCGCGCTCAAAAGGGATGTGATTTGATTCAAAAGGGAGCTGTTGAACACTTTGAAGCGCTTCCCGTGGAAAGTCTTGTCAATCCCGTGGGCTGTGGCGATGCCTTCCGAGGCGGTTTATTAAGAGGGTTAAGTCTGAATTGGCCTTGGGAGAAAACCATTCGTTTAGCTCAACTCATGGGGGCCATCAAAGCTCAAGTGGAAGCACCTCAAGGTTATCGTATGGATAAAAACGAAGTGGCGCACCTCTATGAGTGCGCCTACCACGAAACAATTGAACTTTAACCGCTTAGAACCAGGCGCTCACGAAGTACCCTTGGGAAATGGGAGTTACCCAATAAAGCAAAGCGTTGACCAAAAGGAAAACAATCAGCGGCGAGAAGTCGATGCTGCCGATTTTGGGCAAGCGGTTCGATAAAGGCGAGAGAATCGGGTTCATCAAACGCCACACCATACCGTAAGCCGGGGACGACGGTTGAAGCCAAGAGAGAACAACAAAAATGATCGTCCCCCACAATACCAGCTCGAGCATCCAACGTAAAAGCACAAAAATGGCACAAATCGGAACATAGAACCATACGACGGGTAAACCGGTGACTTGACGAGTAATAGCAGAAACCGCCAACGCCATCAAAACCGCTCCAACAACAGCGGCCCATTCCCAGCGACGCGTAGAATGAAAAACTTGAGAAAGCGGAACAACCAACCAATTCGTCCCCGCCCAAGCCAAGCGAGCAATCGGATCAAAAATCGACAAACGTTGATAAAAAACGTAGACACGAAGAAGCATCAAACAACCGATGAAGGTCGTGATGATGTTAAAAAGAAAAGCGATAAATTGAATCACGATAATTTCTACTCAGTTTCGTTGTAATGCCAGTATTGTAGCTGACCGTTTAGGAATGCGTCATCCAGGGTTTTACGCATGGAAAAATAGGGCCCGGGATCGGTTTTTCGCCCCGGTGCAATGTCGCTATGACCTGTAATAAAACGCACTGTCGGATATCGATGAATAATGGCCACCAAAAGCGACTGCAAGGCATCGTACTGAATGGGCTCAAAAGGTACAAAGTCGCTTCCTTCCATCTCAATACCGATAGAAAAATCATTACAACGCTCATGCCCCATGAAATTGGACTTTCCTGCGTGCCAAGCACGCTTTTCCGTCTCCACAAATTGCCAAATCTCACCCTTACGATCAATGAAAAAGTGAGAGGAAACTTCCAGTCCCTTGAGGGATTCGAACGTAGGGTGAGCGGACGTATCAATCGTTGCATCAAAAAGCGCCTGTACATACCCCGTACCGAACTCACCTGCCGGCAAAGAAATGTTATGAATGACAACGAGTGAAAGGGGAAGCTCTCCCATTCTTTCATCAAAATGAGGACTCTTGTGCCAATGCACATTAACCCCTAAAAGGCGACCTTGGGAATTAATTTGAAGTGCCCGCATTTTTCTTTGCTTTCTCCAAGCATGCCTTAGAGCAGTAACTCACACCGTTGTTCCACTCCCCATCAACCTCAGCAAAATGCACTCCGCAAATGGGGCATTGAATCATTTTCTTTGATTGACGCTCGGTTACCTTTTTGCGATCAATGATCTCGCGTTTACGCTTACTCCAAAGAGCAAACACAACGACAATCAACAGGATGAAAAATAAAATTTTTCCAAACATGCGCTCTTCACTCTAGACGAAAGAAAAGATGGTGACGACTTGTGCACAAACGCCACCCCAAAATAAAAGTGCTGTGCTTGCACGCTCCCAGGACAAAAACTTTCGAGCCAATACCAAAAGACCGAAAGTGACCCAAGCCACAAATGTCATAAGACTCTTTTTATCTCCTGCAATGAGCATATCAAAATAGCCGTTGATCGACATAACGCCGGTAATGAGCGTCAGAGTCAAAAAGATAAATGCAGCATTTAGAAAGCGTTGGAATAGATCGCTTGCCGAACGTGTTTTTATCATTTCCACAGCTGACATAAAAGAAAAACTGTAGGCCACTACGCCCAAAGCCAAATGAATTTTCGTGGCTGGCGTGGGGTTTATCATCGGAGCGACAGTTGAGGGTAAAACCATAGGAGCCCAAACACCGAAAGCTGCGACTATCAAGACAAGCGCCAACAGAGAGCTTCCCTGACCATAGATAGAGCCAAACACCAAAACTAAAACACTGATAAAACAGATGGCAGAAATGATTGATCCCATTGCCAATGCCAAGGTGTGTGAGGCCACAAAAATCCCGGATTGTAGAACCCAAAAATGCGCAATCACCCCCAAAGCGGTTACACCCAAAACCCAAAAGGGTGTCTCAACACTCTTCTTTTTTACATTGAAGAGAATTTTTACAGCACAAAACAGATAAAAAATCGTTGTAAAACCGTAAAATAGTAAGTTTGAATCCATTTGCAAAACTCGCCCAATCTAAGAAAAAAGGTTGACGATATTGATCAGCCCATTGTAAGGCAAGCTTTTTGCATATGTTTGAATCTTTTGAACACTTTTTCAATTTAGAACACTTATGCTCAACGACCTTAGCCAACGCCTCTCCCGTGTCATTAAAACCATGCGCGGTCAGGCTCGTTTGACCGAAGAAAATACCAAAGAAATGTTGCGAGAAGTGCGCATTGCACTTCTTGAAGCTGACGTTGCTTTGCCCGTGGTGCGTGAACTCATTGCTCGCATCAAAGCCAAGGCCATGAACGAGGAAGTCATCGGTAACCTCAACCCCGGTCAAGCCTTGGTCGGTATCGTTCAAAAAGAACTTACGGACATTATCGGTGGCAGTCTCTCTGAAGAAGAAAAGTCGCTTAACTTAGCCACACAACCCCCGGCTGTAATTTTGTTATCCGGTTTACAAGGTGCCGGTAAAACGACCTCAGCCGGTAAGCTTGCCAATTACTTGGTTAATGAATTAAAGAAGAAAGTTTTAACGGTTTCGACTGACGTCTACCGACCGGCAGCTGCAGAACAATTAAAGGTTATCACTGAACAAGCGCATGCGGATTACTTTGAAATGAATCCGAATGCCAAGCCTTTGGCCATTGCTCAAGATGCTTTACAACACGCTAAACGTTATTTCTACGATGTGTTGATCGTTGACACGGCCGGTCGCTTGTCCATTGATGAAGCCATGATGAATGAAGTGGCAGAAATTCATCAAAGCATCAAACCGTCTGAAACGTTGTTTGTGGCCGATGCCATGCTCGGTCAAACGGCACTTGAAGCTGCCAAAGCCTTCCATGAACGACTCGCTCTTACCGGCGTGGTGCTCACGAAGCTTGACGGTGACTCCCGTGGCGGTGCTGCACTTTCTGTGGCCTACACGATTGGCAAACCGATTAAGTTTGTGGGTGTCTCAGAAAAAATTGATGGTTTAGAGCCCTTTAATGCCGATGGGATGGCCAGCCGCATTCTCGGCATGGGTGACATTGTTGCCTTGGTGAAGGATGTTCAAAAAGCCATTGACGTCGAACAAACGCAAAAATTGGCCGCCAAGATTAAGTCCGGCGACAAATTTGACCTCAATGACTTTAAGGATCAATTGTCCCAAATGCGCAATATGGGCAGTTTCTCCAGCATGCTTGAAAAGCTTCCGGCTCAATTTGCCGATGCGGCCAGCAAGCTCAATGACGAAGATGCCCATAAAGCATTGGCTCGTACCGAAGGTGTTATCAACTCCATGACGCCTTTCGAGCGTTCTCACCCCGACATCATTAAAGCTTCTCGTAAGCGTCGTATCGCCGCGGGTGCAGGTGTCCCCGTGCAAGAAGTCAACAAGATCCTCAAACAATTTGAACAAACCCAATCCATGATGAAAGCCATGAAAAAGGGCGGTCTTAGCAAGATGATGCGTGCCTTGGGCGGTCTCGGTCGCATGGGCGGCGGTGGCTTTGGCGGTATGGGTGGCTTCGGCGGCTTTGGCCGTTAAGGATTATTGTGAGCGACTTCGTTCGAATTTTAGGCATTGACCCCGGACTCAATCACACGGGCTTTGGGGTCATTGACGTTTATGGTAGTGATATTCGATTTGTCACCGCCGGTGTTGTTCATGTACCTAAAGGCGAACTGTTTGAGCGTCTTCATTGCATTTACGAAAACGTTTTAAAAATCGCCACAGATAACCAACCCACTTTTGCGGCTTGCGAAAAAGTTTTCGTCAATATCAACCCTCACTCCACGCTTTTGCTGGGGCAAGCTCGAGGAGCTGCGATTACGGCATTAGCTTCTGCCAAACTCTCCGTTTATGAGTTCACTCCAACGGAAATTAAGCAAGCGGCAGTGGGCACGGGCCGAGCCAATAAAGCGCAAGTGCAAAGTATGATGTCGCACATGTTGGGGCTTCCTGAAAATATCCAAGCTGACGCAGCTGACGCTCTTGCTTGTGCTGTTTGTGCCGCCCAATCATTCAGAATGATTCAAAGCATGGATGCTCCAAAAACTTCCGCCGGTCACGCCAGACGTCGTAAAACGAGTAAAAATCGTGATGCTTGGGAAGTGGCAATAAGGAACAAAATTAAATGATCGGACGTATTCAAGGCAAATTAATTGAAAGCAACCCACCGCACATTATGGTGGATGTCCACGGCGTGGGCTACGAGATCGATGTCCCAATGTCAACATTTTATAACCTTCCTGCCGTCGGTCATGAGGTGACGCTTTTGACGCATTTTGTTGTGCGTGAAGATGCTCAATTACTCTATGGTTTTTTGACAGCAGAAGAGCGTGATACGTTCCGACTTTTGTTGAAAGTTTCCGGGATCGGCGCTCGTACCGCACTTTCGATTTTATCGGGCATGTCCGTGGCGGATTTGGTTAACGCCGTTGCGCTTCAAGAAGCCGGCATTTTGACCAAAGTGCCCGGTATCGGGAAAAAGACAGCTGAGCGTTTGTTATTAGAACTTAAAGACAAACTCACGGGTGCCTTAGCTGGTAGCAGTGCCGTCACTGTCAGTTCCACGTCGACCGACATTATCAACGCATTGATCGGTCTTGGCTACAGCGATCGTGAGGCTCGTGCCGTTGTTAAGAAACTTCCTGTGGACGTTTCTGTCTCTGACGGCATTCGTATGGCCCTTCAACAAATGGTGAAGTAAAAGTGAGCGACAATATTGAACGCATCGTGGCTGCAGAATCCTTCTCAGCCAACGAAGAAAACATTGATCGTGCCTTGCGCCCCACGCGTCTGGCTGATTATGTCGGTCAGCCCAAGGCCTGTGAACAATTATCCGTTTTCATTGAAGCCGCCAAAGCCCGTGGCGAAGCCCTTGATCATTTATTGGTGTTTGGCCCTCCCGGGTTAGGCAAGACGACACTTGCTCATATTGTGGCCAACGAAATGGGCGTCAATTTGCGTCAAACCTCCGGCCCCGTTTTAGAGCGCCCCGGTGATTTAGCTGCCATTTTGACGAATTTGCAAGAAAACGACGTGTTATTCATTGATGAAATTCATCGTTTATCTCCCGTTGTTGAAGAAATTTTGTACCCGGCTCTCGAAGACTTCCAAATCGACATTATGATCGGAGAAGGTCCCGCAGCCCGCTCGATTAAACTTGATTTAAAACCCTTTACATTAATTGGTGCTACGACTCGAGCAGGGATGCTGACCAATCCGTTACGAGCCCGTTTCGGGATCGTCTCGCAATTACAGTTTTATTCAAACGAAGATTTGGCAAAAATCGTCAAACGAAGCGCACGATTGCTCAACGTCTCGATGGATGAACAAGGCGCTTTTGAAATTGCCCGTCGCAGCCGTGGCACACCTCGTATCGCCAACCGTCTTTTAAGACGCGTTCGTGACTACGCACAAGTGAAATACAATGGCGTGATTACTCGTGATGTAGCTGATAAAGCCCTTGAAATGTTGGATGTCGATCCGTTGGGTTTTGACTTAATTGACCGAAAATTTTTATTAGCAATTATTGAAAAATTCAATGGCGGCCCCGTGGGTATTGATAACTTAGCTGCGGCTGTTGGTGAAGATCGCGAAACACTCGAAGATGTGGTTGAACCCTATTTGATCCAACAAGGTCATCTTCAAAGAACGCCTCGCGGCCGTATGGCAACGTTGTCGGCCTATGAACACTTCGGCTATGACCCTCGTGGCTTGAAGGACACGGGTTCACTTTTTTAAATTATTATGCAAAACGAATTTACTTGGCCCATTCGAATTTATTACGAGGATACGGATGCTGGCGGTATTGTCTACCACTCGAATTACCTGAAGTTTTTCGAACGTACCCGTACAGAATTTTTGAGGGCCCTAGGTTGGAATCAGCAACAGTTAACGGAAGATGGGGTCTGTGCATTTGTGGTCTCGGGCTTATCCATCCGCTATAAACGCCCTGCTCGGCTCGATGACACGATTGTTGTTACCGCAAAAATTAAACGCATTCGTCGCGCAAGCTTCACCATTGAACAAAAAGCCCTTAGAGATGAAACGCTATTGGCACACGGTGAAGTGGATGTTGCCTGTATTTCTCCGAAAACGGGAATGCCCATCCCCATTCCTGACGAAATGTTTAAACAAATTAACGCCGCTCTTACACAAGAAACGGATTAACACGAAAAAAAAGAGAAAAATCGGTAAGATAGGGAATTTTCTACTTTTGATATTGCCGATTAGCTCCCTGTAAAGGATTAAAAAATGAACGCTAGCGCAGATATGTCCATCTTGTCTTTGCTCACCCACGCCAGTGTCGTGGTGCAAGCCGTTTTGGCCATTTTGATTATTTTGTCTTTGATTAGCTGGACTCGTATTTTTCAAAAATTCATTCAATTGCGCAAAGCCAGTCGATTGAGCGAAGAATTTGAAAGTCGTTTCTGGAGCGGTTCCGAGTTAACGAAGCTCTACGAACACGCTCAAAATCAACGTGAACGTTCCGGCACACAAGAACGCATTTTTGCCTCTGGTATGACGGAATACTTGAAGCTCTCCCAACACGACTCTGCTGAAGCTTTAGGTGGTGTTCGCCGTGCTATGCGAGCCACCTATCAACGTGAAATGGATAGTTTGGAAAGTGGCTTGACGACGTTGGCCTCCATTGGCTCTGTTTCCCCGTACGTTGGCTTATTCGGTACGGTTTGGGGGATCATGAATGCCTTTACGGGTTTATCTGCACTTGATAATGCATCATTGTCAACTGTAGCCCCCGGTATTGCTGAAGCCTTGGTCGCAACGGCCATCGGTTTGTTTGCTGCTATTCCTGCTGTGGCTGCCTATAACCGATTTGCCAGCGACGTTGAACGCTTGGCAAACCGCTACGAAAGTTTTGCCGAAGAGTTCCAAAACATTCTTCAACGCCAAAGAGGCTAAATCATGGAAGGACTTCGTTCTGCTCGTAAGTCTTCCCGTCGAATGTTGGCCGAAATTAACGTCGTGCCCTACATTGACGTGATGTTGGTGCTGGTGGTGATCTTGATGGTCTCTGCCCCCTTTGTTAATCCTTCGCTGGTAAATTTACCGAGCGTTAAAAAAGCTGAAAAAGCACCCGATACAATTATTGAAGTTGTTGTTCATCCGACCGGTGCCATGAGTGTACGAAAGGGCAAGGATCTCCTTGCCGTGGATATGCCGGGACTCATCTCTGCGGTTAAAACGGCTCAAGCTGGTAACAAAGAGGTTCCCGTTGTCATTGCCGCCGATAAAGTTGTTCAATACGAACAAGTCGTCAATGTCATGAAGCAACTGCAAGCAGCCGACATCAGTCGTGTCGGTTTGTCATTAAAAGTCGAGAGATAAATCGTGAGTGACAACCAAAAACCTTTGGCTCATGAAAAAAAAGAATCTCAAAGCATGAAGCCACATAGAAAGAACTCTCAAAGCAATGAGCAATGGGGAGTTTCTTTTGTGCTGGCCGTTTCAGTTCACGCCTTATTGTTTGTTGGTTTGTTCGTTGTCTTTCAATGGAATCGCGTCAGCGATGAAGTGGTTTATGCCGAATTGTGGGCCCCGGCTCAAATTGCCTCAACACCGGTAGAACCTGTCAAGGTGGAAAAACAACAAGAAGTTGAACAACCAAAGCCCGAGCCCGAGCCGGAACCGGAACCAGAACCGGAACCAGAACCCGCTCCTGCTCCGGAGCCGCCCAAACCTCAAGAGCAAGCACCATCAGAACCCTCTGAAGATGTGATTCGTCAACAAGACGAAGAAAAGAAAAAACTCGAAGAACAAAAACGCTTAGAGGAAGAAAAGCGACTCGAGGAACAGAGAAAGCTTGAAGAGCAAAAGAAACTTGAGGAGCAAAAGAAGCTCGAAGAGAAAAAGCGCCTCGAAGAAGAAAAGCGTAAAGCTGAAGAGAAAAAGCGCCAAGAGCAACGCCGAAGAGAGCAAGCCAAGCGCTTAGCTCAGCAAATGCAACAGCAAGAAATGCAACGTTTACAACAAACGTCGCAAAACAATGCTGCGGGCGTTTCTGCCTCCATGGGCGGAGCTCAATCGGCCGTTTACAATTCTCGTATTGTCGCCTGCGTGCGTCGCAATCTCATCTTCTCGGTCACGCCCGATATGAAGAGTGGTCAATATGAAACCGTCTATGAAGTGACGCTTTTAGAAAACGGACAGCAAGCGGCAGCGCCGAAATTATTAAAAGCCAGTGGATTGCCGGCTTATGATCGAGCCGTTGAGTCTGCCATTCGCATGTGCGACCCGTTCCCCGTTCCCGATAACGGGAAACCGCCCAAAACAATTCAGTTAACCTTTGATCCGGTTGACTCAAAACAATAATCTTGTTGGAGTAAGTTATGCATAAATTCAATTCACGATTTGCAGAAAGTCTTGGCCTTTCCTACGGTGGCTGCGTCCGAGATCTCGTTCGCTTCACCTCTGGCGAAGTGGCTAATGCTGTCAACGCTCCTTTGCCGTTTTTCCGTTTCTTCAATCCGGAAGCCACGCGCAACTTTAATGCTCAATGGGCCGCTATGCTTGAAGCCATCGGTATGCTTGCTGCAATGACGGAATCTGAAGAATATCGTCAAAATGAAAAGTTCGTCAAAAAGACACTTTTTCATATGCACCAAACGGTGGAAATGACCTTAACGGAAAAACTTTTGAGTCAATTAACGCCCGAGGCCAAGCAACGCTATGAAGAAACACGAAAGCTTTTAGTAAAAGAAGCTTTGGTTCCCGAAGCTAAGAAAGCAGACTTGTCTGATGCTTTCTTGAAGGTTATTCATGGTGAAAAATACGACAAAGTGAGTGAACGCACTAAAGTCCAAGCTTTAAAGCAAGTCTCTTTGGCTTATGACGTTTTCCGTCGAGTCTACTATGTGGAAATCGCTCACTTTGAAAATGAGTCTGTAAACGTTCCCGAAGAAGAAAAAGAAACAAAGTAAAAAAAAGTCTTTAAAAGGCTTATCAACGGCTGAAATCAAAGGGTTTCAGCCGTTTTTCTTGTGATTTAAATCTTTGAAAATGTCTCCAAAAGACAACAAAGTGAGTTTTTTTTGATAAAAGAGAAAAAAAAATCATTTTTTCGGGATTTTTTTACACAATCCCCTAGTTATCAAGGGATTAGATGCTGTATATTAGGGTTGTTCTCGTTCAGAATTTCTCATAAGGAGTGCACCAATGAACAAACAAGAACTTATCGCTATCGTTGCTGAAGAAAACGAACTCTCCAAGGCCCAAGTTGGTCGCGTTATCGATTCCGTTTTTGACGCCATCGTTAAGTCTGTTGCTAAGGGCGACGGCTTCCAATTGATTGGTTTTGGTACGTTTAAGGCTGCTCAACGTGCAGCTCGTGAAGGTCGCAATCCTTCTACCGGCGAAACGATCAAGATCCCGGCCACGACGTTGCCGAAGTTCACCGCTGGCGCTGCCTTCAAGGCCGCTGTTGCTAAGAAGAAGTGCTGCAAGCGCTAATCTCTTCAGCGATTGAACAAAAAAAGCCACCTAAATCTGGTGGCTTTTTTCATGGATGGAAAAGAACTCAGAACACAAGCGCCTGAGTTCTACTTCCATTAGTGAGCGTTTTTGATGAAATCAACGATTTCGTCCAACTTGACCATTTGTTTGTCTTTGATGGTACGACGGTGAGCGTATTCCACTTCACCCGTCTTAAGACCGCGTTCACCAATCACAACTCGGTGCGGTACGCCAATCAATTCCCACTCAGCAAACATCACACCAGGACGCATATCACGATCATCGATGATGACATCAATACCAGCGGCCTTCATGTCTTCATAAAGCTTATTGGCAGCTTCACGAACGGCTTCACTCTTGCCGTAGTTCATCGGACAGATGACCGTCGTAAACGGTGCCATAGAATCGGGCCAAATAATGCCTTGTTCGTCATGGTTTTGCTCAATGGCTGCACCTAAAAGGCGCGTCACACCAATGCCGTAGCAGCCCATTTCCATAACTTGAGGTTTGCCCGTTTCATCCAAGTACGTTGCACCGAATGCTTCGGAATACTTGCGACCGAGATAGAACACGTGACCGACTTCAATACCGCGTTGGAGTTTGAGCGTACCCTTACCATCCGGGGACACATCACCTTCAACAACGTTACGTAAATCAGCAGCCTTGGCTTCAGGCAAATCACGACCCCAATTCACACCGGTGATGTGGAAGCCTTCTTCGTTGGCACCACAGATGAAGTCACTCATGTTCATTGCCGTCAAGTCAGCATAGACCACGATGTCTTCTTTGATACCAACAGGGCCTAAGTAACCAGGCTTGCAACCGAAGGCTGCAACGATTTCAGCGTCTGTGGCGAAGCGGAAACCTTCCTTCAATTCGGGCAATTTACCGGCCTTTACTTCATTGAGTTCGTGATCAGCTCGCAACATGATCATCACGATTTGGGCAGGCAACGGTTCACCCTTTTCATTGACTCGATCAGCAGCCAAAATCACGGACTTCATCGAAGTCGTCAATTCTTTACCCAAAAGTTCGACGACATCTTCGCACTTTTCACGACCCGGGGTCGGAACCTTTTGCATTTCTTCCTTAGCGGCTTGACGCGTTTCAATCAAGCTTTGAGCCGGACACAATTCGATATTGGCGGCGTATTCGCTTTCGGGGCAGTAAGCAATCAAATCTTCACCCGTATCAGCAATCACTTGGAATTCATGAGAGCTGTCACCACCGATAGAACCCGTATCGGCTGCCACGGCGCGGAAATCCAAACCTAAACGCTTAAAGATGCGTTGATAAGCATCGTACATCTTACGATAGGAAATTAACGCACCTTCTTGATCACGGTCAAAGGAGTAACCATCCTTCATCGTGAATTCACGACCACGCATCACACCAAAACGCGGACGACGTTCATCACGGAACTTCGTTTGGATTTGATAAAGATTAACCGGCAATTGACGCCATGATTTAATTTCAGAACGAGCAAAATCCGTGATCACTTCTTCTGCTGTCGGTTGAATCACGAAGTCGCGATCATGACGATCTTTAAAGCGAAGCAATTCCGGGCCGTACTTTTCCCAACGACCAGACTCTTGCCAAAGTTCCGCGGGTTGAACAACCGGCAAAAGAAGTTCAATTGCGCCGGCACGTTCCATTTCTTCACGGATGATTTGTTCCGTCTTACGAATGGAACGCAAACCCATCGGCATATAGGTATAGATACCAGCAGCCAAGCGTTTAATCATCCCGGCACGGATCATAAATTGTTGACTAGCAACATCGGCGTCAGCAGGAGCTTCCTTTAACGTCGAAATAAAAAAAGAAGTAGCACGCATTGTTTTCTCGCGGTTTAATGTAAAATTTTTCTAATATGCACTCTACTTTTAAAAAGTGGAGTAAATAAGAGATTTTAAGAGAATTTGAGGCCTTTATGTTGGATAGCGATGGCTACCGCCCCAACGTCGGGATTATTTTGGTTAACAGAGACAATAAAGTTTTCTGGGCCAAACGAATCCATAAGCCCGCCTGGCAGTTTCCTCAAGGCGGTGTCGACGAGGGCGAAGACCTAGAGACCGCGTTAATGCGCGAGCTCTATGAAGAGATTGGTTTAACGCGTGATGATGTACAAATTATCGCTCACACAAATGAGTGGCTCTATTACGATGTTCCGGAACCTTTCCGCCGAACGAGTCGTTCGATGTACCGCGGGCAAAAACAAATTTGGTTTTTATTGCGAATGAATGCTCCGGACGAAAAAATTAATTTGTACGCCTCTGGCACGCCGGAGTTTGACGCTTGGCGCTGGAATGACTATTGGGTTCCGTTGCGTGATGTGATTGATTTCAAGCATGATGTCTATCGCAAAGCATTGGCGGATTTAGCCCCCCATTTATTTAGTCCGGATGATCGACGTTGTAAGCCCAGCCAGGACTGGTTGCTTTACGGCTTCTGATGCGCCAAGGCCCGAAGATTCGGGCCTTACAAATTTCTATTGAAAAAACGCAAGATTAACTTGCATAACTCTTTGATTTGTGAAATAATCCGCTTCTCCACGCAATAGTAGGCGGACATATTGTCCGACCGATTAACAATAAAAAGGTTTCGCAGACAGTGCGTTGGCTGAGCGAAACGGGCGAGGTATTTAAATGTACGCAATTATCAAGACCGGTGGTAAGCAATATCGCGTCGCTGCTGGTGAAAAGCTCAAGGTTGAATCCTTGAACGCTGAAGTCGGCTCCCAAGTGACCATTTCTGAAGTCTTGGCTGTCTCCGACGGTAACGAACTCAAGGTTGGCGCTCCCTTCGTTGAAGGCGCTAGCGTCACCGCTACGGTCGTCTCTCATGGCCGTCACGACAAGGTCCGCATCTTCAAGATGCGTCGTCGTAAGCACTCCATCAAGAGCGCTGGTCATCGTCAAAACTACACTGAGCTCAAGATCGAAACGATCGCAGCTTAATTTGGACTTTTTAGAGAGTAATACAAAATGGCACATAAAAAGGGCGGCGGCTCTACCCGCAACGGTCGTGATTCCCAAGCTAAGCGTCTTGGTGTAAAGGTTTTCGGTGATGCAGCCATCAACGCCGGTGGCATCATCGTTCGTCAACGTGGTACGCAATTCCACCCGGGCGACAATGTCGGCATGGGTCGCGACCACACGTTGTTTGCTAAGGTTGACGGTACGGTCAAGTTCGAGGTCAAGGGCCCGAAGAATAACCGTTTCGTGAAGGTTATCCCCGCCTAATTTAGGCATTAGGGATTCGATCCTTCTGTCTCATTTTTGAGACACCTTATTAAAGAAAAAGGCCATGTCGAATGACATGGCTTTTTCTGTCAATAGTTTAGGTAGACTATTGGAGTCCTATTTTGGGGTGTTTTTATGAAATTCGTTGATGAAGCGCGAATCGAAGTCGCAGGTGGTAAAGGCGGAAATGGTGTCGCCTCTTTCCGCCGAGAAAAATTTATTCCGAAAGGTGGCCCCGATGGTGGTGACGGTGGCCGCGGTGGTAACGTGTATGCCGTTGCCGATTGCAACATTAATACGTTGATTGACTATCGCTACGCTCGTAAGCATTTTGCTCGTAATGGCGAAAACGGTCGTGGCGCAGACTGCTACGGTGCAGCTGGTAACGATATTGAACTTCGTATGCCAGTCGGTACTTTAGTCACCGACAGCGAAACTGGTGAAACGATTGCCGACTTAACCAAGCACGGCGAACGCTATCTTATTGCTCACGGCGGTAAGGGTGGTTTGGGTAACTTGCACTTTAAATCCAGTACCAACCGTGCTCCGCGTCAATGCACACCGGGCGAAGATGGCGAACATCGCTTCTTGAATTTGGAATTGAAGGTATTGGCTGATGTGGGTTTATTGGGTATGCCCAATGCTGGCAAGTCAACCTTTATCTCCGCCGTCTCCAATGCTCGTCCGAAGATTGCTGACTATCCCTTTACAACTTTGCACCCGCAATTGGGCGTGGTTCGTGTTGGCCCTGAACAAAGTTTCGTGGTCGCCGATATTCCCGGATTGATTGAAGGGGCTTCAGAAGGCGCCGGTTTAGGTCACTTGTTCCTTCGTCACCTCTCCCGCACAAAGCTTTTATTGCATATCATTGATATGGCTCCGTTCGATCCCGATGTTGATCCGATCGAAGAAGCCAAGGCTCTTGTTGAAGAGCTTCGCAAATACGATGAAACGCTTTATGAAAAACCGCGTTGGGTCGTTATCAATAAGATTGACTTGGTTGCCAAAGAAGAACAAGACGAACGCATTGATGCTGTCATTGATGGTTTAAATTTGACTGCCGATGATCGTATTTTTGTCATTTCTGCTGCGACCCGTGAAGGTTGCGAAGAATTGATTAGCGCAATTGCTCAATACGTTGATGATGAACGTCGTAAACAGTTCCAATATTTGGGCGATGAACGCGTTGATGAAGTGGAAGACTTCGTTGAAGAGGTTGAACTCGAAAAAGACGGTCAATAAGAAAAAAGCCTAATTTTTGGCAAACGTAGCGTCACAGTCACACTGTGGCGCTATTTTTTTGTTAAATCTCCAAGAAAATGAAAAAAATAGCTATTTTTGTCATATTCTTGTCACAATTATGTCATAGACTTGTCACAACTTTTTTTGGCCTGGCCGAAAAGTCTTTCCGCATAATGAAAAACTAGAGATTTCAAATGGAATACTACTATATTGCAATGCTCTGCTTCTTGGGGTGTCTTGCGATTTTTGACTTGTTTGTCGGCGTGAGTAATGACGCTGTGAACTTCTTAAATTCAGCGCTCGGTTGCCGCATCGCTCGATTCCGCACCACAATGTGGGTTGCCACACTCGGTGTTTTATTGGGCGCTACGTTCTCCTCGGGTATGATGGAAATTGCCCGCTCCGGGGTCTTCCACCCGCAAATGTTCACGTTTAGCGAAATCATGATCATCTTCTTTGCGGTGATGATTTCCGACATCATTTTATTAGATACGTTCAACTCTCTTGGTTTACCGACCTCTACGACGGTTTCCATTGTGTTTGAATTGCTCGGTAGTGCCATTGCTGCCGCTTTGTTCAAGATCTATTTAAGTGACGGCTCTTTCGCTGAAGTCTTCAATTACATCAACACCACGAAATCTCTTACCATCATCTCCGGTATTCTTATTTCCGTTGTTGTCGCTTTCTTCTCCGGTGCGATTGTTCAGTACCTTGTTCGTTTAGTATTCTCCTTCCATTTTGAAGGCGCTTATCGCAAAATCGGCGGTATCTTCGGTGGTTTCTGTGTTACGGCTATCGCCTACTTCTTGATCATGAAGGGCGCCAAGAATGCTAGCTTCATGCAACCGGAATGGGTCGCATGGATTAATGACAATACGTTTATGATTGCCTCACTCATGTTTGTGAGCTTGAGCATTCTCTTCCAAATCTTGATGATGGCTTTTAAGGTCAATATCTTCAAGATTGTTATTCTCTCCGGTACCTTCTCTTTGGCTTTTGCTTTCGCCGGTAACGACTTGGTGAACTTCGTCGGTGTCCCGTTGGCAGCTTTAGATAGTTGGGAGCAATGGTCAGTTTCCGGTGTTGCTGATAAACAATTTATGATGGGTGGCTTATTGGAGCCGACCTCTACCAATACGTTCTTTTTGTTGGCTTCCGGTCTCGTGATGAGTTTAACGTTGTGGTTCTCTAAGAAGGCCCACCGTGTTTTGCAAACGTCTTTGAACTTATCTTCTCAACAAAGCGATCACGAACTCTTTGGTTCTTCCTTACCGGGTCGCGTGATTGTTCGTGCCGGTATCGTTTTAAACAATATTGTTCATCAAATTATTCCGATGTCGGTTCAAAATGGTTTAAACAAGCGCTTTGTTCCTAAAGCCTTGGAAAAAGACGAAGAACCGTTGCCCTTTGACTATGTTCGCGCCTCTGTGAACTTGGTTTTGTCCGCTATTTTGATTGCCTCTGCCACCTCTTTGAAGTTGCCGTTGTCCACGACTTACGTCACCTTCATGGTCGCCATGGGTTCTTCATTTGCTGACGGTGCTTGGGATCGTGAAACCGCTGTTTATCGTATCTCCGGTGTTTTGACCGTGATTAGCGGTTGGTTCGTCACGGCTTTGACGGCAAGTACCTTGGCTGGCACGATTTGTACGTTGATCTTCTTCGGCGGTGGCCCCTTATCCTTCCTCTTGTCGCTCTTTGCTATTTTCCTCTTAGTTCGTTCCAATCAACGCTTCAAGCGCCAAGAAATGGCTTACAAGGCCGAACGTAACGTTCGCTACGACGTTCCGATGATTCGTGAATTGCTCAATAAGCGTGTGGGCGAGGAACTCTGCACGACGGTTAGTCTCTTTAACAACATCGTCGAAAACTTCTTAAACGACAGCGAATCCGGTTTGCGTCGCGCGAAGGAAGCTACCAATGAGCACTTTGATTTGCTCACGAAAGAACGTAGCGTCTACTACCGCATGTCCAACTCTCGTCACAAACCAACGAAGGAAGACTTCGATGCACGCTATGCCTACTTCCGTACGTACACGAACTTGCGTGAAGTTGGTCGCTCCTTACAGAATTTGTCACGCTTGACCAAAGAACATATTGCTAACCGTCACCGCACCTTCACGGGTGAACCGGGACAGGATTTAGCTGATTTGGCCATGTTGTTAGTCGAAGTGGTCGGCAATGTTAACGGTCGCGGTGACATTGATGCTTTGCGCAAAAATGCTGTGAAGTTGATGTCTCGCACGGAAGAAATTCAAGAAAAGCTCTTGAGAATGGGACCCGATGCCGGTATCTCTTCTCGTGGTTGCGAGCTTTATTTAACGTTCTTGCTCTTTGCTCGAGACTTCATCAATCACTACGAAATCATCGCGATGCTTTTGCAAAAACTCAATCACGATGAAAACGATGACAAAATCTAAGTAGCGGATTGGTTCATTGGGGAGGATAAAAAAGTCCTCCCCTATTTTTTGCTCGCAACACCTTGCTTTCGCTTATAATTCTCGGATTATGACAAATACTCAATCTTCTCAAATCAGTAGCGTAAAAGCTGCCCTAGCTCCTATTGCCGAGGACTTGCGTGCCGTTGACCGCATCCTTCACGAGGAACTACAAAATAGTCAAAGCCCGATGGTGGCAGAAGTCGGTGCTTATATCACCGAAGCCGGTGGCAAGCGAATGCGCCCTGCCTTATTAATGTTGATGGCCAAGGCTCTCGGCTATGAAGGTACCGTTCACCAAGAGTTAGGCGCCACAATCGAAATGCTTCATACGGCAACACTCATGCATGATGATGTTGTTGATGAAGGCATGATGAGAAGAGGTCGTGAAACGGCCAACGCCAAATGGAATAACGGCATTGCTGTTTTGGTGGGTGACTTCATGTACACGCGCTCCTTCCAAATGATGGTGCGTATCGGCAACCTCAAAGTCATGGAAACACTATCGGGTGCAGCCAATGTTTTGAGCGAAGGCGAAGTCATTCAAATGCAAAATGCACACGACCCTTCCGTTAATGAAGAACGCTACCTTCGTGTCATTGAGCGCAAAACCTCTGTTCTTTTTGCGGCCGCTGCCAAGATGGCCGCTGCCATCGCCAATGCTACCCCCGAACAAGAAAAAGCTCTGGTGGATTACACCATGGCTTTGGGTAACGCTTTCCAAATTGCCGATGACATTTTGGATTACTCGGGAGACCCTGCTCAAAGTGGTAAGCAAATTGGAGCAGACTTTGCCGAAGGTAAAGTCACGTTGCCGGTGATCTATGCCTTGGAAGAAACGACTCCTGAAGAAAAGGCCTTCATCGAAGATGCTATTCGCAATGGCCACGGAGATTTTGAACAAATTTCGGCCATTATCCGTCGTACCAATGCCATCGATCGTTGTAAAAAACGCGCAAAAATGGAATTAGAAAATGGCAAAAATGCATTAAATGCAATTTCTCCTTGCATTTTCAAAAATTCCCTGATACAATTATTATCCTTCGTTGTTGAGAGAGATGTCTAGCAATGACGGATAATTCGGGGTGTAGCTCAGCCTGGTAGAGTACTACGTTCGGGACGTAGGAGTCGGAGGTTCGAATCCTCTCACCCCGACCAGATTTCAAAAAAGCGACTTTTTTCAAAGGTCGCTTTTTTATTTTCTCCAAATCAGTCTTTCTTCCTATCCTTCAAATTTTTTCCAACGTATAATTTTTCTCAGTTTCACTGAATTCTCAGACAAAGGGATAATATGCCTTGGATTGTTGGTCTTACCGGCGGCATTGGTGCCGGCAAAACATTAGCCAGTAACGCATTTGCTTCGCTCGGTGTTCCTGTCATCGACACCGATCTCATCAGTCATGCCCTCACGGCACCGAACGGACTTGCCATCGATGCAATTCATCAAAAGTTTGGCGATGAAATTTTTAACGACGCTGGTCAACTTGATCGCGCCAAGATGCGAGAATTGGTTTTTAAAGATGCAGAAAAACGACAAGCGCTTGAAGCCATTTTGCATCCGCTCATTGCTCAAGTGGCGATGGCTTCAATTGCTCAGCATAGTGACGCACCGTACGTAATTTTGGTCGTTCCCCTTTTGGCAGAAAGTTCTGCTTGGCTCGATCGTTGTGATCGTGTTTTAGTGATTGACTGTGAGGTTGAAACACAAATTGAACGCGTTATGGCACGCTCCGGATTATCGCGCGAACAAACGCAAGCCATCATTATGAGTCAAGCCTCTCGCGAAGCTCGTAAAGCCATTGCCAACGAAGTCATTGTGAATGAATCAACGCCAGAACACGTCACTCAACAAGTAACG
Source organism: uncultured Sutterella sp. (assembly GCA_905206345.1). Classification (GTDB taxonomy): domain Bacteria; phylum Pseudomonadota; class Gammaproteobacteria; order Burkholderiales; family Burkholderiaceae_F; genus Aphodousia. The sequence goes on along the minus strand of CAJLGW010000001.1, from coordinate 59,823 downwards.
CGTTTACACGACTTTTACCTTCAAATGGCCAGTCAATCCCCCAAAAGTGGAGAACCGGTATGATCGTTAAATGCCCTACGTGCGGAAAGTCTGTTGAGTGGTCAGATAAGTTCCCCTATCGACCGTTTTGCAGTGAACGCTGCAAGTTAATTGATTTGGGTGAATGGGCCAGTGACAGTTATGTCATTCGTGGCGAAGCCATGCAAAACTCTTCAAACGAAGCCGACGAATTAGCCCAAAAGCTCTTTTCCTCCATACCGGAAGAAAAGAGCCAAAAGAAATAGCTAGATTTTCTCAATCCAACCATGCGCCCCATGCGGGCGCAAATGTTTTTCATTGTCGATTCGAACATTGCTTAAATAAATAGGAAGCGGATTTTCCATCAAAAGTCGCTCCCAAGCACTTGATCCAACACGAACAAATTCAGGTGCCCAAGCAAATAAAACACCGGCTTGTTCATAGGCATCCCAAGCTTGCGGTTCTGCGGGGCCTGCAATATTTTCATGCATTGCCAAGGGCAAGTCTTCGACCTCTTCCAAATACACACCATCGGCTTGCTTTTGAAGTTCTTCAGAGCATTTTGCGCTAACCCAGAAACTCTTTACCCCAAATCGTTCCAACTCAGAGCGCCAAAAATCGATTTCTGACGCATTTTTCACGCCAAGCATAACTGCGTCAAATTGACGACCATCTTGCGCTTCTAAAGCGTTTAAAATCGTTTCCTTATCACTTTCTAAGCGCATCCAATGTTTGGGAAGTGCCAACCAACGGGCCAAGGGTTTCGTTGCCGGCAACATGGGTTCCGGCCACTTATCTAAATCAAAGAAACCAAAGGACTGATGTTCCAATGACCGGGGCTCGCAGCTATAGTCCCAACAACGCAAAAAATGCAATTTCACACAGGCATGAGGATACTCATGAATAACCGTAACCCAGGGAGAACTCGCATGAATTTTCATGCCTAACTCTTCTCTCATTTCACGAACAAGTGCTGCGTGAGGCGTTTCACCAAATTCCATCTTACCGCCCGGAAACTCCCACCACCCAGCATAGACCTTGCCTTCCGGGCGAGAACTGATTAAACATTGGCCTTGCTCATTAAATAAAACGCCACAGGAGACGAGAGTGACAGCTCGAGAGGGTTGACTCATTTTTCTATTTCCTCAAATTGAAAGAGGCGCTTTCGCGCCTCTTAGTTGTCATTGATTAGGCAATGTGGCCGTGACAGTTTTTAAACTTCTTACCGGAACCGCACGGGCATTGAGCGTTACGAGAAACACCACGCCAATCCACCTTATCTAAATCGACACCATAGGGTGACATGCCCGTGAAGGACAACTCATTGCCTTCATCATCACGCACCGTATGATTGGCTTGTTCACCTTGCAACTCTCGGGCACCTTGAGCCTTTTGAGCAGCTTGGTCAGCCATCATTTGAGCTTGGGCTTCAGCTTCTTGAGCTAAGCGTTGTTGCTCTTCCATTTCTTCACGCGTTTGGACATGAACCGTCATCATCACGCGCATAACGTTTTCACGCACACGATCCAACAACGTTTCAAACATGGCAAAGGCTTCACGCTTATACTCTTGCTTCGGTTGCTTTTGAGCATAGCCACGCAAATAAATGCCTTGACGCAAGGCATCCAAAGCTGTAATGTGAGAGCGCCAGATGTGATCCAACACTTGTAACGTCACTTGACGGGCAAAGTCAGACATGGCTTGAGCACCGGCCAACTCGACCTTTTCATTGTAGATGCGATCTGCTTCAGCGACCAACATTTCCAACAAGTCTTCATCGGTCACAGAATTGCTCTTTTCCAATTGAGCTTCGAAGTCCATGCTGATACCCCATTCATTGGCAAGCACCTCTTGCAATCCCTTCAAATCCCATTGTTCTTCAACCGTATCAGCAGGCACAAAAGCACGGAACAAGTCCGTAAAGAACCCGTGACGCAAGCTCGTTATCATTTCGCTCATGTCTTGGCTTTCGAGGATTTCGTTACGTAAGCGATAAATCTCACGACGTTGGTCATTTTGAACGTCATCGAATTCGAGCAATTGCTTACGAATATCGTAGTTACGACCTTCCACCTTACGTTGAGCACTTTCAATCATGCGAGAAAGCATGTTGGACTCAATGGCCACGCCTTCTTCAAGATTTAACTTATCGGCAATAGCACGCATACGGTCACCACCGAAGATGCGCAACAACGGGTCTTCCATCGACAAATAAAAGCATGAAGAACCCGGGTCACCTTGACGACCGGCACGACCGCGCAATTGGTTGTCAATACGACGGGATTCGTGACGTTCACTACCGATAATGCGCAAACCACCGGCTTGAACAACCTTTTCGTGTTCAACCTTCCAAGCTTCACGCATCTTTTCGATTTCAGCCGTCTTTTGTTCTTCGGTCAATTCTTCATTCTTTTGGATGGAATCAATAATCTTATTAATGCCACCCCCCAACACGATGTCGGTACCACGACCGGCCATGTTGGTAGCAATGGTCACCATGCCAGGGCGACCGGCTTCAAGTACGATTTGTGCTTCTTTTTCGTGTTGCTTAGCATTTAAGACATTGTGGCTAATGCCTTCTTTCGTCAACAATTGGCTCAAAGCTTCAGAGTTCTCAATTGAGGTCGTCCCCAAAAGCACCGGTTGTTCACGTTGGCAACATTCTTTGATGTCTTCAACAATGGCACGATACTTTTCGTCAACCGTGCGGAAAACCTTGTCTTGTTGGTCATCACGAATCATCGCACGATGGGTCGGAATCACAACCGTTTCCAAACCGTAAATGTCTTGGAATTCGTAAGCTTCCGTATCGGCCGTACCCGTCATACCGGACAACTTCGTATACATACGGAAGTAGTTTTGGAACGTAATAGAAGCAAACGTTTGATTTTCTTGATTGATTTTCACACCTTCCTTAGCTTCAACAGCTTGGTGCAAACCTTCAGACCAGCGACGACCCGGCATCAAACGACCCGTAAATTCGTCAACGATCACGATTTCGCCGTTTTGCACAACATAGTGTTGGTCGCGCTTAAAGAGAGCGTGAGCACGCAAACTGGCTTGCAAATGGTGCATCAAAATGATGTTTTGACCGGAGTACAAACTTTGACCGGCTGGAATCATGCCGCGTTCTGTCAAAATTTGTTCAATGTGTTCATGACCAGCTTCAGAAATGTAGACTTGATGAGCCTTTTCATCGACCCAATAATCACCTTCACCGTCTTCGGTTGCTTGACGCGTCAAAAGTGACGGAATCTCGTTGATTTGAGCATAGAGATCGGTATTGTCATCGGCCGGGCCCGAAATAATCAACGGCGTACGGGCTTCGTCAATCAAAATGGAGTCCACTTCGTCAACGATAGCATAAGCCAAACCGCGTTGGCGACGGTGGTTAATGTCGTACTCCATGTTGTCACGCAAGTAGTCGAAACCGAATTCGTTATTGGTACCGTACGTGATATCGGCAGCGTAAGCCAACACCTTTTCTTCGTTGGGTTGTTGGCTATAAATCGTACCGACGCTCAAACCTAAGAAATTGTAGAGGCGGCCCATCCATTCGGCGTCACGGCGAGCCAAATAATCATTGACCGTCACAACGTGTACACCCTTGGCAGGCAACGCATTTAAGTAAACGGCTAACGTTGCCGTCAAAGTCTTACCTTCACCGGTACGCATTTCAGCAATCTTGCCATCATTGAGCACCATACCGCCGATTAACTGCACATCAAAGTGACGCATGCCCAACACACGGACACTGGCTTCACGAACGACTGCGAAAGCTTCAGGCAACAATGCTTCTAAGGTTTCACCCTTGGCCAAACGATCGCGAAATTCTTGTGTTTTGGCTTGAAGTTGCTCATCCGTGAGCGCCTTCATCGAATCTTCCAATTTGTTGATAGCGACACATTGGCGACGATATTGTTTAATCAAGCGATCGTTACGACTGCCGAAAATTTTGGTTAAAAGCTCAGAAAACATCTTTAAATACCTTAATCCCGTCCCCTAATACCCTCAGGAAACAGATTTAGAAAGCAACCGAAATGCGTTTACGGTTGCTTTCGTTGTACAATCCATAGCGTTGAATTATCGCACATTAACAGGGCTTTTTTGACTATTTTTCCCTTGAAAAACGTAAGGTTTTCTTAACGTTTTGTGACGAATATTGAATTTTGGAGCACGCACCATGAGAGATATGCGAAATTTCCACCAAATCTTGGAAAATCAAGGTGCAGATTCGTTTTTAAAAATGGAATTGCAAAGCGCCCGACTCAAGACTTTGATTGCTCAAGCTTGCGTTTCTAAAGGTGTGCGAATCGACATTATGAATTGCACGCATGTGACCCATCAGCCACAAGGCATCACTATTAACACCGTCACGCCAACGATGGCTAATCGCCTCAAACAGATTCAGCCCACCATTGAAAAAAAACTTTTTGATGCCGGAATTACCGTTCCAATCATTGCGATTCGAAGCGGGAAAATCACCGCGCTTGCTCAGCCCGAAGCCTATCCCAAAGGAGAGTCTCGCATTGCTCCGCCTGAGGCTGCACAACAAGTCTACGAAGAAGCACAGTTAGCTAAAGATGATGATGTTAGAGAGGCTCTAGAGCGCTTAGCGCAAGCACTTAAGGCGTAGTTGTCGGCGCAATGTAGGCAGGCATTCTTTCTTGGTCTTGACGGGCATACATATTTTCTAGGTACGCAACCAATACATCCATGTTGACAGGCGTCTTAATCGCCCCCTCACGCTCATGGTAGATAATCAAATGGGCATCAACGCTCAAGCGCCCGTAATTCAGATAGCCTGCCACTTTTTGCATCACATCAACGGCTTTAGGATGTTGGCGTTGAAACGCTCTAAGAAGTTTTCTGACACGATCGTCTCGCGTCAATTCAATTGCACGATCTTGTTCACGAATCATGAACTGTTGTGATGGCGTGGCCATCTCTCTGATGACTACTGCCGTGGGATCTGTGGGTGGCGTCGAGCACCCCAAAAGTGACACCGAAATGATGCCACTCAACAACCAACCAAGTCGTTTATCGACATTAAAGCGCATTCGCACGTTCCAGGGCAAAATCCTCGGGATAATCTTTGCCTTCAAACGTTGCCCATTCCCAAGCGGTGGGATCGGCTAAAAGAGCCCTTAACAATTGGTTATTTAATCCATGACCGGATTTATAGGCACTGTAGCGAGCCAATAGAGGATGGCCTAAAACATAAAGGTCACCCATGGCGTCCAAAATCTTGTGTTTGACAAACTCGTCTTGGGCACGAAGACCGTCACGATTAAGGATTTTAGCCTCGTCCATCACAACGGCATTTTCAAGCGTACCGCCTTGAGCTAAGCCGATTGAACGAAGCATTTCAACGTCTTGAACGAAACCGAAGGTACGAGCTCGAGAAACGGCATTCTTGTACGTTGTTTCTGCCATATCAACTTCGGTAAATTGCACCGTTGCATCAATCGCAGGATGACCGAAATTAATGGAAAAAGCGAGCTTATAACCTTCATGAGGTTCAAGCATTGCCCATTTGTCACCATCGATCACCTTAACGGGCTTTAACACTCGCACAAAACGCTTCGGGGCCTCTTGTTCGACCACACCAGCGGCCTGAATCAAGAACACAAAACTCGCACCCGAACCGTCCATGATCGGAATTTCAGAAGCGTCAACATCCACATAACAGTTATCAATCCCCAAACCGCTCAACGCACTCATTAAGTGTTCAATGGTGGAGATTTTTACGTTGCCTTCATTTAAGGTCGTTGCCATTCGCGTATCGTTAACGCGAGTTGCCTCTGCAGGCATCACCACAGGCGGATCCAAATCTACACGCGTATAAACAATGCCAGTGTCGGGTTCAGCTGGACGCAAAGTCAAACAAACTTTTTGACCCGAGTGCAAACCGATACCTACGGTCTTTAACGGCTTTTTCAACGTTCTTTGTTTCAGCATAATGGCAAGCTTTTTAGCAACAAGATTGGTTGGGAGGTTCTAAGACGTTTTTCGCCGAATAAATCGGCGAAAAACACTTATTGGACTAGCTGTATAAATTACTTCCCGTCTCGACGGCTTGACCACCAACCGGTGGACGGCCAATCGCGAGAAGGACTTTCTTCAGGCTCTTCTTCTGCCGGGCCAAAGGGCATCGGCACCGTTTCACCCAACTCTTGTTGCGGTTTAGCAGCCGGTTCTTGTGGTTGAACCGGTTGAGAAGTCATCGGTTGCATCACATTGGGACTCGGTTGAGCCGGCGGCACAACAGCCTCTTGATGAGAAAGAGGCAAATCCCAAATATTGGTCACGGAAGCGGCCGGTTTTGCAGCTTGTTGAGCAGGAGCAGTTGCCATCGGCTGCACTTGAACGGCCGGCTTAGTGGCAGTCGTTGCCCAAACAGGACGTTCTTCTTCCTTCTTTTCCAACGGTGGAATCGAGTGATCAACACCACCGTCAAGACCCGTAGCAACCACCGTAACACGCATAGAATCACCCATGCTGTCATCGTAGGCAGAGCCATAGATCACTTGAGCACCCTTGGCAGTGAAGTTCGTAATGATATTCATCACTGTCTTGGTTTCTTTCATCTTCATGCTTTCTTCGCTGGCGGTGATGTAAACCAACACACCACGAGCACCATTGAGCGTCACGCCTTCCAACAACGGGCAGGCAACCGCGTTTTCTGCTGCGATGCGTGCACGATCCGGACCCGTAGCAATGGCAGAACCCATCATGGCCGTACCGCGTTCACTCATCACAGTGCGGAGGTCTTCAAAGTCAACGCCAATCAAGCCAGGAGATTGAATGATTTCGGTAATACCAGCACAAGCCTTAAAGAGCACGTCGTCAGCAGCAGCAAAGCATTCGCTCACAGTGGCATCTTCGCCCAATTCGTCTTCCAATTTGTCATTGAGAATCACGATTTGGCTATCCACGGCTTCCTTCAAGCGCAACAAACCTTCTTCAGCTCGTTGCATACGGCGAGCACCTTCGTAGCTAAAGGGCTTTGTGACAACAGCGACCGTCAAAATGCCCATTTCACGAGCAATTTGTGCAACCACAGGAGCTGCACCCGTACCCGTACCACCACCCATACCGGCAGTGATGAAAACCAAATTAGCGCCTTGGAGCAATTCGCGGATGCGATCCTTAGACTCAATAGCAGCCTGTTCACCCACCTCAGGATGAGCACCTGCACCCAAACCAGTCTTACCGATTTGAAGAGTTGCGTGTGCGCGAGAGCGTGACAATGCGGTGTAGTCAGTATTAATTGCAATGAACTGAATACCTTGAGCACCACGCTCAATCATGTGTTCTACGGCGTTACCGCCACCACCACCAACACCAACAACTTTAATTACGGTTTGACGGGGTTCATCATTGACGACATCGAACATAAATATTTCTCCAAAACCAATTCTCTAATTATGACTTAAAAGCTCACATTTTGGCTAGAAAAAATCAAGAAATTTGTTGTTTTTCTTACGGCTTTAGTACTGACCGATAAAAAACTCTTTGGTCATGCGCTTTATCTTAGAAACCCACGTATCGTCCTCAGAGGTAACATCTTTATCGTCTTCCCCCAACATAAAGCGTCTAGCTTCATAAGCGATCAAACCCATCACGGCACTTTCTCGCGGAGAAGTTAACCCCATGCAGCCATCCCCTTCGTAGAGCGATCGCCCTTGTCGAGCTGCAAAAGTTTCACGATAAAACCCAGGAATTGAAGAAATAAACTCGGCAGCCCCCATCATCAAGGTCGCCCCCCCTGTAATAACGACCCCACCGGGAAGTTTATTGTAGGGATGTCCATCTCGTTTGATGTACCAACCGTTGTTATAAAGAATCACCCCAATTTGATTACAAAGTGCTCCAAACTCTTTGCAAGCCAGGATTGAAAGTTCTCGCTTATTGAAGTGCCTTACATTGGGTTCTACACCACTACTGAATAAAATTTGCGTTTCATCCTCTTTTTCATGACGCAGATCGAGACGCATTTTGACAGCCTCGGCCTCAAAATCTTTGCAATGCATATATCCCATGAGGCGCTTAGTGATGATACTTCCCCCCATATTAATCGTATGGGTAAAGCGAGGATGACCACCCTTAAAGACAACAATATCCGTCGTCTCATCTCCGATATCGACTAAAACAACACCAATTTGACGTTCATCTTCAGTTAAAACGCTATAACCACTCGCCCACCCTTCGGGTAATACAGTTGAAACATCAAGGTCGGTACGGTTAATTAATTGAATTCGATTGACAGCATTTACAGCACCGGCCACTGCGGAATGCAAATGCACCGAAATACGAGAGCCCTTTACACCAAGCGGATTTTCAAGACCTTGCTCTTCGGTTTGATCATCGATGCAAAAATACAAACGCTCGGATTTAATCAAGCGCTCATCTTGATGCAACTCTAAAGCATCTTCGGCACGTTCAACGACCTTTTTCATGTCCTCAAGCGTGACCTCGGCCCCTGGTAAAGGAATTTCTGCCGTTGAATTACGCCCCGTCACAGGTTGACCGGAAATCGTCGTACAAATTCGCCCCAAAGACGGTCCTTTGAAATTAGCCGTTCTTACAGCCTCATCTAAAGCTTCATTTAACTGCTTTAAAAGGTCTTCAGGTCTTTGAATACTTCCCGCAATAATCGACTTCTTTGACTCAGTACGACCATGCCCCAACACCTTGTAGGTGCCGTCAGAAAAGACTTCGGCTAAGACCACAATAATTTTGCTAGATCCAATGTCAATAGCCGTGACCGTAATTGATTTATTAGCAAGTTCTTTCATTGGCGGTATCGTTCTGCAACAACTTCTGCCTCTCGTCTGCGATTATCTTTCGAGGGCAGTCTCTTTAAAGCATTTTCCGGCAACGTTGCCGAAAAGGCATTCTCATAACGAGCATCTATACTTGAGGGCGCTCCCTTCATCAAAGCAACAACTTCAGGATACTGAACAATGACAACACCAAAACGGTCTTCAAGCGTCCAGTCGCTTTGCTCTGTACCTAATTCAATACGTGTTGGTGGAATCTTTTTCGAAGCAATAGCAAGCGTCCAACTATCGCGATCGGAGACACTCAATTCCGTCACTTTTGCCTCTGGAATCACGGTCTTGAGCATCTGACTAAACCGTTTATAGCGTCGCGTCACATCTCGAACCCGATCGGCCGGTCCAAAAAACTCGGGTAAATCCGTTGAGTTTTCCGCTTCATCGGGATTGGCAGCAAATAAAATGCCTTCTACAGAAACCAGACGTCCGTCTTCCCATAGCGCTAACGCACGATGCTCTTTGATACGAATACGAATACGATTGGGCCAAACTTTATGAACGCTCGCTTCTTTCACCCAAGGTGCCCCTAAAGCCGCCATTCGGATAGCCTCAAGGTCAATATCAAAAAAGTTCCCCTCAACCGTATTGCCTAATGAACGCTTGAAGTGCATCGGCGAGATATGATCAGTTTCCCCGACTAACTCAACCTTCTTTATTTCAAAAAACGAAATAAAGTAGTGAGGGAAACTGCTGACCGCAACTGCGGCAATCACCAACAGAATCCCTACAACAATAAGGAGTTTTCGAAGAACTACTTTCATAAAACGCAGAATTAGCGTTCTTTGTTATCCAAAGTTGCTTGGCTGAGGACTTCTAAGACCAAATCTTGATAGCTCATGCCCTCTTTGCTTGCGGCCATCGGAACCAAAGAGTGCGAAGTCATGCCCGGAGAAGTATTCATTTCCAATAAAACAAAACGACCATCATCGGTCAACATCACATCAATACGACTCCAACCACGACCTCCTAAAACACGGTAGGCACGTTCGCACACTTGACGAATCTCAGCAGCTTGCTCTTCGGGCAACTGAGCCGGACACTCATAATGAACGACCGTCGTGAAATACTTGTTTTGATAGTCGTAGTCACCATCCGGAGCCACAATTTCAATAATCGGCAAAGCACGAGCCGTTTGACCTGGGCCTAACACGGCCACCGTCAATTCACGACCGTAAATACGCTCTTCAACCAAGACATGCGGATCCAAGTTGCTTGCCTTATTAACGGCTTCTTGCAACATTTCAGGCGTTGCATTTTCAAGCTTACTCAAACCGATGCTGGAGCCTTCATGGGCGGGCTTGACCACCAAATTGGCACCCAACGATTGAATGACTAAATTCATATCATCGTCTTTGGTCACCGTCATGCCGTTGGGCACAGGAATACCAGCAGCACTCCAAACGCGTTTGGTCATTGCTTTATCAATGGCAATTGAGCTAGAACGAACGCCAGGGCCGGTGTACGGAAGATTAAGGTATTCTAAGACGCCTTGAATCGTACCGTCTTCACCAAAACGACCATGAAGAGAAATCATGGCACGATCAAATTGGCCTTTTTCCAACTCTGAAAGGGGTTGTTCTTGTGGATCAAAACGCGTGACATCGACACCGGCTTCTACAAGAGCGTCATAAACACCTTTCCCACTCATCAAGGAGACTTCACGTTCGCTGGAACGTCCACCCATCAATACGACTACCTTCCCCAAAGAAGCAGGATCGATCGCTTTTTTCGTTTCGTTTGACATAAGAACTAACCTCAATTAGCAAAAATAACTTTATGCGTTTTGTGCTTTCAATCGCACAGGCACTTGACCAACACTACCTGCCCCCATGGTGACAACAATGTCACCGGGCTTAGCCAACTTCATAATGGCATCGTCCATTTCCAAGGGAGTATCGACAAAAACCAACTCCGTTGTGCCGATTAAACGAATGGCACGGGCTAATGCTCGACCGTCGGCCCCATGAATCGGAGCTTCACCAGCAGGATAAACATCGGCAAGCACCAAAGCGTCAACACCGGAGAGAACCTTTACAAAGTCCTCAAAGCAATCACGCGTGCGGGAGTAACGATGTGGCTGGAACGCAACCAAAATACGTTGGCCGGGGTAGGCGCCACGAACGGCTTCCAGAGTTGCTTGCATTTCATGCGGATGATGACCGTAGTCGTCAATTAAACGGAAGGATCCGCCTTGCGGTAACGCGATTTCCCCGTATTGAGTGAAGCGACGACCCACACCATTGAAGTTTTCCAAACCTTGAGCAATGGCCTCATCGCTCACCTCTGCCATTGTGGCAATCGCAATAGCAGCCAAGGCATTGCGGACATTGTGTAAACCGGGCAAATTCAAACGCACCGGCAATGGCTCACGATCCTTGCGCAACACCGTAAAAGTCATTTGCGTACCGTCAACTTTTACATCAATGGCACGAACATCGGCTTCCTCACACAAACCGTAGCTCACAATCTCACGATTGACGCGCGGTGCCATCTTGCGGACATTTTCATCGTCATAGCAAAGCACAGCCTTACCGTAAAAAGGCAGACGCGTTAAAAAGTCGATAAAGGCCTGTTCCAATTTTTCATATTTGTGCTCATAGGTATCCATATGATCTTCGTCAATATTGGTTACCGCAGCAATCACAGGAGACAAGCACAAGAAGGAAGCATCAGACTCATCGGCCTCTGCCACAATAAATTCCCCGCCCCCTAATCGAGCGTTGGAACCCGCACTATTTAATCGACCACCGATGACAAACGTCGGATCCAAACCACCAGCGGCTAAAAGACTTGCCACCAAAGACGTTGTCGTAGTTTTGCCGTGAGCGCCGGCAATCGCAATGCCACTTCTGAATCGCATCAATTCGGCCAACATTTGGGCACGAGGCACCACTGGAATTCGGGCTTCACGCGCAGCGACCACTTCAGGATTGTCTGCCTTAATGGCAGAAGACGTCACAACCACATCAGCACCTTGGACATTACGAGCATCGTGTTCGTGGAAAATGGAAACGCCTAAACTTTCAAGGCGTTGAGTGGCAACATTAGTTGCCACATCAGAGCCTGTTACACGATAGCCCAATGTCACAAAGACTTCGGCAATACCGTTCATCCCAGTACCGCCGATACCGACAAAGTGAATGCGATTGATTGCGAATTTCATGAAAAACCCCCGACAACCACAAAGAGTTGTCACTTTTTCCAAAATTAAGACTTAACCTTTAATTTTAAGCGATCGGGCTTTTTTATGTTTAATTTAATTGTCACCCAATTTTGCCAAACGCTCAATGGTGTCAGCCACGGTTTTGGCCGCATTTAAATGGCCTAATTTTTGTGCATTTTGTGCCATTGATAACAAGCGTTCCCTATCCAAAGACCGCAACTGGTTATACAAATTCTCGGCTGTTAAATGCTTTTGCTCGAGCAAAATGCCCGCATCATGGGCTTGCAAATACTGAGCGTTACCCAATTGGTGTTGAGTCGTAGAAACCACAAAAGGCACCAAAATAGCTGGGATGCCACCTGCGGTTAACTCACTCACAGTCGTAGCACCGGCTCGACAAACAACAAGATCGGCCTTCTCATAAGCACTGGCCATATCGTCAATAAAACTGACAACTTCAGCTTCAATTCCCAAAGAACGGTACGTTTCTTTAACACTTTCTACTGCATTTTTCCCGCATTGGTGGGTGACCGTCGGACGAGTACTTTCATCGAATAAAGCCAAAGCGCGAGGCACGGTATCGTTAAGAACCTTTGCGCCTAAAGAACCACCAAACACCAATACGTGCTGACGTCCCGTGCGACCGGCATAGCGCTCTGAGGGCTTGGGTAAATGAAGAATCTCTTCACGAACAGGGTTGCCAGAAACGATGGCTTTTTTGCCGGCCCTTTGAGCACATTCTCCGTCAAAACCGCACATAACGGCAGAAGCTACGGGCATCACGACACGTACGCTCATGAGGCTTCCTGCATCACAATTCATCATGACCAAGGGTTTGCCTTCGGCTCGAGCACCGAAAGCGGCAGGCACGGCAATATAGCCTCCGGTGGAAAAAACCACGTCAGCATCCCGATCGTCAACAATTTCTTTTGCTTTAAAACAGGATTTCACCAACTTGAATGCGCCTTTGATGGCATGACCCAAGCCTTTGCCACGCATACCCGTAAAATCTAATGCGTCGAAATCAATGCCACGCTGACCAACCAATCGACCTTCCATTCCCACGGGAGTTCCGATCCACGAAACTGTCCAACCGCGCTTTTTCATTTCTTCGGCCACCGCCAAACCCGGCATCACATGACCGCCTGTACCCGCAGCAGCAATAATCAAATGGTTTCGATCACTCATTCTCTTCTCCGTTTCCCGCGCATTAATAAGCGGTTTTCAAAATCGACTCGAATCAATAACGCCAGCGCACATAGCGTGATGACCAATGACGAACCCCCATAGCTCACCAAAGGCAACGTTAACCCTTTGGTTGGGAAAACACCAATCGCAACACCGATGTTAATTAAAGCCTGTACCCCAATCCAGAGTCCCACGCCTTGAGCAACCAATCCAGCATAGACCATATCCAATCGAACCGCTTGGCGACCGATTTCAAAAGCACTGCGAACAAGCCAATAAAAAAGGCCTAAGACAACAGTAAACCCAAGCAGTCCGCACTCTTCACCGATCACGGCCAAAATAAAGTCCGTATGCGCTTCAGGTAAATAGTGCATTTTTTCAACACTGGCACCTAACCCAACGCCAAAAATTTCACCACGACCGAATGCAATCAAAGAGTGCGTTAACTGATAGGCTTTACCGATTTGATTTTCAGGATCCCACGGGTTGAGATAGGCAAACACGCGAGCGGTACGCCAAGGCGATAGCACCACAGATGTAATAATGGTTCCAACTAGGAAGGCACCGAGTGTAAAAATAATTCTCCAGCTCAATCCGGCCAAAAAGACAATACCGACCACAATGCTTGCGATCACAACCGTTGCCCCTAAGTCGGGTTGAATCGCTAATAAACCCGCTACGAAAAAGACATAGGCAAGCACAGGTAAAAGAGCACGAGTAATAGAGTGCATATAGGCTTGCCGCTCAATCGCAAATTTTGCAATCACTAAAACGGAAACAAATTTCACAACTTCTGAAACTTGCAAATTGACCGGACCAAAACCAATCCATCGCGTTGCACCGTTAACGCTTTTGCCTAACCCCGGTACAAAAACCAAAAATAAACAAATAATCCCCAAAACAGCTAGAGGGTAACTCAAGCGCTCCCATTTATCGATGGGCACATTAAAGACGCACCAACCGGCAAAAATACCGACACTCATGTAGATCAAGTGTCGAAGAATAAAATGGTATTCACTCGTTTGATACTTCGGCGAGTCTGCCAAAGAAATGGAGGCCGAATAGACCATAATGGCGCCAATCACTAAGAGCGCCGCAATCGTTCCCAACAATGAATAGTCAACACTGGAGACGGAACCAAAGCGTCGGCCCTGCCCCCATTGTTCAGGTTTGGTGTTTTGACTTTTAAAAAGGTTTTTAAACTGGAACATTCGACCGAAAATCAGTTCTTTTGAAGCGCACGAGCGCTTTCAATAAAAATTTCACTTCGTTGTGCGTAATCTCTAAACATGTCCCAGCTGGCGCAAGCAGGTGACAACAAAACATAGTCGCCTGTTTTGGCCATCTGAGCACACATCTGCACTGCTTCTGGTAATGTTTGAGCCTTTTGCACGGGATAGGTTGCACCTGCCAAAGCTTTTTCAATCAAAGGTGCATCGCGACCGATTAACACCGCACCGCGAGCATGAAGGGCCATCGATTGAGCAATTGGTGAAAAATCTTGTCCTTTACCGTCACCGCCCAAAATGACCACCATCTTCTTACCGGTGGCGCCCAAACCTTCCAGTGCAGCCACCGTTGCACCAACATTGGTCCCCTTACTGTCGTCGATGTAATCCACGCCATCGACTGTTAAGGCATATTGAACACGATGAGCTTCACCCGTGTAATTGGAAAGCGCACGAATGGCATCGGCTAAAGGCAAGTTGGCTGCATGAATTAAAGCGAGCGCCGCAAGAGCATTCATCGTATTGTGACGACCGCAAATCTTTAATGCTTCTTCGGGCATCAAGCGTTGTAAAAGCTCGCCCGGCAACACCTTGCGCTTAGAAAGCGCAATGGAATCATCTTCGTTGTAGGCCAACCAGAATAGCTCGTCGTCTTTGACCAAGCCCCATTGATTTTCACCCTCAGGTGCTGATTCACCGAAAGTGGCAACGCGAGGGGCGCTAGCGTACTGCATCACACTGGCATCATCACGATTGAGAACTCGCACCGTCTTTTCGGATTGAAAAATATGGGCCTTGGCGTCCATATAGGCTTGCATCGAACCGTGCCAATCCAAGTGGTCTTGAGTGATATTTAACAAGGCTGCAGCCGTCGGGATCAATGTATGCGTTGACTCTAATTGAAAGCTTGAAAGTTCCAACACCCAAACGTCAGGCAATCGCCCTTCTTCCAAGTAGCGATCCAATTCCGTTACAGCATTGGGACCGATATTGCCGGCTGCAACCGCAAATTTTCCACTGGCCTCGGCCATTTTGGTCGTTAAAACCGTTGTCGTTGTTTTCCCGTTCGTACCGGTAATCGCTAAAACAATCGGTTCATATTGGCGTTCATTTTTAAGATGCTCTAATTCACGAGCAAATAATTCGATCTCGCCAAACCAAGGCAATTGCATCGATTGAGCCTTAGAAATGATCGGTGCGACTTCAGAGTAATAGGGGGAAATTCCCGGTGAGATTACCACGAATTCAACGTCGTTTAACGAAGCTTGAGCGTCAGACAGGCACTTAAAGGTAAAAGCTGGCAACGCTTGCAAGCGCTCCAATGACGGGGGCGTTTCACGCGTATCGGTTCCGATCACCTCGTAACCGCGTTTGATAAGAAATTGGGTACAAGCCACCCCTGAGGCCCCTAAACCGATCACTAAAGCCTTGCTCATGATTTTCACCTTTTGATTAGCGAATCTTTAACGTCGACAAACCGATCAAAACCAAAATAAAGGTAATGATCCAAAAGCGCGTCACCACTTGAGTTTCTTTCCAACCCTTTAATTCGAAATGGTGGTGCAACGGTGCCATCAAGAAAATACGACGACCGCCCGAATACCGGAAGTAGGTGGTTTGAATCATGACAGACAAAGTTTCTACCACAAAAATCCCACCCATGATGGCCAACACAAACTCTTGACGCGTGATAACGGCAATTGTTCCTAATGCGCCACCCAATGCCAAAGCACCAACGTCACCCATGAATACTTGTGCCGGGTGAGCGTTAAACCATAAAAAGGCCAAACCGGCACCAGCTAAAGCAGCACAAACCACCACTAATTCACCGGCCCCCGGAATATGAGGAAAGAGCAAGTAGTGAGCAAAGTCATAACGGCCAACTACGTAAGCGAAGATCCCCAAAGCACTCCCCACCATCGCACACGGCAAAATGGCCAAACCATCCAAGCCGTCCGTCAAATTGACGGCGTTACTTGTGCCAACAATCACGATGTAGGTCAAAATAACAAAACCCACAATCCCCAACGGATAAGCGAAATGTTTAAAGAAAGGAATAATCAAATCCGCTTGCGAAGGCATTGTTAAAGGAAAACCCGATTGCACCCAACCGACAATCATGTCAATCACATGAATATTGGTGGGAGCGGAAATTGCAAATGCCAAATAGACAGACGCCAAGCCACCAATTAAGGAGAGCCAGCCGAACTTTTCTCGTGCGCTCATTCCCTTGGGATCGTGATGCACAACCTTTCGGTAATCATCGATCCAACCTACGGCACCGTAGCCTGTCGTGACAAAAAGCACCACCCAAACAAAACGGTTACTTAAGTCCATCCACAACAAGGTCGAAAGTGCAATGGAAATCAAAATAAGCACGCCCCCCATGGTCGGCGTACCATCTTTAACCAAGTGTGTCTTTGGACCGTTATTACGAACGGCTTGACCCACCTTCATTGCCTTTAAATAGCGAATAGTAGCGGGGCCTGCTGCAAAACCGATAAACAGGGCCGTCAAGGCTGCCATCACGGCTCTCAAGCTTAAATAATTAAAGACTTGAAAAGCGCGGATATCTTCCCCTAACCACTGGAAAAGTTCCAATAACATTTAAGTGTTCCTTTCTTGAATTCTTTAACGTTTCTCGGACTCGACCAGTGCCTTCACAGCCAAATCGAGTCGCATACTATTGGAACCCTTGACCGAAATAGAACGATAACGATCTTTAATTTCCAAAAGTTTATTCAGAAATTCCTTGCGTTCCCCTTCCCAGATGACTTCAGCGCCGGGCTTTAACTCACGGAATTTCTCATACGCAAATTTCATTGCACTGCCGGTTGTAATAAAACCATCAATGCCTTTTTGGACAGCATAAGTGGCAATTTCCTCGTGGTACTCACGAGACTTGTCCCCCAACTCCAACATATCTGCTGCCACCAACAATCGCGGTGCGGGCATAGAGGCCAAAATATCAATACTGGCTTTCATGCTGTCGGGATTGGCATTATAAGCGTCGTCAATGACGGTATAACGATCAGTCGTAATGACAGCGCCTCGGCCCTTGATCGGTTCAAAGGCTTCTAATCCCTTAGCAATCACATCCGTAGACAAACTCAGAGATAATGCAACCGCCGTGGCACCTAATGCATTTTTGAAATTGTGTTCCCCACGAACTTTCAAATGCGCCTTAAAGTCACCGATGGGAGTATTGATTTTGACATCCATCCCGGTATTGGTCGGCGTCATCGTACCGGTCACATCCGCTTCATTGGGCAAACCAAACGTCACAATCTGAGAGTTTTGAGCCATTTCAAGCCAAATGTTTTTGCACTCATCATCAAATGGAATCACGGCTGTGCTGGCAGGCATCATATGACGGAAAATTTCTCCGTTTTCACGCGCTGTAGCCTGAACCGTTTGCATAAACTCTTGATGTTCGCGTTGGGCATTTGTCACGATAGCAACCTTCGGTTGAACAAGCCCCGCCAAATAACGCATTTCACCCACATGATTCATACCGGTCTCAATGACAGCGGCTTCATGTTTTTCACGCAAACGCCACAACATAAGCGGCACTCCAATGTCATTGTTGAGATTGCCTTGCGTAGATAAAGCGTGATCACCATAGTGAGCTCTCAAAATCGAAGCAATCATTTGCGTGGTGGTGGTTTTACCGTTACTGCCTGCAACAGCCACCATATTAAGCGCCTGTTTACTGCGCCAATAGCCCGCACTAGCACCCAATGCCAATTTCACATTATTGACAACGATTTGAGGCAAGGGGCAGTTAACTTCATGATCAACCACCAAGGCCACTGCACCTGCGTGCATCGCTTGCATCACAAAGTCATGACCGTCAAAACGATCACCCTTTAAGGCAAAAAAGAGCGTTCCGTTGGTCACCGATCTTGTGTCGGTCGAGACAGAACTAAAGGGAACGTCACTGCCCAAGAATTTCGAACCGGGCAACAAATTGGCAAGGTACTTCACTCGCATCAAGGAGTCCGGTGGCATCACCTTCATCCATTGCGCATTGTGCACTTCCACTTTGTCACTAAAGGGATGCTTGACGCCTTGGATATCTTGATAAAGCTCATGTCCCTTACCGGCTACCAAGATAATGTCTTCGGGAGCAGCAGTATTAACAGCTTTTTGAATGGCTTCACGACGATCTTCAATCACCACGTAGGGGTGACCGCCTTCTTTCATACCGGCGACCATCTGAGCCAAAATGTCTGTCGGGTTTTCTGTGCGGGGATTGTCGCTCGTTAAAACCACAAAATCGGCCATTTGTTGGGCAATGCTTGCCATGATTGGACGCTTACCGCTATCGCGATCGCCACCCGCTCCCACAATAACCCAAAGTTTGCCACGACGAGCTCTCACAATCGGGCGAAGAGCTAAAAGTGCTTTTTCCACTGCGTCCGGCGTATGACTATAGTCCACGACACCTAAAGCCGTACGGTCATGCTTAACCAATTGCATACGACCGGCAGGCGGCACCAAGTGTGGCAACAACGGCATGATCGTTTCAATGTCATAACCCTTGGCCAATGCAACACCAATCACACCTAAAAGATTTGAAATATTAAATTCGCCAAAAAGATGAACGGCTAAATGATGACGATTGCCTTCATAGACCAAATCAAATTCCATCCCGTCTTGCATTGCTCGAATGTTCTCTGCAGCAATGCTATGCGTCCCCGGCAAGGGTAACGTCCCACGCGTTGTCGTCACAAAGCACTTCACACCACGGCAAACGCAACGTTCGGCAAGACGCAAACCTGCTTCATCATCAATATTGATAACACTACTACGCAACTGCGGCCAATCAAACAAAATGCCTTTAGCCTCTTCGTAGGCCTGCATATCATGGTGATAGTCAAGGTGGTCGCGACTTAAATTCGTAAAGACAGCAACATCAAAATGCGTGCCTTGCAGACGTCCTTGTTCCAAACCGATGGAACTGGCTTCAACAGCAAAGGCTTTGGCACCGGCTTTGGCCAAATCTCGGAATAACCCTTGCAAAGAAGCTGCATCGGGCGTCGTTAAAGGGGCTGAAGGGAAAGGCTTTCCTGCCATCGTGCAACCAATCGTACCAATGGCAGCGCAAGGCTCTTCTAAAGCCGTTAACAACTGAGAAACCCAGTGAGAGGTGGTGGTTTTACCGTTTGTACCCGTGATACCTACACCAAACAGGTCTTGCGTCGGGTGGCGATAGAATTCTGCTGCAAAATTGCCGAGATACTTCGATAACTCAGGCACTGCAATCGCGGGCACCGCGTAAGTACGACGAATCCCGTCATCTTCATAAACCACAGCCGTTGCCTTTTGGGCAGCTTGTTCTAAGAATTGTCGACCGTCCACATGTAAACCAGGGACCGCAATAAAAACATCACCCGCACCAACGGTGCGGGAGTCCAAAACAAGACGTTTAGCCTCGGGGGCTAAACGCTTTAATAAGTCAACGTAATTCTTGATATTTGCAATCATTGTGCACTCTTAGCCAACACACCTCGGCCGGCAATCATCATAGGATCATCGGGATTCACGAGCATCGTCTGCAAAGCAGACTCTACAATTTCGCCAAATACGGGTGCCGCCACCACGCCACCCACGTGACCGGCATCCTTCGGTTCGTCAATCATAACAGCCACCACCAAACGCGGTTGCGTAGCCGGTGCCAAACCAACAAAAGAGGCCACGTAGTCACGGACATACTCACCGTTTTTAACTTTATAAACCGTCCCGGTCTTACCAGCTACCGTGTAGCCCGTCACCTTCAACCGAGAAGCCGTCCCACCACGGTGCACCGTTGTCATCATCATGGCGCGCATTTGTCGTGCCGTTTCGGGACGATAAATTTGTTCACCGGCAGCGGCATGATCTCGCTTCATTAAGGTTAACGGGATCACGTCACCGTTGCGAGCAAAAACCGTATAGGCTTGTGCCAACTGCATCAAAGAGGTCGATAAGCCGTAGCCATAGGAAACCGTTGCTTGTTCCACCGGTCCCCAAGTCTTAGCGGGACGCAAACGACCAGCGACAACACCCGGGAAGCCCACTTGGGGAGCTTGACCAAATCCCAAGCGCGTGTACGTATCCCAAAGCACTTGAGGAGGAATCTGCAAAGAAATCTTCACCGTGCCTACGTTCGAGGACTTGGCAATCACCTGCGACACCGTCAAAAGACCATAATCTTTGCTATCACTAATTTTTCGGTCAGCCACAACAATTTGTCCCGGTGCCGTCTGAATGAGACTGTCCGGACGAACAATACCTAAGTCAATGGCCTTGGCAATTGAGAAAGGTTTAACGGTGGAACCCGGTTCAAACGTATCGGTCACAACGCGATTGCGAATGCGATCCCAAGCAAACGTGCTTCGATCGTTGGGATCGAAGGCCGGCCAACTGGCAAGCGCCAAAATTTCACCCGTGATGGAGTCAGCAACCACGGCAGCACCCGCCTTAGCACTATGCTTTTCTACCGCTCGCTTAACCGCACTATAGGCAATGAACTGAATGCGGGAGTCAATCGAAAGATGCAAATCTTTACCGGGAACCGGTTCTTGAGCCCAAACTTCTTCGATCACGTGCCCCAAACGATCACGGATGACGCGACGTTGTCCATTTTGACCGGTCAACGTCTTATCGTTTGCTAACTCAATCCCTTCTTGCCCGTGATTTTCTCGATTGTTAAAACCAACAATGTGGGCAGAAAGCTCACCACCGGGATACTGGCGCTTAACATCAGGCGTATACGTGAAGCCGGAAATCTTCATCGCTTGCACTTTGCGAACCGTTTCCATGTCCACTTGACGCGCAATATTGACCCAAGCATTCGGGCGCGCTAAACGCTTTTGCAAAGTGTTCGTGGAAACGCCGAGCAATTGACTGAGCTGCGCAATTTCATTAGGCGTAATTTCAACCAAATTGGTCGTTGCCCAAATGGAACGAGCAGGCAAGGACGCCGCCAAGACAACACCATTGCGGTCAAAAATTTGACCACGACCGGCTGTAATATCGAGCGTTTTTGCGTAACGAAATTCCCCTTGACGTTGCAAAAACTCCGTGTTGAAACATTGCAAGTAAACGGCTCGTAAGAAGCAAATAGAGAAAACCGAAACTAGCGTGCCCAACAAAACATGCGAGCGCTTTTGTGAAATTTCCGTTGTACGCCAATCTTTCTCGCGTTCAGCCGCACGTTTTTGGCGCTTAGGCGAGCGGTCTTCGTTCCAAAAAGACGAGGCCTTTTGCGTCACCGCAATCTTTAATCTTTCGAACAAGGGGGTATTTCTCATTTCGAGCCCTCCCCTTGACGCTTACGCGTTACGAAGTGTGGCACCGGCTTGGGTTGTAAGATAACGGTATTTTCGTTGCGAGCGGCCTCAAGCCCCATCTCTAAGGCTGTTTTGGAAATATAGGCAGGCAAAGTCGCCTTTGCCAATTCAATGCGCAACTCTTTAGACTCGTCTTGCAGACGACGGCCATACTCTTGTTCTTGCTCAATCGTGATCGTGAGTTCTCGTACTCGGTATTGAGAGTTCACAATCAACACCGCTTCCGTCACCAATGAAACGGTGAGTAAACCAATGCTAATCATCAAAAGATGTTTGCGAATAAACATCAAATTGAAATATTTCAGCATGCCCCATCCTCCCCGCGAGAACGGGTCGCCACTCTCAAAATGGAGCTGCGAGCTCGAGGATTTTCAGCGCATTCTTCCTTGCTGGGTAAGATTCGACGCACATCTGACAAAAGCGGTTGAGGCAATTGATCAGGACGAAGCGGCAAACGAGGATCAATATCACGTTCCGGATGTGCAGCTTTATCGAAAAACCGCTTCACAATACGGTCTTCTAACGAATGGAAGGTGATGACTGCGATTCGCCCGCCGTCTTTAACCACATCCATTGCGCCATTAAGTGCATGGGTTAACTCATCCAACTCGCTATTAATATGAATGCGAATAGCTTGGAAGGTACGCGTTGCCGGATTTTGCGTGGGATCCTTTTTATTCATCGGGACAACGCTTGCCACTAACTTGGCCAATTGTTGCGTTGTCGTTAACGGGGATTCTTCACGCGTTTGGCAGATCGTTTTGGCAATTTTTCGAGCAAAACGCTCCTCACCTAAATCAGAAATGACATTGGCAATTTCACGCTCTTGGGCTGTAGCAAGCCATTGGGCTGCCGTCATCCCCGTCGTCGTATCCATACGCATATCAAGTGGCCCATCCATACGGAATGAAAAACCGCGGGAGGCATCGTCAATTTGAGGACTTGATACACCAATATCCATGAAAACACCGTCAACTTCGGTCACACCTAAAGTCAACAGTTTTTCTTTTAATTGAGAAAACGGTGCATGGATAATCGTAAAGCGCTCATCCTTGATTTCGGCAGCCGCGACAATGGCTTCCGGATCTCGGTCAAACGCAATAAGACGTCCCTTGGGACTTAAAGATTCAAGAATAAGACGAGAGTGGCCGCCACGACCAAAGGTCGCATCCACATAAATGCCATCGGCGTTATGCACCAATTCTCGAGGTGCTTCCTCTCGCATAACGGAGAGGTGAACGAAGGGCTTATTCATTTCCATCCTCTCCTTACAAAACAAATGACTCTAATTCAGGCGGTAAGCCCTTAGCCATTTCACGATCCATGTACTCGGTGTAATGGCCTTGATCCCAAAGTTCAAAGTGATTACCAACACCAACAAAGGTCACTTCGCGATTCAAACTGCAAAGGGTTCGCAATTCGCTGGGAATCAAAAGACGACCAGCGGCATCGACCTTAACCGTCACGGCACAACCTAAAAGTCGACGTTGAAAAGCTCGCAACGCATAGGGCAGTTGCATCAACTTTTCACTTAACTCTTTCCACTGAGGTTGGGGATATAGCAATACACAGCCATCAGGGTGACATGTTAAAGTCACTTCGCCGTCACAAGACGACAAAAGGCTCTCGCGATGCCGTGCCGGCAACGAGAGACGTCCTTTGACATCCAAGACTAAGAGCGACGTTCCTTGAAACATAAGGCTCACCCGAAAAAACTTCCCCTTCTGGTGCAGAAAATCGGGAGCACCAATCCACATTGAGGCACCTACTCCCACTTTTTCCCACTTTCTTACACCTCAATTTATATTGCAAGTGCTTGTTAGTCAAGGCAAGTTGCTAAATTTAGAAACTTTTTTTGTAATTCAATTTGTTTTGCTTATTTTTTATGCAAAAGAAAAAGGAGCAGGTTCGAAAACCTGCCCCCATTAGTAAATTAATATTGAAACAATTTAAAGATTCTTTGCTTTTTCAATATTAAGTTTGATACGACCATCAACGGCAATGCCTTCACCATTCTTTTCACTGATAATCAACGGATTGATATCGAGCTCTTCGATGGCGGGGAAGTCACCTACCAATTGAGACAAACGCAATAAGCTCTCTTGCAATTGTGGCATTTGTGCAGGCGTCGTACCACGAGCGCCTTGCAAAAGACCGTAGGCCTTAACACCCGTGATCATATCCATGGCATCTTGATCCGTGAGCGGAGCCATGCGGAAGGTCACATCCTTCATCACTTCGATAAAGACGCCACCCAAACCAAACATCATCATGGGACCGAATTGCGGATCGGTTGCGATACCACAAACCATTTCGCGATTACCCTTGACCATTTCTTGAATGATCACGCCTTCAAGACCCTCTAAGAGATTGCGTTCACGCAACTTCTCGATCAAATCAGCGTACTCAGCGCGCAAAGCTTCTTCACTTTGAATATTCACACGCACGCCACCCACGTCCGTCTTGTGAGACGTCGTCTTACTCGTCATCTTCATGACAACGGGGTAACCAATACGGTTAGCCAGTGCCACGGCTTCTTCAATATCCTTGGCAAAACCGGATTGGCAAATGCGGATACCGTAAGCCTCAAGAACGTCCATGCTCTCACGAGTCGTCAACTGATCACGACCGTCATCCAACGCTGCTTGCATAATCGACTTAGCTAACGTCTTATTGACATCATAAACAGGTGTCACGCCATCGGGCTTTTGCGTCCAGAGGCGTTGTTGGTTCAAACGGTTTAAACCGTCTACAGCTTGTTCGGCATACATAAAGAACGGAACGTTAACGTCCATTTCAGACAATTGCTCAAAGAAGCTACTCGTCGTCATGAAAACGCCCACGATCGGTTTTTGCGGATTGGCGGCCTTAATTTCCATCACAGCCTTAGCAACATCAATGTCCTTCAAGCCCAAGAACGGAAGATAAATGACAACGATCATGTCGACATTGTCGTCGGCAATCACCGTTTCCAACGTCTTCTTGTAGTGTTCGATTGGCGCCGAAGCAATCATGTCCACCGGATTTTTAACGGAAGCTGCGGCCGGCAAGAAACTGCGCAAAGTGGCCTTCGTTTCTTCCGTTAATTGCGCCATTTGCATACCGTATTCGCACACAGCGTCCGTTGCCATAATGCCGGGACCACCAGAATTGGTCACAATGGCCACTCGATCACCCTTGGGAATCGAGCAATTAGAGAAGACTTTAGCGGTCGCAAACAAATTCTCAAGCGAGTACTCACGAATAACACCGGATTGCATCAAAAGGGCATTGGCTGCCTTATCGGCACCGGCCAAAGAACCCGTATGAGAAGAGGCGGCTGAAGCGCCTGCTGCAGAGCGACCGGCCTTTAAAGCCAAAATCGGCTTTTTCTTAGAAATACGCGTTGCCAATTGACGGAAATTAGCAGGGTTTTGAATGGATTCCATGTAAAGCAAAATTTGCTTTACGTCTTCATCGTTTTCCCAATATTCCATGGCCGTTTCAGCGTTAACATCCGCTTGATTACCAATGGAAATGAATTGAGCAAAACCGAGATTGAGATCCTTCAAAATATTGAGAATCCCGCCGCCCAATGCGCCGGATTGAGAAACAAAGCCGATGTCACCACGTTGGGGCAAACTTTCAGCAAAGCAACCGTCCATACGAACGGAGGGATGAGTATTAACAACACCCAAGCAGTTAGGGCCGACACATCGCATGCCGTAATCACGCACCTTCTTTAATAAAGCCTGTTCAAGTTCCATCCCTTCGTGGCCCGTTTCTTTAAAGCCAGCTGAGATAACGCACAAACCGCCAATGCCCTTTTCATGACATTGGTCAATCGTTTGCAACACAAATTTGGCGTTTACAACAATGATTGCAAGATCGACTTCACCGGGAATATCCAACACGGACGGATAAGCTTGCAAGCCTTCGATGATGCCGCCCTTGGGGTTAACCGGGTAAATATCACCCGTAAAACCGTATTCCTGAAGGCGTTTCATGATGTCTGAGCCAATCGTGTGGGGCTTAGTGGAAGCACCCACCACAGCGATGGCACGGGGTTTCATGATCTTGTCTAATTGAGTCATTGGCAAAACCTCTTATGCGGTTATCTAAAAGTTATGTGTTGATAATACAGGTTAATAGGCGTTTTTGGCTTGTCCTTTCGGATGATGTTTGGGCTCAACATTAAACACCTTGATACATTCTTTTTGCACAGCCTTATCTCCAACAGTACAATGGGGAAAATAACCATTAACTGATTGATTTTCTTTATGCAATCCCAAAACCCCGAAGCGATCGTTGCTGATCACAATGCACTGATTGAGCAAACCCTTTCTCAAATCAGCCTAACCAACATGCCTTTTTGGATTCAAGTGGCATCGATTATTGTTGCTGTCCTTTTAGGCTGGATTCTTGCTCGTCGTATTAATACGACTTTGAAAATTATTAACATTCGTTGGAAGAGTCCTGCGATTACCCACCGTTGCGTTCACTTCTTGTTAACTTTGACGCAACGTGTGACCTTCTCTGTTTTCAGTGGCCTCGTTCTTTTCATCATCACGTATATTATGAAAGAATTGGGGTTCTTGGATCCTAATGCCAAACTCTATGCAATGATCCTTGCCTACCGACTCTTGTACGCTTGGGCCATTTTCGTCATTGCTGTTGAATTTTTGGTCATTCTCTTTGATGACCGTATGCCGCCCAAAGTTAAGCGGTTGATCTACACCACGTTCTGGAGCTTGGCGGTCTTGGACTTCTTTGGCATCCTCTCCCACATCGTGGAAGAAATGCAAAGCATTGCCTTACCGATTGGAAGTGGCAAATTTACGCTTTGGACGCTCTTGGTCGGTATCTTGACCGTTTTGTTGGCGGTAGCCATTGCTAATTGGTTAAGCAAACAATTAGAACTTAGCATTCAACACGCCAAAGACATCAATGACAATCTCAAAATTGTTCTTGCGCGTATTTTGCGTGTGGGCCTTTTTACCATTGCGATTTTGATTGCCTTATCGTCTGCCGGTATTGACTTAACCGTTCTCTCCATCTTCGGTGGTGCCGTTGGCGTGGGCTTGGGCTTTGGCTTACAAAAGATTGCCTCTAACTATGTCTCGGGCTTTATTATCTTGTTTGACCACTCAATCAATATTGGCGACATGATTGAAGTCAATGGCTTTAGCGGCAAAGTGACGCAAATCAACACTCGCTACTCTGTTGTTCGCAACTTACGCGGCGAAGAAATGATTATCCCGAATGAAAGTTTCGTGAGCGAAAAGGTCAAGAACTTCTCTCTCACGGAACGCTCTTTGGTGACCTCTGTTGATGTCAGTATTGACTACAGCGCAGACGTTGAAAAAGCCTTGGCCATCATGGTCGATATCGTGAGCTCCCAACCCCGCTTGGTCTCCACTCGTACGCCAAGCGCCATTGTGACCAATTTTGGCGCTGACGGCATTGATTTGCGTGTGAATTTCTGGGTTGAAGATCCTGATAACGGAACCGGCTTATTGAAGTCCAACATCATGCGACAAATTCTTATTCGTTTTGCTGAGGCCAACATCTCGATTCCGTACCAAATCCGAGATTTGCGTTTGACGGGCGAATTAAACGTCAAGCACGCAGAAAACGATACAAAGACCCAAACGTCTTAATTATTAGTCAGTCACCTGACTCCAAGCCACTTGTTGCAAAACAAGTGGCTTTTCTATTTAAATAGTCAATAGTTTCTATTGATAATCATTATCAATCACATGTCATTTTGATTAGTAAGCGGTTAAAGACAAATTTTGTATGTAATTGATTTATATAACAGTTTTAAATTTATTCAATTTTGATCCATTTAATCATTTTCCATTAGATTGAGAAAAACCATAGATATCTTCTATTGCATTTGATAACGATTCTCAATAACATTTTGGGCAATTGAATACCCTTTTGATTATCAACTATGCACATCCAACCTTTAACCCAACTGGGCACATCCCGAAACGCCACCGTGGTTCGACTTAAGTTAGACCCGGCCGAACAAACTCGTTTAACGCAACTGGGGTTGCGCTGTGGTGCTACGGTCAAAATCCTTCAAGCTAATGAAGGAGCGCCTTTATTGTTGGCAGTAGGCGATAGTCGAATCGGTCTTAACTATCAAACCGCTCAAAACGTCTACGTTGCTGCGTAAAAAAGGATTAATCCCATGTTGTTAAACGAACTGCCTGTTGGCTCCAAAGCGAAAATTGAAGCCTTTCACCAATGCTCTCCCGAGTACCGACGTCGCTTGATGATGTTAGGTGCCACTCCGGGTGCACAGTTGGAAGTTGTTCGCATTGCCCCCTTGGGCGACCCAATTGAAATTCGCGTGCGTGGCGGTTTGATTTCCGTTCGCAAAGACGAAATTGAAATACTTGAACTCTCCCCGATTTCCTAATTTTCTCCCGTTCCACCATGAAACACATTATTAGCCTTATTGGCAATCCCAATTGCGGGAAAACGACTCTCTTTAATGCTTTAACCGGTTCCAATCAACGAGTGGGCAACTGGGCAGGCGTCACCGTTGATAAAAAAACGGGCGCCTTCTCTTACCGTGGGATCGACTTTGATGTCGTTGACCTTCCCGGCATCTATTCTTTGACGCCGAGTTCTGTCGCCGGCGAAGATGAAATCGTTGCTCGCGACTATTTAGTGTCTGGCGAGAGCGAGCTCATCATTAATATCGTTGATGCTGCCAACTTAGAACGAAATCTTTATCTCACCACGCAATTGCTCGAATTAAAGATTCCGATGGTTGTTGTGGTCAATATGCTTGACGTTGCTCGCCAACACCACATCAGTGTGGATCTTGAGGCATTAGAAGCTCAATTGGGCGTTCCTGTGATCGGTCTTGTTGCTTCCCGCCAAAAGGGTTTGCAAGAACTTAAGAATCGATTGATTGATTTCTTAGCGGCTCCTGTCACCCCGAGTTCTAACGTTCACTTTGAAGAAAAAATTCAAAAAGCCATTGATTCCGTTACCGCTATCATCACGGAAAAAAATCCCAATGGCGCCTGGTTTGCCACACAATTTTTAGAGCAAGCCCCTGGACTCACGGAACGTTTTGATGCCGATACAATCGCTCGCATTGACACCATTGTCAATGCAACCAATCAAGCCTTTGATGGCAATCTTGATATCGAAATTGCAAACGCCCGATACGGTTTCATTTCTGAAGTCATGGCTCACGCCGTTACGCGTCAAAATGAAATGCTTGCGACCTTAACTGACCGCATCGATAGCATCGTGCTTCACCGTTGGTTGGGTCTTCCCATCTTTTTGTTGATCATGTACGTGATGTTCCTCTTCACGCAAAATCTCGGTGCAGTCTTTATCGACTTCTTCGATATCTTGGTGGGAGGCATTTTGGTTGACGGGTTGGGTCAGTGGCTCACTCAAATGGGCACACCTGAGTGGTTAACGGTCTTTATCGCTAACGGTATCGGTGGCGGTATGCAAACGATTTCCACTTTTATCCCTGTCATCTTCTTCATGTTCTTCTTTTTGGCTATTTTGGAAGAATCGGGTTACATGGCTCGTGCCGCCTTTGTGATGGACCGTTTGATGCGTTACTTGGGTTTGCCAGGTAAAGCCTTTGTTCCGTTGATTGTCGGCTTTGGCTGTAACGTTCCAGCCATCATGGCAACTCGAACGATGGATCGAACGAGCGATCGTATCATCACGACGATGATGGCTCCGTTTATGAGTTGTGGTGCTCGTTTACCGGTTTATGTTTTGTTTGCAACAGCCTTCTTCCCGACAAACGGTCAAAATTTGGTTTTCTTGCTCTACATCATCGGGATTTTTGCCGCCATCCTCACGGGCTTTTTACTTAAACGCACCGCTTTACCGGGTGCCGCAAGCGCCTTCGTGATGGAAATCCCGCCCTATCACATTCCGAGCTTTAAAAACGTGATGTTAAGAACGTGGGATCGCGTGAAGTCCTTCATGTTCCGTGCCGGTCGCGTGATCGTTGTGATTGTGGCTTGCTTGACGTTCTTGAACTCTTTGGGTACCGATGGTTCGTTCGGCAACGAAGACAGCGAAAACTCTGTCTTGTCGCAAATCGGTCAGACCATTGTTCCGATTTTCGAACCTATGGGCGTTGAAAAAGAAAACTGGCCTGCAGCCGTTGGTGTCTTTACGGGGATTTTTGCTAAGGAAGCTGTTGTTGGTACGTTGAATTCGCTCTACGACACGTTAAGCGCCAACGAACATGCTCAAACGACTGACGAAGAAGAAGACTCTGCCTTCTCACTTACGGAAGTCACTGGTGAAGCTTTGGCGGCTGTACGCGACAACTTCGCCGGCCTTGCCTCTGCCTTTACCGATCCAATGGGTTTGCACGTCGATGACTTGACCAACCAAGAAGAAGCCGCCGAAAGCCAAGGCGTTTCCTTGGGCACGATCGCGACCATTCAAACGCTTTTCGGTTCTGCTTCGGCTGCGTTTGCTTACCTTTTGATGGTATTGCTCTACGTTCCGTGCGTGGCGGCAGTCGGTGCAATTTATCGTGAAGTGGGCGGTCGTTGGACGGTCTTTACCGTGGCTTGGACAACGGCTTTAGGCTATAGCGCTGCGACGATTTTCTACCAAACAGTTAACTTCGCGGCCAATCCTCTTTACGCCAGTATTTGCATCGGTTTGAGCCTCACCATTTTGGCATTGATGGTTCTTTGGATGAAAGCCATGGCCAAAAAAGATGATCAAAAGAAGGTCACCAAACGTGTGATTCCGATCATGGCCATCAAAGAGTAACGCAGAAAAATTCTGAGAAGAGAACCGGTGCCAACGTGCACCGGTTTTTCGTTGGCGAAGAGCCATAGAAGAAAAGAAGGGACAAAGTTCGTCGATAAGCCGGATTCTGTTCTAAGGTTGCCCTTAGCCGACAATCATTCATCTAGAACGTGACTCACGCCACGTCTCAAGCCATCTACCCGCAACCTCACCGAGCAGGTTCGTCGGTTGCCTATTTGATGTTGCTCCCCGTAGAGATTGCCCGTTTCACCCGACCCTAACGTCGGCTCGTCTCTGTTGCTCTAATCCGTGCCTTACGGCAGGCAGTCGTTAACTGCTACGGTGCTCTGTGGAGTCCGGACTTTCCTCGTGAAATAAATTCCCGCGATCGTCGTGACAAACTTTGTCCGAGCGTGATTGTACGGGAGTTTTCCATCTTTTTCTCATGGTTTACAAAAAAACTATGGACGATATCGTAAAAAGCTGAAATAATTGGACATTTTTTAGAATTAAACGATCGAATTCCACAAGGGGCCGATGTGCTGAATCTTAAAAAAATTGCATTAGCAACCACGTTATCTTTAGCCGGAGTTTCCGCCCAGGCCGGTCTTTGGGACGGATTCCTTGAAACGTTGCCGGGCGCAACCTCTCCGTATCCGGATGCGGGTTTTGTTGGCAACCAAATCAATGGTATGCACCACATTATCGAAACCGGTTCAACAAGTTTGTTGCTTCCGACCTACACGAACCACCCGCGCTGGGACTACGATAATCGCAATGAAGAAAATGCCTATCCTTTCGGTGCCGGTATCTCTCGTAGCATCATTGACGAACGTGGCAACGAACGTTTAGCCTACATCATGTTGTTCCGTGACTCCCACTACGAACCCGAGCCCATTCTCGGTTACGCATGGGTTGCACGCTTCCCGATCGCTCAATCCGGTTTCCATTTAGGTGCTGGTTACACGGCTGGTGTCACGTTCCGTGAGGACTATAACTGGTTGCCGATTCCGGTGCCGCTCCCCATCGTGAGCGTGGGCACGGATTGGTTCAACCTCTATGGTACGTATATCCCAGGCAGCAACGTCTTCTTCTTCTTCTCTCGTATTGAAATTGAAGATCGTATGCGTCGCATGAACCCGTTGCCAGCAGGCAACCCGTGGGAAGCCAATACCGAATTCTATGCACAAGGCTCTTGGGTTAAGACCGACCTCTCTTCTGGTGACGGTGACATCGGTAACTTGACCATGACGTCTGATGCTGGTTATAAGTTTGGTGTGCGTTACTTCTTGGATCGTCACTGGGCACTTGATTTGAGCCACCAAAAGAGCGAACACTACATTGAAGCCGGTGGTAAGGTGGCTGAAGAGTTTAAGCTCTCCAATACGAACCTCTTGATGCAATACCACTGGGAAGTGGCCAACAGCGTTCGTTTGCACACGGGCGCCGGTGTGGCTTACTCCAAGCTTGAAAGTAAGACCGTGGACTACGAAGATGAAAGCATCAACCCCGTAGTTCAAGGTGGCCTTACTTGGGCAATCACGAAGAATATCCGCGTGAATACTGACATGACGGTGAACTTCACGAAGTTCCGTGGTGTCGAATCCGCTAAGGGCGAAGCCGTGATTCCGGCTAACACGAGCTTTAACCTCGGTTTGGGCGTGGCGTTCTAAAAACAATTCGTTTTTTAGATAGCAAAGGTGGCGACTCTTTTAGGAGTTCGCCACTTTTTTTGCGTTATGCTTAACGAAGCAATGGAGAAAAAAATGATCAAAAAGCTGCTTTCGCTCCTTTTATTTTGCTCACTGATTAGCGCACCGTTCATGGTCTCTGCTCAACATTGGAACGAGCAAGAAGGTCGCTACTATGATGGTCATGGTCGTTATGAAGGGCGCATTGATTCAAACGGGCGAATGTACGACAACCACGGGCGCTACAAAGGCAGAATTGACAGCAATGGCCGCCACTATGATGAACACGGTCGATATCAAGGAAAACGTGACGATAACGGGCGTTTTTACGACGAGTCAGGACGATACCAAGGAAGAGTCAACAACGGCCGTCACTACGATGAGCACGGCCATTATTTGGGCAGAGAAGACAACAACCGTTTCTATGACGAAAGCGGTCGCTATCAAGGTCGAAGAACTCCTTAAATGTTAAAGCGCTTCGGGCTTGGGCATGGGCTTCACGTAAGCTTCTGTCCCCCAAAGCGGAATCGTTGAGAGTGAATGGTGGTAACTACCCGAAATTTCCTTCGTTGAATAAGACACATAAAGAAGCACTTGGGCTTGCGGGTCATAAATTCGGCGAATCTTTAAATTTTTCAAAAAGACGCTCTTAGAGCGATGGAAAACGACTTCTCCTTCTTTGCTCTTATTGATCGCAGCAATCATCTCTGGCGTAATGGGGCCGGTTTGATGGCAAGACAC
Source organism: uncultured Sutterella sp. (assembly GCA_905206345.1). Classification (GTDB taxonomy): domain Bacteria; phylum Pseudomonadota; class Gammaproteobacteria; order Burkholderiales; family Burkholderiaceae_F; genus Aphodousia. Next base: position 26,865 of record CAJLGW010000001.1, on the reverse strand, counting down.
GGAGTTATTGGACGGGTCGCTTAACGCAAAATTGGCTTCAATACTTGAAACGTGACACGTCACCCCAGTCACCACCGGATCAACAAAGTGATTCACTTTGATGTCTTTAAACGTAAGAAAGCCCAAAGACACATCAGCGACATCTTCTTTGCAACCACTTAAGCCCAAAGCCGAAAGGGCCACCACTGCAGTAAGAATGATTTTTTTCAACATCTGAAACTCCGTTATTGTTTCTTCGATTTTAATCATTATTTGGCGGCGATAGACTGACAACCAGGCCCTCTTAACGAACTGTTACCACCATTTTGGACAACCACTTCGATTTGCGTTCCAATACGGTCTTTAAGCGCCTGAACGTGAGAAATCACGCCAATTAACTTACCGTTTTCTCGAAGCTGGGATAACGTTTCAATGGCCGTTTCTAAAGCTTCTTCGTCTAACGTCCCAAAACCCTCGTCTAAGAAGAGTGAATCAACACTGACCTTTTCGCTTGCGATGCTTGAAAGCCCCAATGCCAAGGCCAAACTCACAATAAAGGATTCGCCGCCTGAGAGGTTTTTAGTTGATCGGATTTCTCCGGCCTGATAGTTATCAATCACCTCTAAGCCCAACACTTCCTTTTGACTGCGGATTAACAAATAGCGATCACTCATATGTTGCAACTGCTCATTGGCGTGTTTAATAACCACGTCAAACGTAATACCTTGGGCAAAATTGCGGAACTTCTTCCCATCCGCAGAACCAATCAATTCTCGTAAGTTCTGCCATTGACGCACCGTCATCTCGAACTGCTCAATGTTTCGAAGAGCTTGTCCTTGACGCGCTCTTTCTTTGTCATTGCGATCAAGTTCTAATGTATCCGTCGCAATAAGCTTAACCAAAGTATCGTAAGCACCTTGTTTCTCTGTGATTTGTGCTTCCAACTCAACAAGACTCACCTCGCGCGTCTTTCTTGCCTCACAAGTTGTTAATTGGTCTTTCAATACCGAAACTTCAGATTGCCATTGGGATTGGCGCTTATCCAATTCTTGTTTTTTTTGTTGCAATGCTAAGCGCTCAGCTTGCGTGAGCAAAGCCTCACAATAGGCCAACTCATTGGCAAAACCTGCCGATTGACATGACGTAATAAAGCTATTTTCATTTGACGTCAATTTTGCTTCTTCTTGAGCCAAAGTTGTCTTGAGCGCACGGTGCTCACCTTCGAGCCGACCGATGTCATTTTGGGCCCGATTCTTAGCTGTCTTGCACGCTTCTAATTGATCGCGACAGGCCTTAAGCTTGGCATAAAAGGCATCGCGCTCACTCTGAGGGTTTCGGGTGCCAAATAGCGTCGCTCTTTGATGATGACGATCATCAAAAGTCTTTTGAATCGTGCCAATTTGCGCTTGAAGCGTTTGGCTCTGAGCCTTGAGTTCATCTGAGAAAGACGTCAATCTTATGTTTTCATCTTTTAAAGTTTGAGTGCGTTGATTCGCTTCGTTTAAAAGGCGAACATTGTCTTTCCAACGAGTCACTCGAATTTCAAGATTTTCAAGAATGGACTCAAAAGAAGCCTCTTTGAGAAACTCAGAATCAACGTACTTGCGCACTTTTTCAATCCATACGGATCGGTGTTCTGTCAAAGTCAACTTTGCTTGTTCAAAAATCCTATGTGCCTGATTCCAATTATCTTTAAAATGACGGATTTTTAGTTTTTCTTGATCCAATTGCGATTGAAAACTTCTGACATCTGCGTCAATTTTGACGACATCTTCTTCCAATTTCTTTAATTTTTCGTCTTTTTCTTCAATTTGAGTAATTCGTTTATTAACCGCCTCAATTTCCGACTCTAGCTCTGACACTTGAGGGAAATTCCCCAAGGCATAGGGGTGCTCCAGAGCACCGCACAGCGGACAAGGCTCGCCGTCTCGAAGTCGATGGCGATGCTCTTCTAAGGAGCTGATGATGCGACGCATTTCGAGTTTTTCTCGCAATGCTTTTTCTTGCGCGCGGTACTCGCGCAATAAGCGCCCATTTAAAAGCGTCGCTAATTGCGATTGAATCGTTTCTTTTTCAGATTGTTTTTGCTCTAAACGAGGACGAGCAACGTCAAGCAACTTTTGAGCTTGCTCTTGCGCCTTTTGTTGATTATCAAGCTTTGCACGCTCTTGATGAACCATCTTTTCAGCGTCTCGGTACGCCATCGCAAAGGTTCTGACAAATTCAAACTCGGTCTCAATACCGGCCAAAGATTCGCATAACACTTCATCATTTAAATGCTTCTTTTTATAGTCCTCGAGAGGCTTTCTAGCGTGCTCTTCATTTTCTAAATATCTTAGATTTTCATTTAATTTGCCTTCAACTTTCGCCAATTTACCTCTAAGTACGCTAAATTCATTTTTCTTATCCATCAATTGAGAGCTTTCTTGTTGCAATTGAACATCCAAACGCAACACCTCATCAATCAACGTCAAAAACGGCGCTTCTCGGCTCGTAAAATCGTCCAAGGCCACTTGAGCATTTTTCTCTGCGTTTTGAATACTCTCAAGATTAGCCTTCGTCTCTGATTGCTTACTTTCATTGAATGCAATTGTCTTTTGAAGGCTAACGAGTTCATTGCGTCCATCGCAGACTTTTTGATAAATTGGATGGATTTCAAACGCTTTCAATGCTCGTTCTAAACGCACATCCTCCGTCTTAAAATCTTCGTTATCTGCATCCAACTTCTGCTTATCTTTGCCTAATTTGTTTAATTTTTCATTTATCTCATTGATTTGACGCAAATTCGACAATTCATCATTCAAATGTTCCAAAACACCCTTATGAGTATCTCTCTGAGATTGATTTTTCTTTAAGTTTTCTCGCTTTTGAGATTCTTCCCCTGGTGATAAAAGACGAATTTCCCCCAACACCAACTTCATTTTTTCTAATTGTTTTTCTTCTTCTTTGGTGCGATCAAACACCTTTTTAGAAATCTTGGAATAAATGTCTGTACCGGTAATTTGCTCTAAGATGGGCGAACGATCATCGGCCGAGGCTTGTAAGAAAGCCGAGAAATCTCCTTGGGCCAAAAGCATGGAACGTGTAAAGCGTTTAAAGTCCATGCCGGTGACTTCTTCGATCTTATTTAAAACGCCTTTACTCTTCGTTTGAAGAATCTCATCGGTATCATCCATGCAAATTTCGTGCTTGGGAGACTGTAGAGTCCCGTCGGGTTTATTACGAGCGCGATGCTGCTCCCAGCGGCAGCGATATCGGCCTTTTTCTGTCTCAAAACGCACTTCTGAAAAGCACTCGCCCGTTAGTCGAGACATGATGTCATTGGCACCACCCGTGACTTTATTAAGACGCGGTGTACTTCCGTAAAGCCCCAAACAAATGGCATCCAAAATCGTTGACTTCCCAGCTCCCGTGGGGCCTGTAATTGCAAACAAGCCATCGTAATCCGGCGTTGTGAAATCAATAAACCACTCGCCCGTTAATGAATTTAAATTTTTAAATCGAACCGATAAGATCTTCATGTCTTCCCCAATTATTTCCTATTCAACCGTATTGACTTCGTCCAAAATGGTTTGATATTTCTCTCGAAGGTTTTCCCATTGATCTTCGGCAACATTGTTTTCTTTCAAACAAAGATCAAACACTTCTTGTGGCGTTAATTGCTCTAACTCTTTTTGCGTCTTACTGTGACTTAAAGCCTCTTGAATCACTTGTTTGTTCTTAATACGAAGAACTTCCAAAGCCGATCCTTGCACTAACTCAAGCACTCGATTTCGTAAGTCTCCCATCACCACCGCACTGTCATAGATCACTTCTAACCAAGCTGAACTATCCCTAGCTTTTAATGCTTGGATTTGTTGGTCAATCGCCTCCCAGTCGCCTTTAATTTGGATAAGCTCTTGGAACATTGGAACATCAACGGATTCACTCGTTATTTCGCCCATTTCATTGATATCCAAAAGGACGACACGTTTGAGATTGTCTGCTTCAGCAAAACTCATCGGCAAAGGCGCGCCACTATATTGAATCTTTTCACTACCACCCACTTTTTGTGGCATATGGATATGACCCAATGCAACGTAACTCGCTTGAGGTGAAAAGATATCGCTCGGGACTTGTCCCAAAGACCCGACATAAACCGGATCGGGTTCGCCCATTAGTCGCTCTTTGGTAATGGAACCGCTCACATACAAGTGCCCCATTTCAATGATGGGAACATTCGTCGTTGCACGCTTTTTCAGAGCAACATCACCCACCGCCTTGTAATGCTCACGGATGGCTTTTAAAGTGCGCTTTTCGCGCTCTTGAACAGCTTCACCTTGCTTGGCACGACGTAGGTCTTTTTCACGCAAATAGGGAACGGCACAAACAATGAGTTGTTGCTTGCCGTCCGCATCACAGACCTCAAACACTTCATCTGCCGGGTTCTCAGTCATTGCGCCAATTACGTCGACTTTCAATGATTTTAAAATCGTCTTTGGCGCTTCAATAAAACTTGCCGAGTCGTGATTGCCTGCTGTGATAAAAACGCGTTGACAGCTCGTTTGAGAACCAACAGAACTTAAAAATTCATAGTAGAGCTCTTGCGCCTGATTACTGGGCGTTTTCGTGTCAAAAATGTCGCCAGAAACCAACAAAACATCCACACCTTTTTCATTCATCAGGTTCTTTAACCATGACAAAAAGGCGCTAAATTCCTCTGTTCGTTTACGACCAAAAAGGTTGTGTCCTAAATGCCAATCGGAGGTATGCAAAAGTCTCATTCTCTACTCTTTTTAATCTACAAATACGTGTAAGAGCTGCGCATCTTTGGGTTGTTCCATGCGTTTCATCAATGATTCCCAAACTAGTCTCATTTGCCCTTCATTCACCTCATTTGTCACCCCGCAGAGCTGACCAGCATCACTGATGCAATTAACCAATGTCATTCCGTTTTCTTCGAAACGGGTCATTATTTCTTCTTCAGACAGGTTTTCAAGAGGGATTCGGACATAGAAAGCACTCACCACTTCGTCTAAGTTCAACCACTTGCTATTGCAGTCTTCAAATTCGGGAGGTTCCGATCGACCTTTAATGACGTCTACCAAATCGGCAATCACGGCACTCGCAGTCGGCTCGCTTCCTGCGCCCGGCCCAACCAATTTAACGGTATTAACAGCATCGGCTTTAACGACAACCGCATTCATCACATTGTTAACTTTGGACAAAAAACCATTTTCTGGCACCAAGGTCGGATGAACACGAACGTCAACGCCATTCTCTTGTTGTCTTGTAATGCCCAACAATTTCACTTGGTAACCCAGTCGCTTCGCACACTCAATATCTTCCAATTTAAGTGTTGAAATCCCACTGATATGACGCTCATCAAAATGCACTTCCGTTCCAAATGCCAAGGCACTCAAAATAGCGATCTTGTGCCCCGCATCAATGCCTTCAATATCAAAGGTCGGATCGGCTTCGGCATAGCCTAAAGCTTGTGCCTGCTCTAGTGCCATTTGAAAAGAGCATCCCTTTTCTTGCATTTGCGTAAGAATGTAATTGGAGGTTCCATTGATAATGCCCGCGATCCATTCAATACGATTGGCAGATAACCCCTCACGCAGGGTCTTAATGATAGGAATGCCACCGGCAACAGAAGCCTCAAAAGCGACGGTTCGATGACACGCTTTTGCCACCTTAAAAATCTCATTTCCATGAGTGGCTAATAAAGCTTTATTGGCTGTAATGACATCTTTTCCATTGCGAAGTGCAGCAAGAATCAAGCTCTTCGCAGGTTCAATTCCACCCATCACTTCGATGACAATATTGATGTCTGGATCGTTAGCAATTTCTTCCCAATTCTGAGTTAGTTGAACTTTCTCATCGACAGTCAGGCGGGCTTTCTCTAAATTTCGACAAACGACAGTCTTAATTCTCGTGGAATGCCCACACCGCTTGCTAATTAAATCAGCATTGCGTTTTAAAACGTTATAGACGCCACTACCAACGGTCCCTAAACCTGCCATCCCGATAACGATCTCATCTGTCATGATTACCTCTGCTTGAATTTAGAATTGCAACAGAGTCTATTTTATTCAGAATGGGAAGATTTGTTGCTGGGAATTTCAGAAAGACATTATTGGTAATGATGCGTTGTTGGGAAAATGATCCTTAGTTCCCGCCCTCTTGTTATGTCTACGGTTTACAGTCGGCAGGAACCGTGTGCTCTTTCCGCGGCGTCAAGGGGGCCCGCGTCTGGTGCGCCGACCCGAACTTGGGCCGCATGCTCAGAGAATCGCTCGCCCAAAGCATGGACTTGTCCGAAGATTGATTCCGTACATGAACGGCCGCCGGATGGCGGCCGTTCACGCATTCGCGAAACCTGTTACCGGAGGCTGCCATATTACGAAAACCAAACGTCGAAGTTGGCCTTCATGGCCTCCCTATCGATGAAAAGCACGTAGAACACCCTGCCGTACTGCCTGCTTTCAACGATTCTTCCGTAGTCCAGCAGGTTAATGAAGGAACCGTCGGCCTTTTGCAGGTGATAGTGGATGTAGTCGCAATCGCTTCCAGCGTCGATCTGCTCCCAAATGCTTGCCTCGGTGCTATGCCGCTCGTCCTCACGAATCAGATTGCGGAAGCTCTTTTTGGTATATGCAAAGAGCTCGTCGAGCGTTTCACACCCGACCATGCGCAGGAACTCCTTGTTCGCATAGAAGAGTTCGTCATCGACCTTGTCGGCGCGGTAGATGATGAAGGCGCCGGGGAGATTCTCGGAGATGTCCTTGAGCGCGAACCCCAACCGCATGCGAATGCCGACATCGCTTTCCTTGCTGTAGGCGGAGCATCCGTTCTTGCCTTGCATCTTCATGTGATAAAGCGCCACGTCGGCACAGTGCTGAAGCTGAGCAAAGTCTTTTGCATCACCCGGATATTCGGCATACCCGATGGAAATGCCGAAATGATGCTCCACGCCCCTCCAGCTAAAGCTCTTTGGGGCTTTCGCAAATTGTTCCAGCCGGTCTTTGGCATGAGCAGCGGTGCAGTTCGGGAGAATGATGCTGAATTCGTCGCCGCCGGTTCTACCTACCAATGCGCCTGTCGGGAAATAGGCCTTCAGGCTTTCCGCAAGGCTCTGCAAAACCGTGTCTCCCCAGGCATGGCCGTAGAGGTCGTTGATGATCTTGAAGTCATCCACGTCGAGCAGGACGGCCACAAAAGACTCTCCCTGATTCTCAGCAATCAACTCTTTCACGCGGTCGATAAAGCCGTAGCGGTTGTAGAGGCCGGTCAGATCGTCCACATGAGCGATCTTCTTGAATGTTTCCTTGCGCTCCCTGTTATCCAGCAAGGCCCAGGTAAGCCAGGTCAGAAGAAGCACAATCAGCGTGCACAGTCCTGCAACACAGGCGACATACCTCGGGTTCCCCCATCCGCTCCCGGGCATCACCTCGAACTTCCAGGTTTCCTCCCCCAGAATGAAGCTGTAGGAAACAGGATCAATCAGCTTGTCGCCCGTCTGCCACACGACCTTGAATTCCGTGTCCCAAGGCGTATCCGTCTTGGAAAGGCGATATTCATATCCAAACTGCAAAAGCGTGTTGAATGAATTTGCAAATATCTCCGGCACGCGCATGATGGCGATCGTGAAGCCCCAGAAATACGGTTTTCCGTTTTCATCCTGCAAATAGAGCGGATTGCGAATAGCAATTCCCCGGCCTCCCTGATAGAGATTGAAAGGCCCTTGAACGGTCAAAACATGATTGTCTCTTGCATAGCGGGAGATCCTTCCCCGAGTCGGATCACCCATCAGATCGCCTAGTCCCTTCTCATTGCCTTTCAGTGGATAAATCTGCGTGACGACGCCGTTGGGCGCGAGCTGCAGGCTCGACACGGCATCCGTCATGAGATTTTCGGCAATCTCGTCAAACCGGGGAAACTTGCCGTCCCGGCTGATCAGGACCTGCTGAAGAGCATTCGTTCTTTGAACGCCGTGAAGAAGCTGATTTCTCATGCGTTCGGCGTAGGCTGAAGCATTCAACTGCGACAGCAGATGTTGTTCATTCCTTTCGCCCTGGTCCTTCAGGTAGGCAATCACCCCGACAGCACACATTCCCAGCACAAAAACAATCAGCGGCACAAGAATTTTCAGCTTCTGCGGTCTCACGGAGCACGGTCCTTGAAAAAAAGAGTTCTCGATAGCGTAAACGTCACAGCCCGCACCTGAAGGAGTATCGCTCTCAGCAAGCACAGCCTTTCAGCCGTCCAATCCGGCCCCCATGTGAACTCAGTCGTTCTCCCCGCCGAAATTTAGCAAGCTATTTTTTGATTTTCCCTCTAATTGAGACATAATGCTAGTCATTATTGTTCTCACTGCAACATATTTTTCACTGCAGCCGCAAGGATTGATCCCGACCCGCTTTTACATGCGTCAAATACTGACGCACCCAGCAAGATAATGATGCTGAGGCAATGACGGCGTCGATGACCACCGGTCATGCCAGCCGAACAACCTGCGCTCCCGAACCATCAGGAACCGCATTCACTCTGTCTACAAAGGAGATAGGCGCTTCAACCCGGCTCCAGGCATGAAGCTATCTCACGAAAGCGGAAAGAGTTAGATCAAGTTGTCGCCAGTAAGACAAGCGAAATTAACTCATTGGTAGCGACATTGGAATCACTCAAAGCCGAAGAGTTTGTTGAGTCCGTTCGAATCAAAGCATACGAAAACTTGAAATCTGATGAAGTAAAAAATGAGATTTCTCTTTTGTCGAAGAAACAAGACGAAATGGAAAAATCGGGCAAGGCTTTAACTTTATTCGCAACAAAGCGCCAATTGACTCAGACCGAACTTAACAATCAAAAGAAACAAATCTTAAGATGCTTTAACGCAGAAACCGCAAGATTGATCGAAAACGTAACGTTTAAGAACGTTGATTCCATCCGATCGAAGATCAACAAGTCTTTCGAAGTGTTAAATCGAATTTTCAAAAACGACGGCGTGCAAATCTCTAATGCTTTCTTGGCATCCAAGTTTGAAGAATTAAGTCTTGTTTATGCCTACATGGTCAAAGAAAAAGAAGTTCGTAGAGCCATTCGCGAGCAAATGGTCGAAGAAGAAAAAGTGCGTCGTGAGATTGAACGAGCCAAACAAAAGCTTGAAAAAGATGAATTGCAATACCGCAACGAAGTTAACAAGCTCATGATGTATATGCAAAAGGCGACAGACGAAGTGCAAACGAAGCTCTACGCCGATAAGATCGCAGAGCTTGAAGAGAAGATTAAACAAGTCGAGGTCGATAAAGAAAGTGTTCTCGATCGTGAACAAAATGCGAGAGCGGGCTTTGTGTACATCATTTCAAACATCGGCTCGTTTGGTGAAAAGGTGTTTAAGATCGGCATGACGCGTCGACTTGAGCCGATGGATCGTATCGCAGAGCTCAGTAGCGCTTCGGTTCCGTTCCCCTTCGATGTCCACGCAATGATTTTCACAGACGATGCACCGGCCCTTGAATCAATGCTGCACGATCACTTCAACGACATGAGAATCAATAAGGTCAACAACCGAAAAGAATTCTTCAAAGTTGATTTAGCAGACATTAAAAAGTTGGTCTCTGAGAAACACAATGCGACCACGCAATTTGTAGACATTCCCGACGCAATGGAATATCGCGAAACGTTGCGAATCGAGCAACAAAATTAAAAAGATTTTCGCTTGCAATGTCAGGTCAAAATCATTATTGTGAGTTTTGGCAGTAATGTCAGTGAGGATGAGAAAGCCACGGAAATGAGACGCCGTGGCTTTTTCTTACTCAAAACATAAGCAAAAATGTTTGCATTTATAAGCAAATTTGTTTATAATTAACTCAAGTTCAAAGATATAGGAGGTGCCTATGAAGCACAAAGCCTTTATCGACGAACTTAAGTCACTAGGTGTTAAGGTTGAGGATGCAAAAGGTCATCTAAAACTTTATTACAAAGGAAAGCAAACTGTTTGCAGAAGGCATCCTACAAAGGAAATCTCTAATCAGTATGCAAAACTTGTAAAGAAACAACTAGGTCTTATTCAGTAGTCGATATGGGAGGGCGAAAGCTCTCCCTTAAAGGCTACGACTGGAGGTTAAAATGAAAAAGTTTTGCTACCCCGCTAAATTCGAATCGAATGGTGAAGGTGGCTTCATCGGTACTTTCCGAGACATCCCTGAGGCAATTACTGAAGTTTACCCCGAAGAAAACTTTGTCGATGTTGCTAGAGATGCTTTGATTAGTGCAATCGATTTTTATATAGAAGACGGTCGAAAACTCCCTGAGCCCTCACACAAGCAAGAGGATGAGGTTTTAATTGATTTACCAGCTTCTGTGTATCTAAAAGTTATGTTACTGAACACCATGGTTGAGTCTAATATTCGCCCCGTTGACTTGGCTAGAAAAATGAAGGTTCGCCCTCAAGAAGTTACTAGAATTATGAATCTCCGTCATAATACTAAGCTTGACACTCTATCAAACGCTTTTTCTGCGTTAGGCAAAAAGCTGTTTTTTGAAGTAAAATAGCGACACTGAATTATCTTTGAACTGCAAACTCGCCCATCTTTTTGATGGGCGTTTTTGCATCTATAGACTTTAGAACGGAATGTTTGTGTGACAGTAGTCCGCCCACGCTTGCATCACGACACGGCGTTCATCTTCTAACGTCGTGCGGTTGTATGCGCCATTGTAGTCGTCTTGAAGATTGTGGGCCATGCAGAGCTCAACCGCCTCTTCATCAAGAAGTTTTCGATTCTCCTCTGTCTTAGTCCAAGTCTTAAAGGTCGCGCGGGCGGTGCCTTGCACAGTGACTGCCACCGGCTCTTTCTTCTCATTGCTTTGAACGTGGTCCAACCACGGCTCGAGATTGTCTTTCGCGCGCTCGCGATTCATCTGTTTGATGACCATGCCGGGGGCGGCATCCGAAAATGGCTTACCCGACTGATTCGTGAAAACATATTCTTCGGTCTGAGGAATTTGTTTAAGAATCGCTAACGCTTCTCGAGAAAGAAAAATAGTGTGTACTCCCCGGCCCTTCGTTTTCAACGCTTCTTCACGAATCGTTGCGGTCTTGTTCTCAAAGTTAATGTCCGTCCATTTGAGCGTGCGTGCCATCTTCGACCGACACGCCGTCAAAATCTGAAACTCGACAAGACGCGCTGATACCGTCTCCATTTGGTGAAGTTGAAACATGAATTCAGGAATGTCACTGATCGGCAGAGCCGGATAGTTTTCGGCCTGCTTTTTGGATTTATTGTAGGGCTCAAGAAGGACGCCAAGCGTGCCGTTGCGGTCGGCCGGGTTCTCTCCATCGGCCCACTTTTTCGCTTTCGCAAACTTCCAAATGCTCGAGACCAAAGTCACAACCTTCTTGGCCGTGGCCGGTTGCTGTTGATAAAAAGGAACGAGCATATCGAAAGCATCTTGGACAGCGAGTTCAGCAATCGGGATTTTGCCCAATCGTGGGTTGATGTAGTTTTTCAAGAACCGAAGGGCGTGAGCTTCACCCACGACATTATGTGCCCAGAAGTCACCTTCTCGGCGTTCTTTCATAAGAAGATCGGCGACATGAGCAAAGGTACGACTCGCTTCTTGTTGCCTTTTGAATTCTTCACGGATTTGTTGGCGTTTCGCTTTCGCCTCTTCTCGCTTCACGTCCGAAGGATTATCACCTTCGCGAAGGCGTTGTTTCCACTCAAGCGCTTTTTCACGAGCGGTGGCCAAGTCCATTTCCGAGAAAGGAGCTAAGCTTATGCAAGATCGGCGACCGTCCATCGACTTAAAACGATAGACGTAATACTTTCTTCCGGTAGGCTTGACTAAAAGATAAAGACCGACAGCGCCACCGAGGGCGGTGTACCCGACTTTTTTGATGGATAAAACTTCTTTATGAGAAAGAGGTCGAATGAGTTTCATGGCTTCATTTGCAGTTTGTCAGTGAGGATTACTAACGTTATACCACAAGTTCTGCCTTATGTACCACCACGGGTTCCACCATAAGTTCTACCATACAGCATGAAATAGAATGAAACGATATGAAATGATATGAAACCCGTAAAGGGCTTGAACACATTGATTTGATTGGAAATTTGAAGTGGCTTGAAACGATTTGAAACCATTTCTTGGTGCCCGGGGAGAGACTCGAACTCTCACGGCTCATCACCGGTGGATTTTGAATCCACTGCGTCTACCATTCCGCCACCCGGGCATCTTTTTTAACTCAACTGGTGCGCGATACTGGGTTCGAACCAGTGACCCCTGCCGTGTGAAGGCAGTGCTCTACCGCTGAGCTAACCGCGCGAACATCGCTGTTCGGAGAATGAGAATTATGGAGAATCTCGAATCGGTTGTCAAGTACTTTTTTAAATATTTTTAAAAAATTTTTATTCTTTAAAAATGAAGTACACAGCACCGATCATACAGAGCCCCGCATAAACATAATTCATTTTTAGCGGTTCCTTCATGAAGAGCACCATAAAGGGTACAAACATCACCAGGGAAATTACTTCCTGAAGAATTCTCAATTGTGCCACATTCATCACAGAATATCCAATTCTGTTGGCAGGAATCATGAACAAATATTCAAAAAAGGCAATGGCCCAACCCATGAGCACAGCCCAAATCCAACCACGATGCCCCAAAAGTTTTAAGTGCCCATACCAAGCACAAAACATGACGGTATTGGATAGGCACAACAAAAACGTTGTTTGCACGAAAGGCGGCAAATTCAAAAAGTATGACATAGGAAATTTTTAGACGATTTTAAAAATCGGTTGATCGGCAACACCTGCCAAGAAGTCTTGCGCAACTCCCTTACCCGCAATCTTCGCTTTGGAGTCAATGTCACACATCGGCACTAAAACAAAAGCGCGTTCATGCATACGAGGGTGAGGCAAAATAAGAAACTCACTTTGACGTGTTTCTTCGTCATAAGTCAGCAAATCCAAATCCATCGTGCGCGGTGCGTTATGAATTCCGACAGGGCGCGTACGACCAAAATCTTTTTCAATGCGCAAAAGCGCCGTCAAAAGGTCTTCCGGTGTCAAAGAGGTCGATACCAAAATCACCGCATTGACGTAATCCGGCCCCGAGGAGTCAATCGGCGCCGTCTGATAAAAATGTGACGTTGCTTCAACGCAAATATCGGGCTCAGCATTAATGACGGCAATCACGTCTTGGAGAGCCTTCAGAGGCTCTCCCAAATTAGCACCAAGCGCCACATACGCCTTATGAGAAAAACTCATGGGTTACTCCGCAGGCTTCGTGTCTAGCAAAGCCGATTTACGCACGGCAGGCTTTCTCGTACGACGCACGGGTGCCATTCTCTTTTTCGGCGCTTCCGCTTCTTGAGTCTTCACTGCTGGCGCATCGTTCATTTCAATCTCAACATCCGGAACGATGACAATCTCGTCGCTTGCCTTCGGCGCTTCTTTTTTGCGAGGTGCTCGGCGTGTGCGAGGTTTGCGCGGTGCCTTAGCCGGTTTTTCGCTTCGACCGGCCATTTCATTGAAGGACTCTAAAACATCTTCTTCAATGTCCAAGTCTTCAATTAAGCGATCCGTGTCACGCACCTCTTGCCACGTTTGGGCCTCTTGCATCAATTGCTTTTTGATTTGTGCCTTAGAGGGCTTTTTCACTTCACCACGCTTAACCTTACGGGCTTGAGCGTTAAGTTCGGCCTGCTTTTGAACCATCTCATGGCGACGATCTTCGTCGGCTTCCTGAAATTCCGTCCACCAATCAACGATTTCTTTATCGACCAAACCCAAGATGCTACGCAAAAGCATAAAGTCGTAACCGGCGCGGAACTTTGGAATATTCAATAAACCAAATGTGGCACGTACGGAAGAGCGACGCAAGAGTTTTACTTGCAACACCCAAATGGTCAGAATGTCTTCAACAAAACGATTTTGAATGGCCAAGCGTTCACACTGTTGGTGAAGCACTTCTTGACCGGCGGCGATCATGGCTGGAATTTGACCTTGCCCGCGAGCAATATGTTCTTCAAAAATGCGGTGCGTCATCGGCCACAAAAGCGTAGCAAACAAAAAGGACGGAGAAACCTTTTTACCGATGGAAATACGCTCATCGGTGCGTTGCATCGCCAACATCAAAAACTCTTCCCCATGGGGCTCTTTAAGAGCAACATCCAACAAAGGAATCACGTTGCGATAAAGGTTCAGACTTTGCAAAACTTCCAAGCACTTAACCGCCTTACCGCACGTTAAGAGTTTGAGAGCTTCATCAAAAAGACGGGCTTCAGGAACGTTAGATAAAAGGCCCGATTGACGTTTAATGGGACTTAACGTTTCTTCATCGATTTTGAAATTTAGTTTGGATGCAATACGCACTGCACGAAGCATACGTACGGGATCCTCACGATAACGCTCTTTAGCGTCACCAATAATGCGAACCACGCCATCGAGAATGTCTTGCATCCCATTGTGATAATCAATCACTTCTTCCGTGGTCGGATTGTAGTAAAGCGCATTGATCGTAAAGTCGCGACGCGCGGCGTCTTCCCACATTTCACCGAAAACGTTATCGGAAATCACGCGGCCAAAGCGATCCTTTTCAACACCATCGGCGTGCAACGCACGAAAGGTCGAACATTCAATGATTTCTCGACCAAACATCACATGAACTAAACGGAAACGACGACCAATAATGATGGCACGGCGTTGGCAACGTTTGATTTGCTCGGGCGTTGCATTGGTGACCACGTCAAAATCTTTCGGGGTGACACCCAACATCAAGTCACGCACAGCACCACCGACAACATAGGCTTCAAAGCCTGCTTGCTGAAGGTTTCTTACGGTTTTGATGGCTTCGTAACTGACTTGACGACGGTTGATACCGTGTTCATCTCTTGAAATCACACGAGGCATGCGATTGGGTTGAGAAGACTTTTTTGCAGGAGCAAAAAACTCTTTCGTATAGGCAATAATATTTTTGAACATTTAAGAAAAGTCCTTCCTGGGCCGCCCTCCGAAAAAGCGTCTGTTTCTTTATCGAGCAAAGAGTTCGATAACAGACCAACCTCGTTTTTCTGCTAGTTCTTTTAGTCGAGGATCCGGATTGGTTGCAACCACATGACCGTTAAATTTTTCTACGAATTGTATCAAGGGAAGGTCAGTTATGGAATCTGTATAGAAAACAAGATGTTCCAAATTCTCAATACACTCCCCTTTTGAGGTCAAAAAGTCCGACAACCGATTAATTTTGCTCTCGCCGTAGCAATAGTCTCCTAAGTGTTGACCGGAAAACTCCCCTTCGGGTGTCAAAAGTGGCGTCGTTGCCAACACATGCTCAATGCCAAAACGTTCAGCAATGGGCGCGCTGATGAAGCGTTGCGTCCCCGTGGCCATCACCAACGTGTAGCCATCGGCCTTCATGGCAAAGACAAGCCCCAAAGCAGACGACGTAATTTTGGGGAAAATGATTTCGTTGAGAAAGTTTTCGCGAATCCAAAGAAGAAACTGACGAGGAAAGCGCGACAAAATTGTCATGTGATAAGCCATAAAGGCTTCGACGTCAAAATTTCCCGCTCGATAATCCGCTAAGAACTGATGACATTGAGCAACTTCACTGCGCATATCAGCGCCGCTGTGCTTAGCCAGATACTCAATCCATTGCACACCGGCATCGACTGATAAAAGCGTTCCATCCAGATCAAATACGGCGAGTTTCATAATTACCCCGCAATTAAAGGGTTTGCTTATCTAACCACTTTTTAAGTTCCGGTACCGTGATGGCATTTTTCTTTAAGGCCAACAATTCACGATCCATTTGGGATAACAGGCGAGAAAGCGTTTTAATGTCTCGAGGCAAATAGGTTTGCATCCACTTTTGCGCTTCGGGCGTCACCACAATGCCGCGAGCCATGGCCTGCGCCATCAGCACTTCCCACATTTCCCCTTTTAAAGGTTTAATTTGGAAAACTGCGCCCCAAGTCAAGCGAGTCAAAATATCTTCGCGAACAAACTTTTCTGCCGGAGACTTTCTTCCCGTCATCACAAGCGTGGTACCGGGATGCACGCGGATTTCATTGATGAGCGCAAATAAAAGATCAAGACCGTTTTCAGACAGCGTATCGACTTCGTCAACAGCGTAGCGAACCCGATCGGGTGAAAAGACGGGAACGCCGTAGTCAATCAATCCCATGGCTTGTGCCAAATGGGTCTTTCCTACACCTTCGGGCCCCCAAAGGTAAACCAATTGAGGCTCTGCCACCTCGCTCATTTGTTTTAAACAATTCAAAGCAGGCGCATTCTCACCGACGACAAAATTCTCTAATGTCGGTGCAGGATCAATAGCAATATCAAGGGGAAGTTGTTCAAACAGCATCTCTTTGTTACTAAAAAGCCTTAAGCCTTGGTAAAATAATAAGATTGACAGACGGATACGCAAGTGTACCGCCACATTTAATTTTTTTGGGGATTTATCCTGCTATGACGCAACTTTCTTACGCTGCTGCCGGTGTTGATATTGATGCTGGCGACGAACTCGTTGATCGAATCAAGCCTTTGGCTAAGAAGACGCTTATTCCGGGCGTTTTGGCCAGTGTCGGTGGTTTCGGCGCTATGTTTGAAATCTCCAAAGAATACAAGAACCCTGTTCTTGTGACCGGTACGGACGGCGTGGGTACGAAATTGAAGTTGGCCTTCACGTTGGGTCGCCACGACACGGTCGGTCAAGACTTGGTCGGCATGAGCGTCAACGACATCTTGGTGCAAGGTGCCAAGAGCTTATTCTTCTTAGATTACTTCGCCTGCGGTAAGCTCGACGTTGACGTTGCTGAACGCGTGGTGGGCGGTGTTGCTCACGGTTGCGAATTAGCCGGTTGCGCTTTGATCGGTGGTGAAACGGCTGAAATGCCGGGTATGTACCCCGAAGGCGAATATGACCTCGCCGGTTTCGCTGTCGGTATCGTTGAAAAAGATGAAGCCATTGACGGCAAGTCCATTGCTGCCGGTGACGTTGTTTTAGGTTTGGCCTCTTCTGGCCCGCACTCTAACGGTTTCTCTTTGATCCGCAAGGTCGTTGAAGTGACGAACACTTCTTGGGATATGCCCTTGGATGGTCGTACGTTGGCCGATTGCGTGATGGAACCGACGCGCATTTACGTCAAGCAAGTGCTCAACGTTATGAAGAGCGTCAAGATTAAGGGCATGGCCCACATCACGGGTGGCGGTTTGATCGAAAACGTGCCCCGTATTCTTCCTGAAAACACGCAAGCCGTCATTCACGCTGACAGCTGGACGCGTCCGGCCGTCTTTGACTGGTTGCAAGAAGCCGGCAACATCGATTCTCACGAAATGCACCGTGTGTTTAACAACGGTATCGGCATGGTCGTGATCGTGTCTGCTGAAGAAGCCGATGCCGCTATCAAGGCTTTCGAAGCCGAAGGTGAAAAGGTCTTCCGCTTGGGCGAAATCGTCACGCGTAAAGACCAAGAGCCCGGTTGTGTGGTTATTTAATTAACACACTAGAGAAGTTCTATCACAGTAGGCGAAATAGCAATATTTCGCCTATTGACATTTTGGAGTTATTCGCAATGCGTAAAGACAATCCTGCCTTTGTTCCTGATTCTCCCTTTGCTCGTCCGATGACGCAAGCACATATGGACTTTTTCTCTGCTATTCCTAAGACGGAATTGCATTGCCATTTATTGGGCACCACCCAAAAAGCCACTTTTGAAGACCTCGTGAAAGCGTCCGGCGCTCCTGTTAGCCAAGAAGAAATTGACGGCTTCTTCACGCGTGGCGATAAGCCGGTGGGAGTATTGCGCATTTTCCGAGCTTTGGAAGAGCACATTTTGATTAAGCCCGAAATGCTCACGCGCATTACCTACGAATACCTCCAAGACTGCAAAAAGCACGGTATTCGTTACACGGAGTTTTTCTGGAACTACACGGGGCTGGCCCGTCACTATAGCTTTGAAGCAGCGCAAGCCGCCATCATCGAAGGCATTCATCAAGGCGAAAAAGATTTCGGCGTGATCGGTCGCTTAATTCCATCCATTGACCGCGAAGCTGAACCTGAATACGCCGTCGAGTTGGTGCGAGAAATGATTGCGCATCGTGCGCCTGAAACCATCGGTTTGGGGATTGACTATCGTGAAAACGATCATGAACCGGAAAACTTCTGGAAAGCCTTTATGATGGCCAAGGACGCGGGCTTTAAGATCACGATTCACGCCGGTGAATTCGGCTGTCACTGGCGCAACGTCGAAACCGCCATGGATCTTTTAAAAGCCGATCGCCTGGATCACTGCTACACGATTATTGATAATCCCCAACTCGTCCAAGTCGCCAAAGATCGTGACTTTATCTTTACGGTCGTGCCCACGAACTCTTACTACTTGCGCACGTTCACAGATGAAGAATGGGCGATTAAGCAACCGATTCGAAAGATGGTTGAAATGGGTCTTCGCGTCCATCCCAATACGGACGATCCCACGATGCACCACGTCAATGCAACGCAAACGTGGATGTTGATGTACAACTTCTTGAATTTCTCCCTCGATCAACTCAAGGGCTTTATGTTAAACGGCATTGACGGCGCTTGGATTGACGAAGCGACGAAAGAAAAGTGGAAGAAAGACTGGAGTGAAGAATTTGACGAATTGGTCAAAAAATTCCCCGCTTAATCGAAGGTCTTAAAACAAATTGAGGATCGAATTTTCGATCCTCTTTTTGTTATTTGGCGGGTTCGTCTAAGTGGCACTTCTTTTCTTCAAAGTACTTGCGCTCAGCAAATTCACCCTTCTTACCCACATTGAAAGACGAAACCGGACGATGGTAACCCATCACTCGGGTCCACACTTCACAGGGTTGACGTTCGCTGTCTTTTAATTGAATCTTTTCGTCCATTTTCATTCTCCTTTTCTAATGTGATTTTCAATATAACACAATATATTGGCCACCTGTTGTACCTTTTGTACTAAATATATAGGCACCATAGTTAAAAACAAAAACAACGAATCAGACGATCTTTCGTTACAATTGAGGCTGTTCCTATTATTGGTTTTTGAGGGAGTATTCTGACAATGAAGTACTTTGACTTTGAATTATTAGGCATTAAGCGCAAATTGCCTTATGTCCGCGTCGCAGACAAGTTGGCACTGGCCAGTTTTGTGGTGTTATCCGACACCGAGTTAGTTCAAGCCGCCGCTCCCGAGCTTGTCAAACGTTTGCCCGAAGTTGACCTTTTGATGACAGCTGAAGCCAAAGGCATCATTCTTACCTATGAAATGAGTCGCATCATGGGCATGAAAGACTTTATCGTTGCTCGTAAAAGCTACAAGCCCTACATGCAAAATGCGCTCTCTCATACCTTGCACTCTGTCACGACACAAAAAGAGCAAACCTTGTGGCTCGACGGTGCCGACGCTGAGCGTATTAAGGGCAAACGCGTCGCTTTGATTGATGACGTCTTTGCCACGGGCGAATCACTGAAAGCCATTGAAGAATTGGCAACGGCCGCAGGCGCAAAAGTGGTTGCACGCGCTGCCATTTTGGCCGAACTAGAAAGCGTCGGTCGCCCTGACTTGATTTACTTAAAAGAACACTATGTCTTTAGAGCCAACGATGACGGTACCTTTACGCCGATTCATACGCTCAAAGAAATGGAAGAACTCAAAAAATAGAAAAGAATGCCGCTATTGCTCCCAAATGAGAAGCAATGGCGGCACTCTCTACTCTCTCGAAACTTTTTCTCTTACAACAACAAAAGCGAAATCGTTGTTGCAGCGGCGATGGTCGGCAATGCATTGCGCTTAGCCATCGACATCGGATTGACACCGGCCAATCGAGCACAAATGATGGCGCTCGCTGCCACGGGCGACATCGTGCGGCCCAAAGCGGCTGAGACTTGCGCCACGCCCCCCAATTCCGTAATGGTGTAACCGAATTCCGGGGCGTGCGGTACCACCGTGCCGATGAAGGCTAACGAGGCAGCATTACCTGAACCCGATACCACGGACATCAAGAAAGGACCGGCCGTGGCGGCTACTTGCGTTGCCGATGTGGAGTTTTTCATGGCATCTAAGAGTGCACCCGTCAAACCGATTTGCTCCATCCCTGCACAGAACATGGCGGCGCACGCCATCAAACCAATCACTTCGCAGAAACTGTCACCGGCACCGCGGAAAAATTCTTTGGTCGTTTGCCCCGGCGAAGAACGCGTCACCACAATCGCTAAAACCACACCGATAATCATGGATTGGGGTACTGTGATGTAGGGCAAGATACCCACTTGCTTAGAGCCCAAAACCAACAATAAAAGCGGTACCACGGGGACGATGGCATAAAGTCCGTTAATCTTAAAATCCTCAGGCAAAGCGCTTTGTAAACTCACGGGAGATGTTCCCACCCCCTCTTTCAAAAAAAGAGATGTGATGGCCAAGATTGCAACCGCCACTGCCAAACCACAAAGCACGGCAGGAGCAATCGCTGCAATCACGGTCATCACATCCGTCTTTGCCATATCAGCGACTAGAGGATTAAACATAAACCCTGGGGAAATGACCGAACCCCAGGTCCCCAAGAAAACGGCACTGCCGGCCATCACGGGCTTAACGCGCAAGGCCAACAACATCGGAATCAAAAGTGTGCCGACCGCAGCGGAAACACCGGCCGCAGACGGCAGCGAAATATTTAAAAAGAAGGTCACAATGACGGCGCCCGGCACCACAAAAAGCTTGACGTGACTTAAGAGCCCCGTGACCACGGCCACCAAGTGTTCCGAACACTTCGTGACCCGAATCACATACGAAAACCCCATCACCGTACAAACGATCGGCACCAAACCGCTATTGGTAAATTGCTTAATAAAAGCATTGGCAGCCATCACTAGGTCGCCCCCCAAAAGGGCCATCAGCGCACCGGATAAAAACAACGTCATTCGCGTTTCGTAATTTTTGATAATTAACGCGAACGTTCCAATCACAATCAGTAAACCGACCCAGACCATCTTCTAAAGTCCTTTCACACTATTTTTTGACAATCATGAGGGAGAATTATAGAAAAGAGATTTTATTTCATCATGAGATTTTTGCACTATTATTCATACATAATAATTTCTAGGGAAATTTAATTTTCTTAATAAAATCAGTCAATCTTTCTGATTATTGTTTTAAAATAAAGATAGATTTTCACGTCTTATCGTGCAATTTTTGCAATTTTAGGGAAAATACTAATGGATCAATTGCTTAATCGAAAGCGATTTCACCTCGAGGTTTGGGAATTATTGTTCCGTGTCATTGAGGAACAGTCCCTTGCGCGCGTGGCAGATCAACGAGGATTGGATCGAACACAAGTCTCGCGCTTGATTAAAGCGCTTGAAAGTGACGTGGGCCACGAATTACTCATTCGCAACGGCCCCACTATTGCTCCAACCCAATTTGCCCTGCAAGCCAGAGACAAACTGCAGCCCATTTGGGAAGAGTTCAATCAATCCCTATTAACACTCTCGACCAAGGGCGAACAAGATAGCGGCATCATCCGATTCGGGGCCAGACCCGGCTTCATGCAATCGCAAATTCTTCCAATCTTGGGCGAATTTCAACAAAAGTACCCGCACATCACGTTCGATATCATCGCCGACGATGATCCTCGTACCTACATGCGCGGGCAAACCGATGTCATGTTCTATTACGGTCCCGTGAATAACCCCAATCTCATTGAAAATTGGGTTTCTCGTTCCGTTTTCATCCCATGCGCTTCTCCCGAGTACGTGAAAAATCACGGAATGCCTAAGACGCCTGAAGATCTTCGCTCGCACTTTGGCATCGTATACACGGGACGCCATCGCCGTCAAGAAAAAGTGTTGGAATTAGCCGGTGACCGTCGCACCTATGAGTGGCACTCTACCTTGCGTGTTAATAGCATGAAGGCCGTTAAAGAAGCCGCGCTTGCTGGTGCCGGCATTATTGCTGACATCCCTATGCACCATTGCTATAAAGAATTGATGAGTGGAGAATTAATCCCCGTTTTAAATGGTTGGCACGCCCCTAACTTGGACTACTACATCGCCTCAACGCTTGAAGCCACAAAGTTAAAACGCGTTCAAATTTTCATTGAATGGTACGTTCAGAAACGACGCGAGATTGAAACGGAACGAAAGCGCATTTTGCAGCAGCAATATAACGTCCCAATTTAAGTTAAAGGCTCTGAAATCTTTCGACTCAGAGCCTTTCTTCTATAAAGAATAGTCGTTTAGGGAATCACGCCCAACGAAATGACTGACGTCACCAACGTAATCACGATAATGGAGATGATGTTAAGCCAGAAGCCCGCACGAATCATCTCAGTGATACGAATACGACCCGTCCCAAAGATGATGGCATTCGGGGGCGTACCCACCGGCATCATGAAGGCCATTGAGGCACCCACCGTCGTGCAAATTAACAAGGATTCCGGATGCATATTGATGGACTCAGCAATAGCCGCCACCAAAGGCATCATCGTTGCGGCCAAAGCCGTGTTGGACGTAAATTCAGAAGCAAAGACGGCCAACGTCGTAATACCGCCGGCAACAGCGATATCGGGCAAGCCGGCAAAAACGATCGCAGCCGAACCCACAACACTGGCCATCCCCGTCGTTTGGATAGCGTGCGCCATCGTCAAACCGCCACCGAAGAGCAAAAGCACGTCCCAAGCCACGGCTTCAGAAGCACTCGACCAATCCAATGCGTGCACGCCGCGCTTAATATCCACCGGGATGATGAACAAAATGATGCCCGCACCCATAGCGATCACGGTGTCGCTCAAGTCTTTAAAGGGACGAATACCATCAACTTCAAAACCACGAATCAAAGGACCAAAGCACCACAAAGCGGCAGCCGTCACAAAGACCGTCAACACAATCTTTTCGCCTTTACTCAAAGGCCCTAAACGAGAGATTTCGTTTTTGACCCATTCTTTGCCACCGGGCAATTCCGAGATTTGTTCACGGAACAAGAACTTGGTCATCAGGAAGTAAGTGCTAGCCATCAAAATGCCAACAATCGGAATCGAAACCTTCATCCATTCCAAAAAGTTCACATTCACGCCATACATTTGTTCAACAAAGCGAACAAAAATCCCGTTAGGCGGCGTACCGATCAACGTTAAAACACCACCCAAGCTTGCGCCGTAAGCGATGGACAACAAGACGCTAACGCCAAAGTTGTACTCTCGCTTATCAATCGGTTCATCACCACGCGTATTACGAACCACACCCAAAACCGCCAAAGCGATCGGCACCATCATGGCAGCCGTGGCCGTGTTACTGACCCAAGCGGACAAAAAGCCCGTCGCCACCAACAAACCCAGAATAATTTGTTGTGGCTTCGTCCCAAACACTCGAATCGTCAACAAAGCGATACGACGGTCTAAATGCCAACGAGCAATACCGGCAGCAATCAAAAAGCCACCCATGAAGAGGAAAATCGTGCTGTTGGCATAATTTTTGAGCGTTTCAGAAGGACTCAAAACACCAAAAAGCGGGAAAAGCACAATGGGCAACAATGACGTAACGGCAATCGGTACAGCCTCGGTAAACCACCACGTTGCCATCCACAAAACGATCCCTGCGCAGGCGCGACCGGCATGGCTAAATTCCACCGTTTGACCGGCCGTGTTTTGGTACGATTCAGGAAGAATAAAGTACAGGGCCAAGGCTAAAAGCGGCCCAATGATAAGAGGTATGATCTTGGACTTGTTACTTAACGCACCAATTTCAATACTAGATTCATGATGAAGCATGGAACTTCTCCTTTCAAGCTCGCCAATGCGAGTGGGGTGTGAAGTGAGTTACATTCGTAAACTCAAATTTTTTTTTTGATACTAATCAAAATTTCATGATCGTTCAAGGCATTTTACAAAAAAAAGAGCGGATTGCACCGCTCTTTTTAAGATATTTTCCTCAGAAATTATTAAAGAATTTCTCGCTCTAATACCTCTTGCATGGTGACAAAATGCACGCCATGATCCTCTAAACTCTTTAATTTAAAGGCATCCCGATCGGCTTCGATTCCTGCCACGGCGTCTTTAACCCAATAGACTTCAATTTCATAGTGAAGGGCATCAAACGCCGTACGGATCAAAGAATCATCAACGTTTAAGCCACACAAATAAATGCGATTAACAAATCGATCCTTGCAATAGGCAACTAACCCCGTTTCGGTTTTGCGATCAGCTTCTAAAAAAGCCGAATAGCTATTCACACCGGCTTGAACGCCTTTTAAAATCGCAATAATACGAGACATCGGCAAGGGCATTTGGCGAGGCATATCGGCGCCTTGCGTGCCTTCGACGCAGCACTTTTGCGTTAAAACCACGGGACCGAATTCAGATTCTACGGTTTCACCCACCGTGCGACCGGTGTGATTGTCCACAAAACTGATGTGATTTTCAGGCTTATAGTCTTGAGCCACAATCACGCGCTCAAACGTTTTTGCCATTTCAGAAATCGGTGCAAAGACGGCCTCTGCGCCTTCAACAGGACGTACGCCATAGGTTAAATAATCGTTTTGAACGTCTTGCACCAAAAGTGCCGTAAAAATCT
The DNA here is from genome assembly GCA_905206345.1 of uncultured Sutterella sp. Classification (GTDB taxonomy): domain Bacteria; phylum Pseudomonadota; class Gammaproteobacteria; order Burkholderiales; family Burkholderiaceae_F; genus Aphodousia. Next base: position 2,328 of record CAJLGW010000001.1, on the reverse strand, counting down.
TAATCGCCACAGTCTTCCCCTAACATGGTTTCAAAATCACGTATTAACGTGTCAATAATCGTTTTTGTGTCTTGCGCAGGTGCTAATTGCGCCGCTTGTCCCAAGGGCATTTCCAATAAGTCGGCACGGTTTTCATTGATCGCCCCGCGATAGACTTCTGACATTGCCTTGTATTGACCCGGATAAGGGCTCACGGGCAACTCAGCATCCTTAAGAGCCTCAAATAACCCCGTCGGAATCACACGAGTTTCACGACCTGTTGCCCAATTGGAAAAACGCGTTGACGCATCATCGCACCAAGGCACTTGATCTTTAAGGGCTTGAGGCCAAGCAGATTCCGAAGAGCGAACCAAAAGGGAACCAATTTGCACGCCATTGGCGCCTAAAAGAATGCTCGCCAACATCGCTTGAGCCGACATCATGCCACCGGCGGCAACCACATCAATCGTTTCACCACAAACGCGACGCACAGGAGGCAACAACGCCATCAAACCCACCTTAGAGGCCTCTAAGGGATTTTCAAAGTATTGACGAGGGCCACCGGCTTCTACGCCTTGAGCAATAACCGTGCCACACCCTGCGACCTTTAAAACTTTAGCTTCGCGCGTGGAGTTAACGCTTCCCATCATCTCCACGCCCATTGCTTCCAACTTCTCGGCAAACTCTTCTCGAGGGCCACCGAAACTAAAGGAAACCACCGGCACTTGAGCATTAACGATGGCTTCGAACTGTTCTTCAAAAGAGGGCACCGTCCCCAACACATGAGGGACGTTTAATTCATCACGCAAGGGTTCTAAAGCGTCAAAGACTTGTTGCGTTTTTGCGGGATCTTCCGGTTCACGCGCTTCGACACGGATATTGAGTGCAAAAGGCTTATCGGTGAGCGCTCTCACCTTGGCCACTTCGGTGGCAATTTCTTCAGCCGTCATAAAACCACAAGGCAAAACGCCCAAGCCACCGGCATTACTGATCGCCGCCACCATCGCAGGCGTCACCACACCCACCATGGGAGATCCAATGATTGGCACCTTAATCTGTAAGCGCGAACACAAGTGCTGCGTTCTTTCTCGAATAAGCTTTTCTAAACTCATAACACTCGGAAATCAAAAACAAAATCAAAGCCGATATTGTAACGCTTGCTTATAATTAGCGCATTGAATATTTTTAGTGCAAAGGGTTTTTATGAGCAAACGAGTTGTTGTCGGTTTGTCGGGTGGCGTGGATTCCGCCGTTTCCGCCTACCTTCTTAAGCAACAAGGCTACGATGTGATCGGTCTTTTCATGAAGAATTGGGAAGACGATGATGACAGTGAGTACTGTTCTTCTCGCCAAGACTTCATTGATGCCACGGCTGTGGCTGATGTGGTTGGCATTGATATTGAAGCTGTCAACTTTGCCAAAGAATATAAAGATCGCGTTTTTGCTGATTTCCTTCGTGAATACTCTGCCGGCCGTACGCCCAATCCTGACGTGCTTTGCAATGCCGAAATCAAGTTCCGTGCCTTCTTAGATCACGCCATGGCCATGGGTGCCGAAAAAATCGCCACCGGTCACTACGCTCGCGTTCGTGAAGTCGATGGTAAAACGCAATTGTTGCGCGGTTTAGATGAAACGAAAGACCAAAGCTACTTCTTGCACCGTTTAACGCAAGAACAAATCAGCAAGGCCATCTTCCCTGTGGGTGAATTGCGCAAAACGCAAGTGCGAAAAATTGCTGAAGAAATCGGTTTGCCCAACGCTAAGAAAAAAGACTCTACGGGCATTTGCTTTATTGGTGAACGTCCCTTTAGAGAGTTCTTAAACCGTTATTTGCCCACACACCCCGGCCCCATGAAGACAACCGACGGGAAAGTCGTCGGTGAACACATGGGCTTGGCTTTCTATACCTTAGGTCAACGCAAGGGCATTGGTGTCGGTGGCAGTCGTGACGGCAATGGCGAACCGTGGTTTGTTGCCCGCAAGGATCTTGCTACGAACACGCTTTGGATTGCGCAAGGCCATGACCATCCGTGGTTATTAAGTCATCATTTGACAGCTGTAATGCCTAATTGGGTATCCGGCGTTGCCCCGCTTGCCGGTTCTGAATTAACTGTTAAAACGCGTTATCGTCAAACCGACGGTGCTTGCCGTATTGCCGAGAGTTCAGAAGAGGCTTTCAAATTGGATTTTGACGTTCCTCAATGGGCCGTCACACCTGGTCAAAGCGCCGTAATTTATGACGGCGAAGTCTGCTTAGGTGGTGGTTTTATCGATGTGATCGATCAACACGGCATTTAACCCAAATTTTCCATTAGGTTTTGACAATAACTTTTCCCGGATCGAATAGCT